>NZ_WWJY01001020.1 GCF_009865405.1 Streptomyces sp. SID3212 | reverse complement strand
ACGCGGACCGCCCGCGACACGCGGACCACCCGCGACACGCGCACGGCCGCCGCCACGCCGACGCCACGCGCGCCCGTCGTCCGTACGGCGGCGCGCCGGGGTCGCACTCCCGGTCCGTCGGCCCTCCCGCATCGCGGTCCTCCCGTCGGTTCGTGTTCGACGTTGCTCCTGCGGCCGTTCCCGGCGCTTTTCGGCCGCTCGGGAACCGCCCGTACCAGCGGCACATGCGCCTGGCACCCGGCGGCGCCCCGGCGAGTGAAAGCTTCGCGCATATCGGCCCCGGGACCGACGGTACGTCACCCCGGGCACCCCGCCGCACGGTAGCTTTTCCCACGTCGGACCAGAGGCCCCGAACGCGTGGCTCCGGTAAATTACCTCACGTCACATACTGTCCCTTTTGTGGAGTTTCACTCCCGATGCTGTTTACTGAGGCCGCTGGGAAAGGCGAACCTCGTCCCACACTGGAGGTCCCGGTGACGACACGTGGAGTTCTGTACGTTCACTCCGCACCGCGCGCGATGTGCCCCCACGTCGAATGGGCGGTGGCCGGAGTCCTCGGCCTGCGGGTCCAGCTCGACTGGATCCGGCAGCCGGCCTCACCCGGCACCTGGAGAGCCGAGGTCTCCTGGAAGGGCGAACCGGGCACGGCGTCCAAGCTCGCCTCCGCCCTGCGCGGCTGGCAGATGCTCCGCTTCGAGGTGACCGCCGAGCCCTGCGCCACGGCGGAAGGGGAGCGCTACAGCGCCACGCCCGACCTCGGCATCTTCCACGCGGTCACCGGCATGCACGGCGACATCCTGGTCCCCGAGGACCGGCTGCGCGCCGCGCTGGCCCGCTCCCGGCAGGGCGAGACCCAGCTGGAGGCGGAGGTCGCCAAGCTGCTCGGCAAGCCGTGGGACGACGAGCTGGAGCCCTTCCGGTACGCGGGCGAGGGCGCGCCGGTCCGCTGGCTCCACCAGGTCGTCTGAGCGCTCCCGCGCACGGGGGCGTCTCCCGGGGTCCTACCGTGGACCCATGACCGATCATCTCGCAGTAGCCGTCCTCGGCACCGGAATCATGGGCTCCGCGATGGCCCGCACCCTCTGCCGCGCGGGACACGACGTCCGGGTGTGGAACCGAACCCCCGCGAAGGCCGAGCCGCTCGCCGCCGACGGCGCGCGGGTCGCGGCCACCGCCGCCGAGGCGGTGACGGGCGCCGACGTGGTCCTCACCGTCGTGTACGACGCGGCAGCGGTCCGGGACGCCTTCACCGCCGCCGCGCCCGGCCTGGGCGCCGGGACCCTCTGGCTCCAGTCGACCACCGTGGGCCTCGCGGACGTCCCCGGGCTGGCGGCCCTCGCGGCGGAGTACGGCGTCGTCTTCTACGACGCGCCCGTGGTCGGCACCAAGGCCCCTGCGGAGAACGGACAGCTCGCGGTGCTGGCGGCGGGCCCCGAGGAGCACCGGGACCGCCTCAGGTCCGTCCTGGACGTCATCGGGCGGCGCACGCTCTGGCTGGGCGAGGACGGCGCCTCGGCCGCCGCCACCCGCCTCAAGCTGGTCGCCAACGGCTGGACCCTGACCCTGACCAACGGGGCGGCCGAGGCGCTCGCCCTGGCCAAGGGGATCGGCGCCGACCCGAGAGCCTTCCTGGACCTCACCTCGGGCGGCCCGATGGACGTGCCGTACCTCCACGCCAAGGCGGAGATGATCCTCGACGGGGACTACACGCCGAGCTTCTCCGTCAACACGGGGGCCAAGGACGCCCGGCTGATCGTCGAGGCGGCGGAGGCCGAGGGCGTCCACCTGGACGTCATGGCCGCGTGCGCCGAACGCTTCCGCCGCGCCAAGGAGCTGGGGCACGGCGAGGAGGACATGGCGGCCTCGTACTTCGCCAGCTTCGACGAGTGACATGAGCTCCTTGCACGGCGAGGCCCGTCCCCACCCGGGGGACGGGCCTCGTGCCGTGCGGCGGTGCGCGCCGCTCGTACGGACTCAGACCGTACGCAGCGCCAGGACCACGTTGTGGCCGCCGAAGCCGAAGGAGTTGTTGATCGCGGAGATCGTCCCGCCGGGGAGCGCGCGCGGCTCGCCCTTGACGATGTCCGCGTCGACGTCCTCGTCCTGGTCGGTCAGGTTGATCGTCGGAGGGGCCGTACGGTGGTACAGCGCCAGCACGGTGGCCACCGTCTCGATACCGCCCGCGCCGCCCAGCAGGTGGCCGGTCATCGACTTCGTCGCGGACACGGCGACATGGTCCAGCTCGTCGCCCAGCACCCGGCGCAGCGCCTTGATCTCGGCGACGTCGCCCTGCGGGGTGGACGTGGCGTGCGCGTTGAGGTGCATGACCTCGGACGCCTTGAGGTCCGTCGACGCCAGCAGGTTCTCCAGCGCCTTCGCGATGCCCCGGCCGGTCGGCTCGGGCTGCGCGATGTGGTGCGCGTCCGACGAGATGCCCTGGCCCAGCAGTTCGCAGTAGACCCGCGCGCCCCGCCTGGCCGCGTGCTCGGCGGATTCCAGTACGACGATGCCCGCGCCCTCGCCGAGGACGAAGCCGTCGCGGCCCGTGTCGTACGGGCGGGAGGCGCCGGCCGGGTCGTCGTTCTTCTTCGACATCGCCATCATGTTCGTGAACGCGGCGATGGGCAGCGGGTGGATGGCCGCTTCCGTACCACCGGCGACCACGACGTCGGCCCGGCCGCTGCGGATCATCTCCACCGCGTAACCGACGGCCTCGGCGCCCGAGGCGCAGGCCGAGACGGGAGTGTGCACGCCCGCCTGGGCGCCCACCTCCAGACTGACGTTGGCGGCCGGGCTGTTGGGCATCAGCATCGGCACGGTGTGCGGGGAGACGCGGCGTTCGCCCTTCTCCTTGAGGACGTCGTACTGGTCGAGCAGGGTCGTGACGCCACCGATGCCGGAGGCGATCACGGTCCCGAGCCGGTCGGGGTCGACGGAGGTGTCGTCACCGGCGCGGGCGGTGAAACCCGCGTCCGCCCACGCCTCGCGGGCCGCGATCAGCGCGAACTGCGCCGAGCGGTCCAGCCTGCGGGCGAGCGGACGGGGCAGTACATCGCCCGGGTCGACCGCCGCGACGGCGGCGATGCGGACCGGCAGACCGGCGAAGCGCTCGCCCTCCAGGGGCTTCACCCCGGAGCGGCCGGCGAGCAGACCTTCCCAGGTCGATGCGCTGTCGCCACCCAGCGGTGTGGTTGCGCCGATACCGGTGACGACCACGGTGCGATTGGTCGAGCTCACTGGAATTCTTTCTCCACGTGTAGAGGGTGCTGAATTTTATACGGCGCCACCACCGGGTGGCGTCAGCCGCGCGGTGCGGTCAGTCCTGGTGCTTGAGGATGTAGTTCGCGGCGTCGCCGACCGTCTTCAGGTTCTTGACGTCGTCGTCCGGGATCTTCACGTCGAAGCGCTCTTCGGCGGCGACGACGACCTCGACCATGGACAGCGAGTCGACGTCGAGGTCGTCGGTGAAGGACTTGTCCAACTGGACGTCCTCGGTCGGGATACCGGCGATCTCGTTCACGATCTCGGCGAGACCTGCGACGATTTCTTCCAGCGTGGCGGCCATGTGGGCGCTCCTTCGATATTGAGCAGAGGGATATATGGGAACACGTACCGGAGGGTCCGGCGTGACTAGGGGAGGGTAACGACCGTAGCGGCGTACACGAGACCCGCCCCGAAGCCGATGACGAGCGCCGTGTCGCCGCTCTTCGCCTGTCCGGTCGCCAGGAGCCGCTCCATCGCGAGCGGGATCGAGGCGGCCGAGGTGTTGCCGGTGGTCTCCACGTCACGCGCGACCGTGACGCTGTCCGGCAGCTTGAGGGTCTTCACCATCGAGTCGATGATCCGCATGTTCGCCTGGTGCGGGATGAAGACGTCCAGATCGGCGGAGGTGATGCCCGCCGCGTCGAGGGCCTGCTGGGCGACCTTCGCCATCTCGAAGACGGCCCAGCGGAAGACCGCCTGGCCCTCCTGCGTGATGGCGGGGAACTTCTCCACCGTGCCGTGGCGGTACTCCTCCCACGACACCGTCTGCTTGATGGTGTCGGACTTGTCGCCCTCGGAGCCCCAGATCGTGGGGCCGATCATCGGCTCCTTCGAGGGGCCCACGATCACGGCGCCCGCGCCGTCGCCGAACAGGAAGGCCGTGGCCCGGTCCTCCAGGTCGGTCAGGTCGGAGAGCCGCTCCACGCCGATGACGAGGACGTACTCCGCCGAACCCTCGACGACCATGCCCTTGGCGAGGGTCAGCGCGTAGCCGAAGCCGGCGCAGCCCGCGGAGATGTCGAACGCGGCGGGCTTGCCCGCGCCGATCGCGTCGGCGATCTCCGTGGCGATGGCCGGGGTCTGCTTGAAGTGCGAGACGGTGGCGACGATCACCCCGCCGATCTGCTCGGGCCTGAGCCCGGCGTCGGCGATGGCCTTGCCGGACGCCTCGATGGACATCGCGGCCACGGTCTCCTCCGGGGAGGCCCAGTGGCGGCTCGTGATTCCGGAGCGGGAGCGGATCCACTCGTCGGACGAGTCGATCGTCTCGAGGATCACCTCGTTGGGCACGACCCGGGTCGGGCGGTAGCCGCCGACGCCCATGATGCGCGCGTACGGAGCACCCTTGCTGGGCTTGATCTTCGACATGCTCTCTGGCTCCTTTAGTCAGCCGTGGAGGAGTGCTCGGCGATCAGGGTGCGGGCCGCGTCGAGATCGTCGGGGGTCTTCAGGGCCAAGGTCTTCACACCGGGCAGGGCGCGCTTGGCGAGACCGGTCAGGGTACCCCCGGGGCAGAGCTCGATCAGCGCGGTGACGCCCCGCTCCTGGAAGGTCTCCATGCACCGGTCCCAGCGGACCGGGCTGGCCACCTGGCCGATCAGACGGGTCAGTACGTCGGCGCCGGTGGCGACGGGCTGACCGTCCTTGTTCGAGACGTACGGTACGGCCGGGTCCGCGGGGTCGAGCGCGCGGGCGGCCTCTTCGAGCGCCGAGGACGCGGGGGCCATGTGGTGCGTGTGGAACGCGCCGGCCACCTTGAGCGCCACGACACGCCGTACACCCTCCGGAGGGTTCGCCTCCAGCGCCGCGAGCTGTTCCAGCGTGCCCGCGGCCACGATCTGGCCGGACCCGTTCACGTTCGCGGGCGTCAGCCCGAGCGTCTCCAGGTGCGCCACGGTGGTGTCGGGGTCGCCGCCGAGCAGGGCGGACATCCCCGTCCTGGTGACGGCGGCGGCGTCGGCCATGGCCAGGCCGCGGGTGCGTACGAGCCTGATGGCCGCCTCGTCGGTGAGGACACCGGCGAGCGCGGTGGCCGCCAGCTCGCCGACGCTGTGACCGGCCACCGCGCCGACGTCACGCGCCAGGTCGCCGGTGGCGGGGAAGAGTTGACGGGCCGACAGCAGCGCGGAGGCCACCAGCAGCGGCTGGGCGACGGCCGTGTCGCGGATCTCGTCCGCGTCGGCCTTCGTGCCGTAGTGGACGAGGTCCAGGTCGATGGCGGCCGACCAGGCCCGCAGCCGGTCTTCGGCGCCGGGCAGATCGAGCCAGGGAGACAGGAAGCCGGGCGTCTGAGCGCCTTGGCCGGGAGCGACGAGTACGAGCACCCTCACACTCTCTCTTGTGGATGGCCTTCACCGCCCGTGACGACAGGGACGAAGAACCGTCGGGGGAATTGTTGGAGTACGACAAAAGTCTAGGACTGAGCCTCCCGCTCGGCCAAGCGCCCGAGGATGAGGGCGATCCGGAGCGTGAACGCGGACCGTACATCGGAAGGTGACCATCCGGTGACGTCAGTCACTCGTCGAAGCCGGTAGCGCACGGTGTTCGGGTGGACGAAGAGCATCCTGGCGGCGCCCTCCAGGCTGCTCGCCTGCTCCAGATAGACACTCAGAGTCTCCAGCAGCGCGGAGCCCGCCTCCTCCAGCGGTCTGTAGATCTCCTCCACCAGCTGGTCCCGCGCGGCCGGGTCGGAGGCGATCGCGCGCTCCGGCAGCAGATCGTCGGCGAGGACCGGGCGGGGGGCGTCCTGCCAGGCGAAACAGGCCTTGAGCCCGGCGGCGGCGGCCTGCGCGGACTTCGTCGCGGCCAGCAGATCGGGGGCCACGGGTCCCGCCACGACGGGCCCCGCCGCGTACGGCCCGATCAGGGCCTTGGCGACCTGGAGCGGGTTGTCGCTGCCGCCCGCGATCACCACGAGGCGGTCGCCGAGCACGCCGGTGAGGACCTGGAGCTTGGCGTGCCGGGCGGCCCGGCGGATCGCCTCGACGGTCAGCTCGCTGTCCCCGTCCGGGGCCGTGCCGAGCAGGACGCAGACGTGTTCGGGGGCGTTCCAGCCGAGCGCCGCGGCCCGGGAGACCGCGCCCTCGTCGGCCTCCCCGGAGAGGACCGCGTTGACGACGAGGGATTCGAGCCGCGCGTCCCAGGCCCCACGGGCCTCGGCGGCCTGCGCGTACACCTGTGCGGTGGCGAAGGCGATCTCGCGCGCGTAGACGAGCAGGGCCTCCCGCAGCACGGACTCGTCGCCGGGGGCGGCGACCTCCTCGATCGCCGTCTCCATGACCTCGATGGTCGTCCGTACCATCTCGACGGTCTGGCGCAGGGTGATCGCCCGCGTCAGCTCCCTCGGAGCCGTACCGAACACGTCCGTGGAGATGGCCTGCGGGGTCTCCGGGTGACGGAACCACTCGGTGAACGCGGCGATGCCCGCCTGCGCGACCAGCCCAATCCACGAACGGTTCTCCGGCGGCATCGCGCGGTACCACGGCAGCGTCGCGTCCATGCGCGCGATGGCGTTCGCGGCGAGCCGCCCGGCCGACTGCTCCAGGCGGCGCAGTGTCGCGGGGTGGGAGTGGGCTACGTTCGCTGGTTCAGGCACGGGGACAAGACTGCCTTATCGGTACGGGTGAGGAAGCCGCCGGGGCGCCCGGCATCCCCTACGGTGGGACCTGTGATGCGAGTCGTGCGCGCAGAGGAGCGTTACCGGGGCGGCGATCCCTCCGCCGGTATCGAATCCTGGCACGCCCTGTCCTTCGGACGGTTCTACGACCCGGACAATCTGCGCTTCGGCGCGGTGCTCGCCTGCAACGAGGAACGGCTCGCGCCGGGCGCCGGTTTCGGCGAACACCCGCACAGCCACACGGAGATCGTCACCTGGGTCGCCGAGGGCGAGCTGACCCATCGCGACTCGGCGGGCCACGCCACGGTGGTCAGGGCCGGGGACGTCCAGCGGCTCAGCGCGGCGGACGGGGTACGGCACGTGGAGCGCAACGACGCGGAACTGCCCCTGGTGTTCGTGCAGATGTGGCTCGCGCCGCTGGAGCCGGGCGGGGAGCCGGGGTACGAGATCGTGCGCGGCATCGCCGACTCCACGCCGTACGCCCTCCCGCAGGCCGGCGCGATGCTGCACGTGCGCCGGCTGCGGGAGGACGAGCGCGCGGCCGTACCGGACGCGGCGTTCGTGTACGTCCATGTCGTACGGGGCCGGGCCCGGCTGGACGGCGAGGAGTTGGGACCGGGGGACTCGGCGCGGATCACGGACGCGGAGGGCCTGGACGTGACGGGCGGCCCTGCGGAGGTCCTGCTGTGGGAGATGTCGGGCCGGCTCTAGGGCTTGCTTTGTCGTCCGTCGTCCGTCGTCCGTCGTCCGTCGTCCGTCGTCGTCCGTTGTCTGTCGTCCGGCGTCGCTCAGCCCGCGCGCAGTTCGGCCAGCACCGCGTCCGTGAACGGGGGCCACGCCTCGATCGCCCACGGGCCGAAGTCCCGGTCGGACAGGGAGACGCAGGCCGCCCCCGCGTCCGGGTCGACCCACAGGAACGTACCGGACACCCCGAAGTGGCCGAACGTGCGCGGTGAGGACGAACCGCCCGTCCAGTGCGGGGACTTGGTGTCGCGGATCTCGAAGCCGAGGCCCCAGTCGTTGTTCTTCTGCCGCCCGTAGCCGGGCAGGATGCCGGAGAGCCCCGGGTGGACGACCGTCATGGCCTCCAGCACCGTGCGGGGGTCCAGCAGGCGGGGCGCCAGGAGTTCGGCGGCGAAGCGCGTCAG
The DNA here is from genome assembly GCF_009865405.1 of Streptomyces sp. SID3212. Taxonomy (GTDB): domain Bacteria; phylum Actinomycetota; class Actinomycetes; order Streptomycetales; family Streptomycetaceae; genus Streptomyces. Next base: position 2,695 of record NZ_WWJY01001020.1, on the reverse strand, counting down.
GTCGTCGACCGTCGAGACGGCGGCCCTGGCCGGGGAGCCGTCCAGTGTGGTGGAGGTCATACCGAGCGGTTCGAGGACCGCCTGGCACACGTACTCCCCGAACGGGATCTCGGTGGCCTTGGCGACATGGTCGCCCAGCGCCTCGAAGCCCGCGTTCGAGTAGATCCGGCGGGTGCCGGGCGGGGCCGTCACCCGGTTCTCGTCGGCGGCCAGTCCGCTGGAGTGCGCGAGCAGGTGACGGACGGTGGAGCCCTCGGGACCGGCCGGCTCGTCGAGTTCGACGGCCCCTTCCTCGTACGCCACGAGGACGGCGTACGCGGCCAGCGGCTTGGTCACGGAGGCCAGGGGGAAGCGGTGCGAGGTGGGACCGCGCGACCCCACGACGGTGCCGTCCGCCCGTACGACGGCGGCGGCCGTGGTCGGCACGGGCCAGTTGTCGATCAACGCCAGACTCTGCATACGACGAGCGTAGAGGTCTAGAGCGTCAGCCTCATGGCGGGGTCGGGGGTACGGACGAACCCGAGCGAGGCGTACAGCGGTTCGCCCTCGCGGGACGCGCGCAGGTCGATCTTCCGTACCCCGCGCGCACGGAACCAGTCGAGCAGCGCCTCCACGCAGGCGCGGGAGTAACCGCGGCGGCGCAGGTCGGGGTCGGTGGCGACGCTGAACACATAGCCGCTGATGCCTGTGGGGTTGGCGGGGCCGCCGAGGCGGTGCTCGATGACGCCGACGGCCGTCGCCGCGAGTGCGCCGGGGGTGTGCGGGGTGCCCGAGGTGTCCGGGGCATCCGGTCGATCTACCACAAAGGCGGTCAAATCGCCCGAAGGGTCCGCGAGTTTCCGCCGGAGCGTCTCCACCGCGGCGGGCTGCCAGCCGAGGTCCGTGCTGGGCCCGGCGAGGGAGTCGAGCATCACCGTGCGGAGGCGGACCAGTTCCTCGGCGTCGGCGGGGGTGGCGGGTCGTGCGAGGGTCATGCGGACGATGCTAGGGCGTGTCCGCCGCGAATCTCGTCGCATTATTCGCTTGCTTCGAGTGCACTCGAAGGTTCTAGCGTGTGACGCATGACGCTGATGGAGAGTAGCCCCGCCGTGACAGAACCTGTCGACGTCTGCGCCGCGCCTCCGCGACCCCACCCGAGCCCCGACGGCAAGGACCGCTACACGATCAGCCAGGTCGCCGCCTTCACCGGCCTGACCGCGCACACCCTGCGCTGGTACGAGCGGATCGGGCTGATGCCGCACGTCGACCGGTCGAACACCGGGCAGCGCCGGTTCTCCAACCAGGACCTGGACTGGCTGGAGTTCGTGACCAAGCTGCGGCTGACCGGCATGCCGGTCGCGGACATGGTGCGGTACGCGGAGCTGATCCGGGTAGGCGAGGAGACGTTCGAGGAACGGCAGGAACTGCTGGAGCGGACCCGTCGCGACGTCATCGACCGGATCAGCGAACTCCAGGACACCGTCGCCGTGCTCGACCACAAGATCAGCTTCTACGCGGGTGCCCGTCGGGCGCCGGAAAGGGTCTGAAGACCCATGAGCGACAGCACGATCACACCCCTGACCCCGGTACGACTCGGCACCACGGGACCGGAGGTGGGCGCCCAGGGATTCGGCTGCATGGGCCTGAGCGACACCTACGGGCCCACCACGGACGTGGCGGAGGCGCGGGCGACGCTGGAGCGCGCGCTGGAACTGGGCGTGACGCTGTTCGACACGGCGGACGTGTACGGGCAGGGGGAGAACGAGAAGTTCATCGCCCCCTTCGTGCAGGCGCACCGCGACGAGATCGTACTGGCCACCAAGTTCGGGCTCGGCGTGTCCCCGGAGGACGGGGCCAGGACCATCCGCAACGACCGGGCGTACCTGCGGGCGTGTGTCGAGGGCAGTCTCACGCGGTTGGGGGTCGATGTGATCGACCTGTACTACATGCACCGGCGTGACGTGAGGGTCCCCGTCGAGGAGACGGTCTCGGCCATGGCCGAACTGGTCGCGGAGGGCAAGGTGAAGCACCTCGGGCTGAGCGAGGTCACCGCGGGTGAGCTGCGCGCCGCGCAGGCCGTGCACCCGATCGCAGCGCTCCAGTCGGAGTGGTCGCTGTTCAGCCGCGACATCGAGGAGCGGATCGTGCCGACCGCCGTCGAACTGGGCGTGGCGCTCGTGCCGTACTCCCCGCTCGGCCGCGGCTTCCTGACGGGCTCGTTCGTCAACGCGGAGCAGGAGCTGGGCGAGGGCGACTTCCGTCGCGGACAGCCCCGCTTCAACGGCCCGAACGCCCGCGCGAACGCGGCGCTGCTGGAGCCCGTACGCAAGATCGCCGAGGGCCGCAACGCGACGCTCGGCCAGGTCGCCCTGGCCTGGGCGCAGCAGCGCTCGGCGATCCACGGCCTGACCGTGGTCCCGATACCGGGAACCCGCAGCCGCGCCCGGGTGGAGGAGAACACCGCCGCGACCCGCCTGGTCCTGACGGACAGCGAACTGGACCTCCTGGCCCCGATCGCGTCCCGCGTGAAGGGCGGCAGGTCGGCGGACCTGACGTTCGTCTCGGCGGGCCGAGAGTAGCCTCGGGCTCCGGCCGGAGGGGGCACACGCGGGTTACGACTCCGGCCCCGCCGGACGGGCACGCGGGTACGGCTCCGGCCCCGCCGGCGCGGTTCGGGTGGCGTACGTCCGTGGCGCCGGCCGCGCTTGCGTGGCTC
>NZ_WWJY01001019.1 GCF_009865405.1 Streptomyces sp. SID3212 | reverse complement strand
CGGACGCCGTGGAGCTGGACGACGACGAGATCGGCGAGTTGCTCGGCGAGGCGTCCGGGGCGCTCGCCGCGACCGGCGTCCAGGTGCACTGGCCCAAGGAGTTGGCGCGGACGCTCACCGCCCGCGCGGTGATCGGCCCGCCACCGGCGGGGAGCGGGTCGCAAGCCCCCGCGGCGAACGAAGCGGGGATCACACGCGACTTCGACGGCCCCGGCGGTACGGACCCCACCGGCGACGCCCCGGGGCGGACCGCCAGTGATCTGCCCTCCTTCCTCTCGGCGGACGCGCTCCTCGCCTTCAACTGGCGCTTCGCACTGGGCGATCAGCCGCTCACCCGCGCCGAACTCGACCAACTCGCCGAGGCAGGACGCCCGGTGGTCCGGCTGCGCGACCGGTGGGTGCTCATCGACCCCGCCGAGGCACGGCGCGCCCGGGAGAGCCGGGACCGCCACGTCACCCCGCTCGACGCGCTCGGCGCCGTCCTGACCGGGTCCGCCGAGGTCGACGGACGCCGGGTCGACGTCACGGCGTCGGGCTGGCTCTCCGAGCTGCGCGACCGGCTCGCCGATCCCGAATCCACCGCCGCCACCGGGGCCGGCGAAGAGATCCCCCAGCCCGCCGCGCTCGACGCGACCCTCAGGGACTACCAACTGCGCGGCCTCAACTGGCTCCACCGCATGACGTCCCTCGGACTCGGTGCCTGTCTCGCCGACGACATGGGGCTCGGCAAGACCATCACCCTCATCGCCCTCCATCTGCACCGCCAGACCGACACCTCGGCAGCGGGACCGACCCTCGTGGTCTGCCCCGCCTCACTGATGGGCAACTGGCAGCGCGAGGTGGAGCGGTTCGCGCCCGGCACCCCGGTCCGCCGCTTCCACGGCGCCTCCCGCGACCTGGAGGGCCTGCGGGAAGGGGAGTTCGTCCTCACCACCTACGGCACGATGCGACTCGACGCACCACGGCTCGCCGACGCCGGCTGGGGTCTGGCGGTCGCCGACGAGGCGCAGCACGTCAAGAACCCGTACTCCGCCACCGCCAAACAGCTGCGGACCATCCGCGCAAAAGCCCGGGTGGCGCTCTCCGGGACACCGGTGGAGAACAACCTCTCCGAGCTGTGGGCGATTCTCGACTGGACCACTCCCGGCCTGCTCGGCCGCCTCGGCACGTTCCGTACCCGCTACGCGCAGGCCGTCGAGAGCGGGGGCGACCCGGCGGCGGCCGAACGGCTCTCCGCGCTGGTCCGCCCGTTCCTGCTGCGCCGCCGCAAGTCCGATCCCGGCATCGTGCCGGAGCTGCCGCCGAAGACCGAGACCGACCGGGCCGTCTCCCTCACCACGGAGCAGGCGGGACTGTACGAGGCGGTCGTACGGGAGACCCTCGCGGCGATCGCCGGGGCCCAGGGCATGGAACGCCGGGGCCTGGTGGTGAAGTTGCTGACCGGGCTCAAGCAGATCTGCAACCACCCGGCGCAGTACCTCAAGGAGAAGGCACCGCGCCTGGCGAACCGGTCCGGGAAGCTGGAGCTGCTCGACGAACTGCTCGACACCATCCTCGCGGAGGGCGCGAGTGTGCTGGTCTTCACGCAGTACGTGCAGATGGCACGGCTGCTGGAGGATCATCTGGCGGCGCGCGGGACACCGACCCAGTTCCTGCACGGCGGCACACCGGTCCCCGAGCGCGAGGCAATGGTCGACCGCTTCCAGAACGGTGAAGTCCCGGTGTTCCTGCTGTCGTTGAAGGCGGCGGGCACCGGGCTCAACCTCACCCGGGCGGAACACGTCGTGCACTACGACCGCTGGTGGAACCCCGCCGTGGAGGCGCAGGCCACGGACCGCGCGTACCGCATCGGGCAGCACCGGCCCGTGCAGGTGCACCGGATGATCACCGAAGGCACGATCGAGGACCGCATCGCCGGGATGCTGGCGCGCAAGCAGAAGCTGGCGGACTCGGTGCTCGGCGCGGGTGAGGCCGCGCTGACCGAACTGACCGACGCCGAACTGGCGGATCTGGTGGAGCTGCGAGGGAGTGTCCGATGACCGGGAACGCGAACGCGTACGACGGCGCCGATGGTGACGGCGGCGGCGGTACGGACGGGGACGCGCGGGTCTTCGCCGCTCTGCCGCCCGCCCAGGGCCGTGGCTTCGCCCGGTCCTGGTGGGGCCTGGCCTGGCTGAAGGCGCTGGAGGACACCGCGCTGGACGGCCAGCAGCTGAAGAAAGGGCGGCGGCACGCCCGCGAGGGGGCCGTCGGGGCGGTGTCCGTCGGGCCGGGCCGGATCACCGCCGTCGTACGGGACCGGGACGGCACGGCGCAGCGCAGTGATGTGCTGTGGCAGCGGCTGAGCGAGGAGGAGTGGGACCGCTTCCTCGACATGGCGGTGGACCGGGCGGGGCACATCGCCGCGCTGCTGGACCGGGAGATGCCGCCGCATCTGGTGGAGGACGCGGCGGGCGCGGGGGTCGAACTCCTCCCCGGCATCGGTGATCTGGAGCCGCGGTGCGGCTGCGAGGCGTGGGACCACTGCCCGCACACCGCGGCGCTCTGCTACCAGATGGCGCGGCTGCTGGACCAGGACCCGTTCGTGCTGCTGCTGATGCGGGGCCGGGGCGAGCGGCGGCTGCTGGACGAGTTGCAGGTACGGAGTGCTGCGCGGGCGGCCCGTACGGACGAGCCGGACGGCGCGTCCGGGGAGTCCGCCGACGGCACCCCCGCACGGCCGGGGGCGCCGAAGGGGGTGCCGGCGGCCGAGGCCTTCGCGGCGCGGGACATCCTGCCGCCGCTGCCGCCTCCCCCACCGCCACCGCCCGAGGCGGGACAGCCGCCGGTGCTCGACACCGACACACCGCCGCCCTCCGGGGTCGACGCCCGCGCGGTGGAGTTCCTGGCCGCCGACGCGGCGGCGCGGGCCCTGCGGCTGCTGTCGGAGGCGCTGGCCGCCGGCCATGAACAGCAGCCACCCGAAACGGAACTGACGTCGGGTCAGGACGCCGTACGGCTGGCGGTGTCGGCCGCCGACGAGACGCTCCTGGCGCGGCTCGCCGAGGGCTCCGGCCGGCGGCGCGCCGAGCTGGACCTCGCCGTGCGGGCCTGGCGGTACGG
>NZ_WWJY01001018.1 GCF_009865405.1 Streptomyces sp. SID3212 | reverse complement strand
AAATCAAGCCCGTCCGGCGATTGAGGACAAAAAGGGCCCGGCCGGAGGGGCTTCAGCGGCCTGTGAAATTTGGCGGGGTTTTGGAGAGGAACGCCTCTACCGCGATCCCGTGGTCGTCGGAAGAACCCGCCACCGACTGCAACTCCGCCTCCCGAGACAACGCCTCCTCCAACGTCCGCCCCACCCCATACGCCAGCGACTCCTTCAGCGAGGCGTACGCCACCGTCGGCCCCGCCGCCAAAGTCCGGGCCACCGACACCGCCTCCGCGGCCAGCGAATCCGCCGGGACCACCCGGTGCACCAGCCCCAGCGCCAGCGCCTCCTCCGCCCCGACCGTCCGGGGGAACAGCAGCAGGTCCGCCGCCCGCCCCGCCCCGATCAGGCGCGGCAGCGTCCAGGACACCCCCGAGTCCGCCGTCAGCGCCACCCCGGCGAACGCCGTCGTGAAGGACGACGTGTCCGACACCACCCGGTAGTCCGCCGCCAGGGCGAAGCCGAGGCCCGCCCCCGCCGCGACGCCGTTCACCGCAGCCACGACCGGCTTCCGCATCGTCGTGATCGCGAGGACGATCGGGTTGTAGTGCTCCCGCACCGTCCGCATCGTGTCGTCCGAGCCCCGCTCCCGGTCCGCCGCGCGCAGCGCCATGTGCTCCTTGAGGTCCTGGCCCACCGAGAACGCCCGGTCCCCCGCCGCCGTCAGCAGCACACCCCGTACCGCCGGGTCCGCGCCCGCCGTCTCCAGCGTGTCCCGCAGCGCGGCCTTCGTCGCCACGTCGAGCGCGTTCCTGGCCTCGGGCCGGTTGATCGTGATCGTTGCGAGTCCGTCACTCACCTCGTACAGCACGGTGTCGGCCATGATCGGGTCCCTTCGCGGCTCGGGCAGTCCTGTCCGGGTCCAGCATGGCCCAGGAAACCCGGCCGCCGGGTCCCGGACGGGTCCCGCCGGGTCGTACCAGGTCCCGGCGGCGGCGAAGTATCGCAGGCGGATCGCCGAATTGAGTGGTTTTGCGGAAGCGCGTTGCGCAAGCGATGCCGACCGATGTTGGTCATCGGGTCCCGCCATGCGGGATAATGGCCTGGAAGCAATGTGTTCGATGCCGGTGACACAGCGCCTGTCATGGGGCCGCCGGCGGAGATGAGCTGGTTTCAGGAAGGGGAACGAGCATGGCGGCCATGAAGCCGCGGACGGGCGACGGCCCGCTCGAGGTGACCAAGGAGGGGCGGGGCATCGTCATGCGCGTTCCGCTCGAAGGCGGCGGTCGGCTCGTCGTCGAGCTGACCCCGGACGAGGCGGATGCCCTCGGCGACGCTCTCAAGAAGGTCGTCGGCTGAGCGGAACGCACAGTCTTCGGGGTCGTGCGTCATCCCCGGATCGACACCACAGCTGTCCCGGCACGGATCAGGTCCGCGCCGGGGCAGCCCTTTTTCACCCGGACGTACAAAAGGACTCAGCCCCGGCGGACCGCGCACAGCAGCCCGTCGCCCACCGGCAGCAGCGCCGACTGGAGCTCCTGGCTCTCCCGTACCGCCCGCAGCAGCTCCCGCAGCCGCAGCACCTCCGCCTGCTGCGCCGCCGAGTCCACCGTCCGGCCGTCCGCGAACATGCCCTCGAAGCAGACCAGACCGCCCGGCCGCAGCAGCCGGAGCGATTCGTCGAGGTAGTCGAGGGACTCCAGCCGGTCCCCGTCGCAGAAGACGAGGTCGTACCCGCCGTCGGCGAGCCGGGGCAGGACGTCGAGGGCGCGGCCGGGGATGAAGCGCGCGCGGTTGCCGGTGAAGCCGGCCGCCCGGAAGGTCTGCCGGGCGAACTGCTGGCGCTCCGGTTCGGTGTCGACCGTGGTCAGCACGCCGTCGGGCCGCATGCCCTGGAGCAGGTACGTCCCTGAGACACCCGTCCCGGTGCCGATCTCGGCCACCGATTTCGCGTCCAGGGTGGCGGCGAGCAGACGCAGCGCGGCACCGGTGCCCGGTGACACCGAGCGAAGCCCCGTCTCATGGGCCCTGTCGCGGGCCCAGTGGAGTGCTTCGTCCTCGGCGACGTAGGCGTCGGAGAACGCCCAGCTCGTCTGCCGGTTGGCGGTAATGACCCTCTCCTTGTCCCCGTTGGCGGCGCAACGGTGACTGTATCCGCTGCGCCCGGGAACCCGCAGATGGGACCGGACGTTATGAGGGGGCGGGCAGCACGGTGACGAGCGGCTGGGATCGGCCCCATATTCACGTAAAGATTCTTATCCGGAGCTAACGGGCGAGGTGGCTATGGTAGGGGCTCGACTGGACACCACCAGAGCCGATAGGGGAGGTGCGGCTGAGCCTGTGGATCGGGGAGGAGTGCTCTGGCGCTTCCTCGGGTCGGCGGGTGAGCCGAGATCCGTGACCAACTTCGCTGACCGTTCTCGCTCCAACGACTCCGCAGTTACGGCGACTTTCGCATCGGATGCGGACGCGCAGGCGTGGACGCCCCCCAGCTGGGAGGAGATCGTCAGCACGCACAGCGGACGTGTCTACCGCCTCGCCTACCGGCTGACGGGCAACCAGCACGACGCGGAGGACCTGACCCAGGAAGTGTTCGTCCGGGTCTTCCGATCGCTGTCGACCTATACCCCCGGCACGTTCGAGGGCTGGCTGCACCGCATCACCACCAACCTCTTCCTCGACATGGTCCGCCGCAAGCAGCGGATCCGGTTCGACGCGCTCGGTGACGACGCGGCGGAGCGGCTGCCCAGCCGTGAGCCGTCCCCGCAGCAGGTCTTCCACGACACCCACTTCGACGCGGACGTCCAGCAGGCGCTGGACACCCTCGCGCCTGAGTTCCGTGCCGCGGTGGTGCTCTGTGACATCGAGGGACTGTCGTACGAGGAGATCGCGGCGACGCTCGGTGTGAAGCTCGGCACCGTGCGCAGCCGGATCCACCGCGGGCGTTCGCACCTGCGCAAGGCCCTCCAGCACCGTTCGCCCGAGGCCCGGGCCGAGCAGCGTGCCTTCGTGAGTGTGGCCGGGGAGGGCGGACCGGCGTGAGTGCCACCAGCCCGACCCCCGCCGAACAGCATCTGGGGGACCGACTCGCCGCCCTGGTGGACGGGGAGCTGGACCATGACGCGCGTGAGCGTGTGCTGGCCCATCTCGCGACCTGTGCCAGGTGCAAGGCGGAGGCCGACGCCCAGCGCCGGCTCAAGAACGTGTTCGCCCAGGCCGCCGGACCCCAGATGTCCGCCGGCCTGCTCGCCAGACTCCAGGGGCTGCCCGGCGGTTCCCCCGGCCGGGACGACGACGACCCCCGTCGAGGTCTCTTCGACGGGGGCACGTTCGGGAACGGCGTCTTCGGGGTGCGCTCGGGCGGGTTCGACTACGAACCGGCCGCGGCGCACTCCGGGATGGTCCCGGGCGGCTCCGGATTCCGTATCCACGAGGTCGGCCGCGAGGCGGCGGAGCGTTCCCCGTGGCGTGCGCGGCGGTTCGCGTTCGCCGCGGCGAGCGCGGTGTCGTTC
>NZ_WWJY01001017.1 GCF_009865405.1 Streptomyces sp. SID3212 | reverse complement strand
GTGCGGGGCGGTGGGGGTACGGGGGCGGCGGGCCCGGGGGCTTCCAGGGCGGCGGGCGAAGGCTCGGCGAGCATGCGGGGGCGTACCGCCGTCAGCGGGAGGAGCGGCCGAGGCGGCTGTGCCCTCGTCCGTACACCAGGTAGACCGCGAAACCGACCAGCATCCAGATCCCGAACCGTACCCACGTCTCGGCGGGCAGATTGAGCATCAGCCAGAGCGAGGCGAGCACGGACGCGATCGGGACGAACGGCACGAGGGGGGTACGGAACGAGCGGGGCAGGTCGGGCCGTTGGCGGCGCAGCAGGACCACGCCGATCGCGACGACGATGAACGCGAAGAGGGTGCCGATGTTCACCAGGGAGGCCAGTTCGTCGATGGAGGTGAAGCCGGCGACGGCCGCGACGATCGACCCGAGGAGGAGGGTCGAGCGGTAGGGCGTGCCGAAGCGGGGGTGGACGCGGGAGAACGTCCTGGGGAGCAGTCCGTCGCGGCTCATGGCGAAGAACACCCGGGTCTGGCCGAGCAGCAGGATCATGCAGACGGAGGTGAGTCCGACGGCGGCGCCGAAGCTGATCAGTCCGGCCCAGAAGGGGTGTCCGACGGCTTTGAAGGCGTCGGCGAGGGGCGCGTCGACGGAGAGTTCGGTGTACTTCTGCATTCCGGTGACGACGAGCGAGACCGCCACGTACAGCACGGTGCAGATGAGGAGGGAGCCGAGGATGCCGCGCGGGACGTCCCGCTGCGGGTTGCGGGTCTCCTCGGCGGCGGTCGCGACGATGTCGAAGCCGATGAAGGCGAAGAAGACGACGGCCGCCGCGGTGAAGACACCGAGGACGCCGAAGTCGGTGGGGGTGTAGCCGAAGATCAGCTGGACGAGGGGCGCCTGGAGGCCGCTGCCGCCGCTGGTGCTCTCGGCCGGCGGGACGAACGGCTGGTAGTTGGCGCCCTTGACCAGGAACGCGCCCACGACGATCACGATGAGGACGACGGTGACCTTGACGGCGACGATGACGTTCGTGATGAGCGAGGAGAGCTTCATCCCGGCGACGAGGATGCCGGTCAGGGCGAGCACCAGCAGGCAGGCGAGCAGGTCGAAGCCGAACGTCCCGTCGTGGGTGCCGGACAGGGCGGCCGGGAGGTGGAATCCGGCGGTGTCGAGCAGGGAGCGCAGATAGCCGGACCAGCCGACGGCCACGACCGCCGAGCCCAGGGCCAGTTCGAGGACGAGGTCCCAGCCGATGATCCAGGCGGGCAGTTCGCCGAGGGAGGCGTACGAGAAGGTGTACGCGGATCCGGCGACGGGCACGGTCGAGGCGAACTCGGCGTAACAGAGGGCGGCGAGCGCGCAGACGACACCGGCGGTGACGAAAGCGAGGGCGGTGGCGGGTCCCGCGGTGTCCCTGGCGACCTTTCCGGTGAGGACGAAGATGCCCGTACCGATGATCACACCGACGCCGAAGACGGTGAGGTCCAGGGCGGAGAGGGACTTCTTCAGCGCGAACTCGGGGTCCTCGGTGTCGCGGAGGGACTGCTCGACGGATTTGGTACGGAACATGCCGCTGCCGCCGCCCGGCAGGTCTTTGTCGGCCTGCTCCAGGTCCTGCTGCGTCCTCATCGGCGTACCTCCGTGCGCGCGTCGTCCCCGGACATGATCGACCCCGGGTACCCCGTAACGGCGTATTTCACACGGGTGGGCCGGTCGGACCGCCTGGATGAGGCGGTCCGACCGGCCCAGGGACCGTCGGATCCGGTACGCGCCCGGCCTGTCGGGCCGGACCCGCCCCGCGCACACGCCCTAGTCGCGGGCGATCTCGGTCGGCGAATCGACCAGCCGGCCGTCCAGCTTCGCGACCAGGCCGGTGACCTGGCGGGCGATGTCCGGGGCGGTCAGCCCGATCTCGGCGAGGACCTCCTTGCGCGACGCGTGGTCCAGGAAGCGCGGCGGGATGCCGAAGTCCCGCAGCGGTACGTCGACCCCGGCGTCGCGCAGTGCCTGGGCGATCGCCGAACCGACGCCGCCGACACGGCTGTTGTCCTCGACAGTGACCACCACGCGGTGCTGCTCGGCGAGCGGGACGAGCGCCTCGTCCACGGGCTTGACCCAGCGCGGGTCCACGACCGTCGTCGTGATGCCCTGCTTGTCGAGGAGATCGGCGATCTCCAGGCACATCGGGGCGAGCGCGCCGACGGAGACCAGGAGCACGTCGGCCGTGCCCTCGTCGGTCCTCCGCAGGATGTCGATCCCGCCGACCCGGGCGACGGCGGCCACCGCCGGGCCGACCGCGCCCTTGGAGAAGCGGACCACGGTCGGCGCGTCGCCCACGGCGACGGCCTCGCGCAGCTGGGAGCGGACCTGGTCGGCGTCGCGCGGCGCGGCGATGCGCAGGCCGGGGACGCACTGGAGGATCGACATGTCCCACATGCCGTTGTGCGAGGCGCCGTCGGTGCCGGTGATGCCCGCCCGGTCCAGGACGAACGTCACACCGCAGCGGTGGAGCGCGACGTCCATCAGCACCTGGTCGAAGGCGCGGTTGAGGAAGGTCGCGTAGACGGCGAAGACGGGGTGCAGGCCGCCGGTGGCCAGGCCCGCGGCGGAGGTCGCCCCGTGCTGCTCGGCGATGCCGACGTCGTACACCCGATCGGGGAACGTCCTGGCGAAGGCGGCGAGGCCGACCGGCTGGAGCATCGCGGCGGTGATGGCGACGATGTCCGGGCGTTCCGTGCCGAGTTTGACCATCTCCTCGCCGAACACCGAGGTCCAGTCCATCCCCGCGGCGGCGATGGGCAGGCCGGTGTCGGGGTGGATGGGGCCGATGCCGTGGAACCGGTCGGCCTCGTCCTGCTCGGCCGGCTTGTAGCCGCGGCCCTTCTCGGTGAGGCAGTGGACGATGACGGGGCCGCCGAAACGCTTCGCCCGCAGGAGCGCGGACTCCAGCGCCTCGATGTCGTGTCCGTCGATCGGGCCGACGTACTTGAGGCCGAGGTCCTCGAACATGCCCTGGGGGGCGATGAAGTCCTTGAGGCCCTTCTTCGCGCCGTGCAGGGTCTCGTAGAGCGGCCGGCCGACGACCGGGGTGCGCTCCAGGAGGTCCTTGCCGCGGGCCAGGAACCGCTCGTAGCCGTCGGTGGTCCGCAGGGTCGCGAGGTGGTTCGCCAGGCCGCCGATGGTCGGCGCGTACGAGCGCTCGTTGTCGTTGACCACGATGACGAGCGGGCGGTCCTTGGCGGCGGCGATGTTGTTCAGCGCCTCCCAGGCCATGCCGCCGGTGAGCGCGCCGTCCCCGATGACGGCGACGACGTGGTCGTCCTTCCTCAGCACCTGGTTGGCCTTGGCGAGTCCGTCCGCCCAGCCCAGCACGGTGGAGGCGTGCGAGTTCTCGATGACGTCGTGGTCGGACTCCGCGCGGGAGGGGTAGCCGGAGAGCCCGCCCTTGCTCTTGAGCCGGGAGAAGTCCTGGCGCCCTGTGAGCAGCTTGTGCACGTAGGACTGGTGGCCCGTGTCGAAGAGGACACGGTCCTTCGGGGACTCGAACACGCGGTGCAGGGCGATGGTCAGCTCGACCACACCGAGGTTGGGTCCGAGGTGGCCACCGGTCTTGGAGACCGCGTCCACGAGAAAGGACCGGATCTCTCCGGCCAACTGCTCCAGCTGCTCCGGGCCGAGCCGGTCCAGATCGCGCGGTCCCCTGATGTGGGTCAGCAACGCCACCCGTGCCTCCTTGGGTTTGAGCTGGTCGAGCTTGCCGATCCGCCGAGTCTAATGTTCCGCTCGCGCGCTCCGTGGGCGGGCTGTGCGTTGTATGTCACCCGATCGGCTGTATGTACGTCATATCTGCGGCACCCGGGACACGGCTGTGCCCGGCACCCAGGGTTCGGGTGCCGGGCACAGGCCCGCGGGAACCGCGGTCAGGCGCGACCCGCGCTCTTCTGGGTCTTACGGGTGACGGCGTCGATGACCACCGTCGCCAGCAGCACCGCGCCGGTGATCATGTACTGGATCGGCGAGGCGATGCCCTGGAGGGCCAGGCCGTACTGGATCGAGACGATGACCAGCACACCGAGCAGTGCGTTCCATGTGCGGCCACGGCCTCCGAAGAGGCTGGTGCCGCCGATGACGGACGCCGCGATGGCGTTCATCAGGAGGTCGCCCGCGCCGGCGCCCTGGTTCGCCGCCTGGATCTTGGAGGCGAGGAAGAGACCGCCGACGGCCGCGAACGTACCGGCGATCGCGAAGACCGAGATCCGGATCATCGCGACGTTGATACCGGCGCGCCGCGAGGCCTCGACGCTGCCGCCGAGGGCGAAGACCTTGCGGCCGTACGTGGTACGGCGCAGGACGAAGTCGGTGACGACCAGCACCACGAGGAAGATCACGACCGCGAGGGGCAGGCCCTTGTTCTGGTTGTAGACGATCGCCACGCCGAAGGCCAGCACCGCGAGCAGCGCCGTACGCAGGACGATCTCGCCGACCGGCCGGGAGGGGACCCCGGCGGCCTCGCGGCGGCGGTTCTCCGTGAACGACGTGAGGAAGAACACCGCCACGGCGACGACGGCGAGGCCGTAGGAGGCCGCCACGTCGGTGAAGTAGTAGGTGGTCATCTTGGCCAGGACACCGTCGTTGGGCAGGTTGATCGTGCCGTCGCTGCCGAGGATCTGGAGCATGAAGCCGTTCCAGAACAGCAGACCGGCCAGTGTCACGGCGAAGGCGGGCACACCGATCTTCGCGAAGACGAAGCCGTGGAGCGCGCCGGCGACCGTACCGGTGACGATGGCGAGCACGAGTGCCAGCCATTCGTTCATGCCGTGGGTGACGCTGAGGACGGCGAAGGCGGCGCCCGCGACACCGCTGACCGAGCCGACCGACAGGTCGATCTCGCCGAGCAGCAGGACGAAGACGATACCGACGGCGATCATGCCCGTGCCGACCATGGCGACGGAGATGTCGGAGAGGTTGCCGGCCGTCAGGAAGTTCGAGTTGAGGCTGGTGAAGATCGCCCAGATGATGATCAGGCCGACGACGACGGGCATGGAGCCCAGGTCGCCCGCGCGGATCTTGCGCTTGAACTCGGAGACGTAACCGCCGAATCCCTGCTCGCGTACGAGGAGCCGCGGGTCGACGACGGTGGACGCGCCCGCCGCGGGCGCCGGGGCGTCGACGGGCGCCGGCGTGGCGGTCTCCGGCTCGGCCGGCGTGGAGGCCTTGTCGATACTCACTTCTGAACCTCCACATTGCGCGACGCACGGCGGGTCACGGCGTTGTCCGTGGCACCGGTGATGGCGGCGATGATCTCTTCCTGCGACGTGGTCTTGACGTCGAAGACGCCGTTGTTCCTGCCGAGCCTGAGCACGGCGACCTTGTCGGCGACGGCCTTGACGTCGGCCATGTTGTGGCTGATGAGGAGGACGGCGAGGCCGCGCTCCCGCAGCCGCTCGACCAGGTCGAGCACCTGGGCCGTCTGCTCGACGCCCAGGGCGGCGGTCGGCTCGTCGAGAATCACGAGCTTGGGCTCGCCGAGCATGGAGCGGGCGATCGCCACGGTCTGGCGCTGGCCGCCGGAGAGGGAGGCGATGGGGATGCGGACGCTGGGTATGCGGATCGACAGCGTGTCGAGGAGCTCGCGCGAGCGGCGCTCCATCTCGACCTCGTTGAGGATGCCCCAGCGGCGGAGTTCCCGGCCGAGGTACAGGTTGCCCACGACGTCGATGTTGTCGGCGAGCGAGAGGTCCTGGTAGACGGTCGCGATGCCCAGGTTCTGGGCGTCGTGCGGCCGGCCGATGGACACCGCGCCGCCTTCCCACTCGATGACGCCGTCATCGATGGGGTGCACACCGGCGATGGTCTTCACCAGCGTTGATTTTCCGGCGCCGTTGTCGCCCACGAGGGCGAGCACCTCACCGGAGTGGACCTCAAGCTCTACATCGGTGAGCGCCTGGACGGCACCGAATCGCTTGGAGACCCCTCGCAACGCCAACACGGGCGTAGCGGTCACATGAACCATCTCCTTCGCCGCCTGACCGGCGGGGATGCCGCACCTGGGGGAGGCGCGGAGGTCGAGCAGAAGAGAACAGACGAAGAGGGCCGCGGGAGCCGGCGGCCTGGGGTGAGGTTCCGTCCGGCACCCCGCCCCGGCTGCGGGGCTGTTGATGGGCGGGGTGCCGGACAGGCTTTTTCACCGGGAGCAGGTCACCGGGCGGACCCGGTACGGACCTACTTCACGCCGGCGGCGTCACAAGCGGCCTTGTACTGAGCGGTGCAGATCTCCTGGACCGAGTACAGGCCGTCCTTGATGACGGTGTCGTTGATGTTGGCCTTGGTCAGCGAGACGACCGGGACCAGCACCGACGGCACGCCCTTGGTGGTGGGGCTGTCGACCGTGGTCTTGGTGACCGAGTCGAGCTTCTCGCCCTTGGCCAGCGCGACCGCCATCTGCGCGGCGATGTCCGCTTCCTGGCCGTACGGCTTGTAGACACTCATGAACTGCGTGCCCGAGACGATGCGCTGCACGCCCGCGAGCTCGGCGTCCTGGCCGGTGACGGGGGGCAGCGGCTTGATGCCGGCGCCGGTGAGGGCGGTGATGATACCGCCGGCCATGCCGTCGTTGGCGGAGTAGACCCCGACGATGTTCTTCTTGCCGAGGGCCGAGATCGCCGCCTCCATGTTGGCGTTGGCGTTCTCCGGCTTCCACTCCTTGGTGTCGTACTCCTTGCCGATCTTCACCTTGCCGTCGAGCACCGAGTGGGCGCCCTTCTTGAACAGGGCGGCGTTCGGGTCGGTGACGGCGCCGTTCATCATGACGATGTCACCCTTGCCGGCCTTGTCGCCCAGCTCGTCCAGGAGCGCCTGGCCCTGGACCTTGCCGACCTCTTCGTTGTCGAAGGAGGTGTAGGCGTCGATGGGGCCCTCGGCCAGACGGTCGTAGGCGACGACGGGGATGCCGGCGTCCTTGGCCTTCGTGACCGAGCCGGCTATGGCCTTGGAGTCCACCGCGTCCACGATCAGCACGTTCACCTTGTTGGTGATCATCGCGTCGACCTGCTGGTTCTGCACCGACGCGTCCTGCTTGGCGTTGGCGTAGACGATGGTGGCCTTGCCGTTGGTGAGTTCCTTGATCTTCTTCTCGATCAGCGGCCGGTCGAGCTTCTCGTACCGCGCGGTCTGGTTCTCCGGCAGGAGCAGCCCGACCTTGATCGCGTCCGTCTTGACAGTCTTGGGGGCGTCCGCCTTGTCGCCGGACTCCTTGGCACTACCACAGGCGGCGAGGGAAACAGCCATCGCGGTGGCTGCTGCAGCCACGGCGGCACGACGCATGTTCGCGTTCACTTCAGAAACCTCCCTGACGAGGCCGCGTCGTTGCGGCCGAGGTGGCTGGAAGTCAACTCGCCCCTGGGGCCGACGTCAAGGAGTAAATCCTTAACGAGATGACAACGGTGCCATTTGTTATCTAAGTGAAGGCAGGCGTGGCGACCGGCTGAGCGTTCTCAATAAGGGACGAATCGCCCATTTCGCTCAGGACCAGGGCCAACGCGCCCAGTACTTCCGCCCGGCTGCCGAGCGCCCCGGGGAGCACCGAGAGCTGTCGCGCCGCGCTCGGGATCGCGTACCGGGAGACCGACTCCCTTATCGGCCCGAGCACCAGCTCCCCAGCCTCCGCCAGATCACCGCCGAGCACCACCCGGCTGGGGTTCAGGAGGTTGCAGAGATTGGCCACGCCGCTGCCGATGTGACGGCCCACGTCGCCCACCACCCGGCGGCAGCCCGGGTCGCCGTCCCTGGCGAGCTGGACCACCCGCTCCATGGTGAGGTCGGCGCCGTGGCTCGACTGGAGGAGGGGCAGGACGTAGCGGGCCGCCGTGAAGGTCTCCAGACAGCCCCGGTTCCCGCAGCGGCAGACGGGCCCCGACTCGTCCAGCGTGATGTGCCCGATCTCCCCCGCCGTACCGCCGGGCCCCCGGTAGATCTGGCCGTCTATGACCAGTCCGGCGCCGACCCCGCTGGCGACCTTGATGTACGCCAGGTCCCTGACCCCGCGCCCGCTCCCCCACACCAGCTCGCCCAGCGCGCCGAGGTTGGCGTCGTTGTCGACGTACACCGGCACCCCCAGGCGCGCGGCCAGTTCCTCGCTGGGGTTGATCCCCGTCCAGCCCGGCAGGATCGAGGTGGAGCCGAGCGTGCCCGACTCGACATCGATGGGGCCCGGCACGCCGAGGCCCACGCCGACCACCTTCTGGCGGTTGACGCCGGTGGTCACGATCAGCCGCTCGACCAGTTCCTCGGCCCGGCCGAACCCCTGCGCCGACGAGGCGTCCACGTCCAGCGGCTCGGACTCCTCCGCCAGCACCTGGTGCGCCAGGTTCCCCACGGCCACCCGCAGATGGGTGTGGCCGAAGTCCACTCCGATGACGATGCCGGCGTCCCCGCTGAGCGAGACGCTGCGGGCCCGGCGGCCCCCCGCGGAGGTGGGCGTCACCTCGACGGTGCCGCCGTCCTTCAGCTCCCGGACGATGTTGGAGACGGTCGCCGCCGACAGGCCTGTGCTCCTGGCGATCTCCGCCTGGGTGAGCGCGCCCGCCATGCGTACCGCGCGTACGACCCTTTCGAGGTTGGCCCGGTGCAGCGACGACTGCGACCCTGGAGTCTCCACGACTCATCCACTCCCGCCCTTGGCGGACGGCACGACGACCGTCCCCCGGCCGGGGTCGCGCCAATGAGACCCCGACGTATCTCCAACTTGTGAAGCCTAAGCTCAGCCTTTCGGGCGGTCCCCCGTCAAGACCTTGAACGGGGCGGGACCATGGCCGAGTTCACGGAGCGACCGGGTCCGACCACCTCTGATCCCCCGTCGGATCATGCGGCGCCTGGGCCGCGCGACCTCGGGACCCGGCCCGCCGGGGAGCGTTCGCCTTTTGTCCTTCCCGGCCCGGTGGCCGGTTCCAGCGGCGATATTCGGACACCGAAGGAGACATTTCCCTCACGCGGGGCGTGCCTGTACGGGGACAGCGGGAAGGGCCCCGGCGTCTGCCGGGGCCCTTCCACCACGTCACGGGTACGGGTGCTGTACGGATGCGGAACCGTTACTTGAGCGTGACCGCCACGCGCGCCCCCTACTTGAGCGCGCCCGCCGTCAGCCCGGCCACCACCTGGCGCTGGAAGATGATGTACGCCCCGAGCACCGGGAGCATCGCCATCACGAGGCCGGCGAAGAGGCCGGACCAGTCCCCCTTGTAGCCCTGGCTGCTGGCGAGCTGGACGAGCCCCTGGGTGAGGACCTTCTTGTCCGGGTCGGTGTTGAGCACCGTCGGCAGGAGGTACTGGTTCCACTGGCCCAGGAAGTTGAAGATACCGACGCTGATCAGGCCGGGCTTGGCCATCGGCAGCATCACCTGGAAGAACGTCCGCGTGTGCGAGGCCCCGTCGATGATCGCCGCTTCCGCGACCGACGTCGGCAGCGTTTTGAAGAACGACGTCAGGAAGAACACCGTGAACGGCAGTGAGTAGGCGATGTACACCAGGATCAGACCGTGGATGGTGTTCAGCAGGCCCAGGTTGTTCATGACGTAGAACAGCGGCACGAGCGCCAGGATGACCGGGAAGCTCATCCCGCCCACGAACAGGAAGTAGATGAAGCGGTTGCCCGGGAACTCGAAGCGCGCCAGGACGTACGCGGCCATCGAGCCGAGCAGCAACGTGCCGACGAGCGAACCGGCGACCACCAGGATGGTGTTGAGGAAGTAGTCGCTCATGTGCGCCTGGGTCCAGGCCCGCGACCAGTTCTCGAAGTGCAGCTTGTCCGGCAGCGCCCACGGCGAGGTCAGGATCGACTTGTCGTCCTTGAAGGACGTCATCACCGCCCAGAGCAGCGGCAGCACGACCAGCACGGCCCAGATGACCAGGACGCCGTGCGAGAAGACGTTGAGGACGCCGCCGCTGCGGTCCTTGCCGGACGGGGTCGCCAGTTTCTTGACGACCGGCCGCGCCTCGACGGCCTCGGCGGGAGGAGGAGGGGTGTCAGTGGTCTTCATCAGAACTCCAGCCGCTCACGCCGACCCAGCCGCATCACGACGGCGGAGAAGATCAGTGTGACGATGAGAAGGGCGACGCCGATCGTGGTCGCGTATCCGGCCTGACCGTCACGGAACGCCTTCTGGTAGACGAGCAACGTCAGCACACTGGTGGAACCGTCCGGCCCGCCGGGGCCGACGGTGATGATCTGGACGACGGCGAACGACTCCGCGCCCAGGGCGAGGATGCCCATGTAGACCCAGCCCGACTGCACGGTGTCCCACAGCAGCGGCAGGGTGATGCGGAAGAAGGTGGTGACCCGGCTGGCGCCGTCCAGCAGCGCCGCCTCGTAGAAGTCCTTGGGGATGGAGGCCATGCCCGCGGAGAACAGGACGACGAAGAAGCCGACCTGACTCCAGACCAGGACGGCCATCACGCACCACAGCGCGAGGTCCGGGTCCCCCAGCCACTCCGGCTGGACACTGCCCAGGCCCACCCCGCTGAGGGCGGAGTTGATCAGGCCGCTGTTCGGGTTGTACGCGAACTGGAAGAGCAGCGCGACGATCGCGATCGAGAGCACCTGCGGGAAGAAGTAGACGATCTTGTAGAAGCCCGAGCCCTGGACCCCGGCGATCGCCGCTCCCTTTCTACGCCGTCCTCCCACGTTCAGCATGAACGAGAAGAACAGCGCGAGACCCAGTACGACGACGGGCAGCAGCAGCGCGAGGAGAACGCTGTGCTGCAACGACTTCCAGAAGGTGTCGTCGTCCAGCAGACGGGAATAGTTCCCGAAGCCGACCATCTTGAAGTCGGGGCTCAGACCGGTCCAGTCCGTGAACGAATAGTAGATGGACTGAATGAATGGCCAAATGACGAAAATGGTGTACATCGCCAAGGGGACCACCAAAAATCCCACGATGAACCGGTACTTGCCGTGTTGCATGTCTCCCGACCCCGAATCCTCGGCGGGTGCCGCCGTACTGCCCTGGGGAACCGGAAGCCCCGGTGGGGCTTCCGGTCACGTCCGCTCCTACTGGTGCTTGTAGTGCTTGATCGAGGTGTCCTTGGCGGCCTCGTCGGCGAAGCCCTGGGCCTTCTTGACGGCCTCGGCCGGCGTGATGCGGCCGGCCATCAGCTCACCGAGGACACCGGTACCGATCTTCTCCTTCTGGAGAGCCACGTACCAGTCCTGGAGCCGCGGGTTGAGCACGTTGTCACCCGCGAGCTTCAACGCGTCGACACCCGACTGCATCGCGGTCGAGAGGGTCAGCCCGTCCGTGCCGCCGTTGAATGCGCTCAGGGACTTCACCTTCGTGGTGAAGTTCTTCGACGCGGCCTCGCTCAGCATGACGCGCAGCTGCTCCATGCCACCCTGCGGGTTCGCGGCCTTCGCCGGCACGATGAACGGCTCACCGCCGCCCGCCCAGATGGTGCCGAACGGAAGCTTGTCCGAGCTGTCCAGGCTGGACGGCGCGGCCACCTTCATCTGGAAGTCCTTCGGCGTGGTCTTCGCCGCCTCGTTCTCGACCCAGGAGCCGTTCGGGATGAACAGCGCCTTGCCCTCGGTCCACGCGGTCTGCGACTGGATGTGGTCGATACCGGGGGTGCCCTTGAGGATGTAGCCCTTCTTGTACAGCTCGTAGTACGCCTCGAAGGCGGACTTCACGGCCGGGTTCTTCCAGGCGTTGGGCTCAAGGTTGTCGATCGCGTCGAGGACCTCGCGGCCACCGATCTTGCCGATGAACGGGTAGAGCGAGAACGGGATGTAGTACGGGTACTTGCCCGCGTACGTCCAGCCCGCGACGCCCTTCTTCTTGGCCTTCGCACAGAGGGCCAGCATCGCGTCCCAGTCCTGCGGGTACTCCGCGTCGAACTTGTCGAGCGCGGTCTGCGAGTACCACACGCCGTACACGGTGTAGGCGTAGTTCATGATCCAGACGGGCTCGCCGTCGTACTGGCCCATCTCGACGATGCCGGGCCGCAGGGTGTCGCGGACCTTCTTCGCCGGGTCGTCGATCGACGGCGCGTCGAGCAGCGGCGTGAGGTCGGTCAGCTGCTTCTTGCCGACCAGGACGCCCATGTCCATCTGCTCGGCGCCCGAGTTGTCGATCAGGTCCGGCGGGGTACCGCCGTTGAACCGGGGCGACAGCTCGGACTGGATCTTCTGCGTCGAAGAGAACTTGACCTTCGCCTTCGGGTACGCCTTCTCGAACAGCGCGACCGAGTCCTTCGCGTACTCCGTACCGAACCCTCCGTCGAACAGGACGAAGTCGAGCGGCGCCGTCTCGTTCACCCCGAGCGGGTTCTGTGCGGACGTCTTGCCCTTCTCGACCTTCTTGTCGGTCCCGCTGTCGCTGCTCGCGCACGAAGCCAGGAAGCCCATCGTCGGGACGGTGATCAGGCCGATCGCTGCGGATCGCTTGATCACGTCTCGACGGCCGAGGCCCTCGTTGGTGTGCTGAGCGGAGGTGGATCCCATGCTCAAGTCCTCGCCTTCTCCAGGACTCAGGCGGTGTACCGGTCGCCCGTCCTTCTCGTTTGAGGCGAAGGGCCCCGCCACCGCGGTCAAATGAAGCTGGGTCGTGCAGGATTGTGATGCTCGAATACAGAGAGAACGGCCTGAATGGCCGGTCGGATGCGGGCAGAGCCCTCCCCGCCGTCCCCGGTTCCCCCTGATCCGCCCGCCGCTTGAAACCTCGCGGGCCGGTGTCCGACAGGTATAGTCCACTTGCCGCCGGGGGAGCAAGATCGAAAGCAGGTTTGGACGGCAGTCTTTCCCTAGTTGAGACCTCGCGGATATGTGGGCCGGTGGTGTCCTCATTCGACCACGACGGCTTCTTCGAAATGACCGAGTCTCAGCCACTCCCGTCACCGACACACCTTCAACACCCTTGACACCACCCCGGAGTTGCCTCCTACTGGACCGCGCGCGTCTTGTTTGACAACGTTGTCCGGCTTGGTTTCGCAGGAGGAAACTCGGTATGCAGGAGAGATCCGCCCCCCGGCGCAGACAATGGCATGCGGCCGCCCTCGCGGCGACCGCGTCGCTGCTCGTCATGACGGCTCCGGCCGCCGCCACCGCCCAGACCGCCCGGCCGACTCCGGCGGAAAGGGAATTCACCTCCTCTTTCGAGGCGGACGAATCCCAGCCGGACTGGCGCAACACCGTAGAAGTCGGACCCGGCGGCGAGAAACGGGCATCGGGGGTCGACGGCGGCTTCAACGCCGGTATCCCCGGAAATGTCACGGACCAGGTGACCGAGGTCCGCGCCAGTGCCGAGAACACGGGCGGGGGCGAGACCAAGGAGAACCTGGTCGACGTCACCCCCGGCACGAAGTGGCTCGCCTTTGAATCGACCGCCTGGCTCGAATTCGACCTGGCGGAACCGGTCAAGGTCGTCACCTACGCCCTGACCTCGGCGAACGACCACGCGGAGCGCGATCCCGCGGACTGGACGCTCCAGGGTTCCGCCGACGGCAAGGAGTGGAAGGACCTTGACTCCCGTACCGGCGAGACCTTCGCGGAACGCTTTCAGACCAAATCATATGAGTTCGACAATCCCACCGCATATGCGCATTACCGGCTGAACATCGCCGCGAACGACGGCGGTTCCGGCATCACCCAGCTGGCGGACGTCCAGTTCTCCGACGGGGACACCACCCCGCCGGCGCCCGCGGAGATGCGCACCCAGGTCGACCGCGGCCCGTCCGGCTCCCCGACCGCCAAGTCCGGCGCCGGGTTCACCGGCACCCGGGCGCTCAAGTACGCCGGTACGCACCAGCCCGAGGGGCGCGCGTACTCGTACAACAAGGTCTTCGACGTCAACACGGCGGTACGGCGCGACACCGCGCTCTCGTACCGGATCTACCCGTCCCTCCCGGAGACGGACCTCAACTACCCGGCGACCAACGTCGCGGTGGACCTGGCCTTCACGGACGGCACGTACCTCAGCGACCTCAAGGCACTCGACTCGCACGGCGGGCTGCTGACCCCGCAGGGCCAGGGCGCCGCCAAGCGCCTGTACGTCAACCAGTGGAACCAGGTCGACGCCCGGATCGGCTCGGTCGCCGCCGGCAAGACCGTGGACCGCGTCCTGGTGGCGTACGACGCCCCCAAGGGCCCCGGGAAGTTCCAGGGCTGGATCGACGACATCACCCTGGCGCCCAAGGCGCCGGAGAAGCGGCTCGCGCACCTGTCGGACTACGCGTCCACGGTCCGCGGGACCAACTCCAGCGGGTCGTTCTCGCGCGGCAACACCTTCCCGGCGACCGCCGTGCCCAACGGCTTCAACTTCTGGACGCCGGTGACCAACGCCGGTTCGGACAGCTGGCTGTACGAATACGCCCGCGCGAACAACGCCGACAACCTGCCCACGCTCCAGGCGTTCAGCGCGAGCCACGAGCCGAGCCCCTGGATGGGCGACCGGCAGACCTTCCAGCTGATGCCGTCCGTGGCCGCCGGCGTCCCGGACCCGGACCGCGCCGAGCGGGCGCTGCCCTTCCGGCACGAGAACGAGACCGCGAAGCCGCACTACTACGGCGTCACGTTCGAGAACGGCCTCAAGGCCGAGATGACCCCGACCGACCACGCCGCGATGATGCGCTTCACCTACCCCGGTGACGACGCCAGCATCGTGTTCGACAACATTTCGAACGCGGGTGGGCTGACCCTCGATCCGGCGACCGACTCCTTCACCGGCTTCTCGGACGTCAAGAGCGGTCTGTCGACCGGCGCCACCCGGCTTTTCGTATACGGCGTCTTCGACGCGCCCGTCACGGCGAGCGGCAAGCTCACCGGCGGCGGGCGTGACGACGTCACCGGCTACCTGCGCTTCGACGCGGGAGCGGACCGTACCGTCGGACTGCGCCTCGCCACGTCGCTGATCAGCGTCGACCAGGCGAAGAAGAACCTCGCCGACGAGATCCCCGCCGGCACCCGCTTCGAGAAGGTCGAGAGCGGCGCGCAGCGGGCGTGGGACTCCCTGCTGGGCCGGATCGAGGTGGAGGGCGCGGACCACGACCAGCTGACGTCCCTGTACTCCAGCCTCTACCGGCTCTACCTGTACCCGAACTCGGGCTTCGAGAACACCGGTACGAAGTCCCGGCCGAAGCAGCAGTACGCCAGCCCCTTCTCGCCGCAGACCGGTCCCGACACGCCGACGCAGACCGGCGCGAAGATCGTGGACGGGGAGGTGTACGTCAACAACGGCTTCTGGGACACCTACCGGACGACATGGCCCGCGTACTCCTTCCTCACCCCGAAGAAGGCCGGGAAGCTCGTCGACGGCTTCGTCCAGCAGTACAAGGACGGCGGCTGGATCTCCCGCTGGTCCTCCCCCGGGTACGCCGACCTGATGACCGGCACCAGCTCGGACGTGGCCTTCGCCGACGCGTACGTCAAGGGCGTCGACTTCGACGCGGAGACGGCGTACGAGGCGGCGCTCAAGAACGCGACCGTGGCGCCCCCCATGTCGGGCGTGGGCCGCAAGGGCATGGAGACGTCGCCGTTCCTCGGCTACGCCTCCACGGAGACCCACGAGGGCCTCTCCTGGTCGCTGGAGGGCTACCTCAACGACTACGGCCTGGCGGAGATGGGCCAGGCGCTCTACAAGAAGACGAAGAAGGCGCGCTACAAGGAGGAGTCCGCGTACTTCCTCAACCGCGCCCAGAACTACGTCTCGCTCTTCGACACCCAGGCCGGCTTCTTCCAGGGCCGTAACCTCAAGGGCGACTGGCGGGTGCCGTCGGCCACCTACGACCCGCGGATCTGGGGGTACGACTACACCGAGACGAACGGCTGGGGTTACGCCTTCACCGCGCCGCAGGACAGCCGCGGTCTGGCCAACCTGTACGGCGGCCGGGCCGGACTCGGCGAGAAGCTCGACACGTACTTCTCGACGCCGGAGACGGCCGGGGCCGAGTTCGTGGGCTCGTACGGCGGGGTCATCCACGAGATGACGGAGGCGCGCGACGTCCGGATGGGCATGTACGGCCACTCCAACCAGGTCGCCCACCACGTCACGTACATGTACAACGCGGCCTCGCAGCCGTGGAAGACGCAGGAGAAGGTCCGCGAGGTCCTCTCCCGGCTCTACACCGGCAGTGAGATCGGCCAGGGTTACCACGGCGACGAGGACAACGGCGAGCAGTCTGCGTGGTACCTCTTCTCCTCCCTCGGCTTCTACCCGCTGGTGATGGGCAGTGGGGAGTACGCGATCGGCTCGCCGCTCTTCACGAAGACGACGGTGCACCTGGACAACGGCCGCGACCTGGTCGTCAAGGCGCCGAAGAACAGCGCGAAGAACATCTACGTCCAGGGCCTGAAGGTCAACGGCAAGACCTGGAACTCCACCTCCCTGCCGCACGACGTGCTGGAGAAGGGCGGCGTGCTGGAGTTCGCCATGGGCTCCAGGCCCTCCACGTGGGGGACGGGCGCGAACGCGGCCCCCGTCTCGATCACGAAGGACGACAAGGTGCCGGCGCCCCGCACGGACGCGCTGACCGCGTCGGGCCCGCTCTTCGACAACTCCTCCCGCACGGAGGCCCCTGTCGAGTCGGTGGACCTGCCGGTGGCCTCGGCCACCCGGGCGGTGCAGTACACGCTGACCTCGGCGAAGGCCGGGACGGCGCCGACCGGCTGGCGGCTGGAGGGCTCGGCCGACGGCACGACGTGGACGACGCTGGACACGCGGACGGGTGAGACCTTCGCGTGGGACAAGCAGACGCGGGCGTTCACGGTGCCGCGTCCGGGGTCGTACGCGCACTACCGGCTGGTGACGGACGGTCAGGCGGCGCTGGCGGAGGTGGAGCTGCTGCGCTGACCTACAGGAGGACGGAGCCTTCGGGCGAGGACGGGTCATCGGCGTACGCCGGTGGCCCGTCCGGCGTTTTGGGGGCCTTGTCGTCGGCGGGCCTTCCGGTGGCGGGCGGCTCCCGTCCGGCGCAGGCTGGGAGTGGTGTGCTTCCACGCAGAGGGGATTCGTGATGGCCCTCACCGGTCGGGATGTGAACCGTGTGGTGCTCGTGTCGGAGCCGGGCGGCCCGTTCAGCGTCACCGAGACCGCCGTACCCGAGCCGGGCCCCGGCGAGGTCCGGGTCGCCGTGGAGGCGTGCGGGATCTGCCATTCGGATGTGTCGATCATCGAGGGGTGGCTGCCGGGGACGGCGTTCCCCCTCACACCGGGCCACGAGATCGCCGGGCGGATCGAGGCGGTGGGTGACGGAGTCACCGGCGTACGGACGGGGCAGCGCGTCGCCTGCGGCTACGTCGCGGGCACCTGCGGTCACTGCGAGGCGTGCCGGTCGGGGGACTCGGTGAACTGTGTGGAGGCGAAGACCCCGGGCCTCTCGTACCCCGGCGGTTTCGCCGACACGGTGGTGCTCCCGGTGAGCGCCCTCTCCGAGATCCCCGACGGGCTGGCGTCGGCGGACGCGGCGGCGCTGGCGTGCGCGGGCCTGAGCGCCTTCAACGCGCTGCGCAACAGCGCGGCCAGGCCGGGCGATCTGGTCGCGGTGCAGGGGCTCGGCGGGGTGGGACACCTGGCGGTGCGGATCGCGGCCCGGATGGGCTTCGAGACGGTGGCGGTCGCGCGGGGCAGGGAGAAGGCCCGGCTCGCGGTCGATCTGGGCGCCGACCACTACATCGACAGTACGGAACAGGACGTCGCGGAGACGCTGACGGAGTACGGCGGCGGGGCCGGGGGCGCCAAGGTCGTCGTCTCGACGGTCACGGACGCGGCGGCCACGACGTCGGCCCTGGGCGGGCTGGGCCGCCGGGGCGAGCTGGTCCTCGTCGGGATCTCCGCGGACGATCTGCGGATCAGCGGCTGGGAGCTGATCGGCGGGACGAAGAAGATCTACGGCCTGATCTCGGGGACGACGCTGGACCGCGAGGAGATGTTCCGCTTCGCGGTCAGGACGGGGATCAGGCCGTGGACGGAAGCGCTGCCCCTGGAAGAGGTGAGCACGGCGTACGCGAGGATGCTGGCGGGCGAGGCGCGCTTCCGCATGGTGCTGACGACCGGGAGCTGATCACCGGGACCTGACCGCCGACACCTGGAGACAGGGCAGGGCCCCGGCGCCGAGGTGCCGGGGCCCTGCCTGGTCTTGCTGGTCCTGCTTGGTCCTGCTCGGACCGCCGCGTCCTACTTGCGGATCAGGCTGCGGAGCACGTACTGCATGATGCCGCCGTTGCGGTAGTAGTCCGCCTCGCCGGGGGTGTCGATACGGACGACCGCGTCGAACTCGACGCCCGTGTCCGTGGTGACCTTGACCGTGCGCGGGGTGGTGCCGTTGTTCAGCTCGGTCACGCCGGTGAAGGAGAACGTCTCCTCACCGGTCAGTCCGAGGGTCAGCGCCGAGGCGCCTTCCGGGTACTGGAGCGGGAGCACGCCCATGCCGATCAGGTTCGAGCGGTGGATGCGCTCGTACGACTCGGCGATGACGGCCTTCACGCCGAGCAGCGCGGTGCCCTTCGCGGCCCAGTCGCGGGACGAGCCGGAGCCGTACTCCTTGCCCGCCAGGACGACCAGCGGGACGCCGGCGGCCTGGTAGTTCTGGGAGGCGTCGTAGATGAAGGAGACCGGGCCGCCCTCGGCGGTGAAGTCGCGGGTGTAGCCGCCCTCGGTGCCCGGCGCGATCTGGTTGCGCAGGCGGATGTTGGCGAACGTGCCGCGGATCATGACCTCGTGGTTGCCCCGTCGGGAGCCGTACGAGTTGAAGTCGCGGCGCTCGACGCTGTGTTCCGTGAGGTACTTGCCGGCCGGGGTGTCGGCCTTGATCGCGCCGGCCGGGGAGATGTGGTCGGTGGTGACCGAGTCGCCCAGCTTGGCGAGCACCCGCGCGCCCGCGATGTCGGCGACCGGGGTCGTCTCCATCGTCATGCCGTCGAAGTAGGGGGGCTTGCGGACGTAGGTGGACTGCGGGTCCCACTCGAAGGTGTTGCCGGTGGGGATCGGCAGCGCCTTCCACTGCTCGTCGCCCGCGAAGACGTCCTTGTACGAGTCGGTGAACATGTCCTGGCCGATCGCGGAGGCGACGACCTCGTTGACCTCGGCCTCGGTGGGCCAGATGTCTTCCAGGTGGACCGGCTTGCCGTCCTGGTCGGTGCCGATCGCGTCCCGGGTGATGTCCACCTTCATGGAGCCCGCGATGGCGTAGGCCACGACCAGCGGCGGGGAGGCCAGGTAGTTCATCTTCACGTCGGGGTTGATACGGCCCTCGAAGTTGCGGTTGCCCGAGAGCACGGCCGCGACGGCGAGGTCGGCCTCGTTGACCGCCTTCGAGATCTCCTCGTCCAGCGGGCCCGAGTTGCCGATGCAGGTCGTGCAGCCGTAACCGACCAGGTTGAAGCCGAGCTTGTCGAGGTACGGCGTGAGGCCGGCCTTGTCGAAGTAGTCGGTGACGACCTTGGAGCCGGGGGCGAGGGTGGTCTTGACCCACGGCTTGCGGGTCAGGCCCTTCTCGACCGCCTTCTTGGCGACGAGCGCGGCGGCGACCATCACGTACGGGTTGGACGTGTTGGTGCAGGAGGTGATCGCGGCGACGGTGACGGCGCCGTGGTCGATCTCGTACGTCGAGCCGTCCGGGGTGGTGACCAGGGTCGGCTTGGTGGGCACGCCGTTGCTGCTGGCCGGGGAGTCGGAGGCCGGGAAGGACTCCTTGCCCGCCTCCTCGTCGTCCGTGACGTAGTTCTTCACGTCGTGGGCGAACTGGGCCTTGGCGTCGGCGAGGACGATGCGGTCCTGCGGGCGCTTGGGGCCGGCGATGGAGGGGACGACCGTGGAGAGGTCGAGTTCCAGGCGCTCGGAGAAGTCGGGCTCGGCGGCCGGGTCCAGCCAGAGGCCCTGCTCCTTGGCGTACGCCTCGACCAGCGCGACCTGCTGGTCGGAACGGCCGGTGAGCTTCAGGTACTTGATGGTCTCGTCGTCGATCGGGAAGATCGCGGCGGTGGAGCCGAACTCCGGCGACATGTTGCCGATGGTGGCGCGGTTGGCCAGCGAGGTGGCGGCGACGCCCTCCCCGTAGAACTCGACGAACTTGCCGACGACGCCGTGCTTGCGCAGCATCTCGGTGATGGTGAGGACGAGGTCCGTGGCGGTGGTGCCCGGGGTCAGCTCGCCGGTCAGTTTGAAGCCGACGACACGCGGGATGAGCATCGAGACGGGCTGGCCGAGCATGGCCGCCTCGGCCTCGATCCCGCCGACGCCCCAGCCCAGCACGCCGAGGCCGTTGACCATGGTGGTGTGCGAGTCGGTGCCGACGAGAGTGTCGGGGTACGCCTGGCCGTTGCGGACCATGACCGTACGGGCCAGGTGCTCGATGTTGACCTGGTGGACGATGCCGGTGCCGGGCGGGACGACCTTGAACTCGTCGAACGCGGTCTGGCCCCAGCGCAGGAACTGGTAGCGCTCCTTGTTGCGGCCGTACTCCAGCTCCACGTTCTGCGCGAACGAGTCCGGCGTACCGAACTTGTCGGCGATCACGGAGTGGTCGATGACCAGCTCGGCGGGGGCCAGCGGGTTGATCTTCGCCGGGTCACCGCCCAGCTCCTTGACGGCCTCGCGCATGGTGGCGAGGTCGACCACGCAGGGCACCCCGGTGAAGTCCTGCATGATCACGCGGGCCGGCGTGAACTGGATCTCCTGGCTCGGCTGGGCCTGCGAGTCCCAGGCCCCGACGGAGCGGATGTGGTCGGCGGTGATGTTCGCGCCGTCCTCGGTACGGAGCAGGTTCTCCAGCAGCACCTTCAGGCTGTACGGGAGGCGCTCGGAGCCCTCGACCTTGTCCAGCTTGAAGATCTCGTACGACTCGTCACCCACGCGCAGCGTGCTGCGGGCGTCGAAGCTGTTCGCCGACACGACAGTCTCCTTCATCAATGTGCGCGTTCTACCGCGCCGTACCTCGGGTGCGGCAACCGCCGCGTGATGCCGCCACGACCCCTCGCCGATCCGCTAAGGTAAGACTTACTAAGGTAACCCTCACCGATCGAGCGACTCCGGTACGTCTTCGGCATATATCTCGATGTCGAGATAACTCTAGTACATGAGCGCGGCAGGGTCATGCCCGGACCCGCTGACGACGGCTGCCTTCTCCGGCCGGAAGCGGTCACGTCGGAACGTTGTAGGAGATCAGGGATGTCTGGCCGGCCGATACGCGGAGTTCGGTGACGGCGCAGTTGCGGAGGCCCGGGAGGATTCGGCGGTAGTCCGCCTTCGGGATGGACAGCAGGTGGCAGAGGACCAGGCGGAGGAGCGTGTTGTGGGCCACCACCAGGATCCGGTCGCCCGGGTGGGTGGTCGCGAAGCGGAGGAGTGCTGTCGCGCCCCGGGTGGCGGCGGCCTCGGGGTCCTCGCCGCCCGGTAGCGGGTGCGCCGCCGGGTCGCGGCGGAAGGCCTCGACCTCGTGGGGGTGGCAGGCTTCCAGTTCGGTGAGCGTGCGGCCCTCCGCGATCCCGAAGTCGAGCTCCAGCAGGTCCGGTTCGACCACCGGTCGCAGTCCGGTCGCGCGGGCCGCCGGGGCCGCCGTGCGGCGGGCGCGGGACAGCGGGGACGTGACGATCGCGTCGAGGCGCGCGCCGGCGGCCCAGCTGCCCAGCGCCTCGGACTGTTCGGCGCCCAGGCGAGTCAGGTCGATGTCGCTGATTCCGGCGTAGCGGTTCTCCGCGTGCCAGACCGTCTCGCCGTGGCGGGACAGGAAGAGCGTCGTGGGGGTGGTCATCCTTCTGCCCTCGCATACGTCGCCGTTTCGTGCGGGAGCCAGCCCCGGCGTTCCAGTTCGTCCACCAGCGTCACGAACGGGGCCGTGAAGCGGTCGTGGTGGTCCTGGCGCGGCTCCAGCGTCGTGCGGACACGGACCATGCCCCGGGCGACCTGGCCGCCTCCCCGTACCCCGTACGCCGCCAGCACCGCCATGCCGAGCGCCGGGTCGGTGTGTTCGGGGATCGCGGCGGGGCGGCCGAGGACGTCCGCGCGCAGTTGGTTCCAGTAGGCGCTGCGGGTCGCGCCGCCGGTGAAGGTCACCGGGCCCTCGACCGGGGCGCCGAGCATCCGTACGTACGCGAGGCAGAGCCGTTCGGCCAGGGCCACGCCCTGGAGCAGCGCCGCGTGGTGGTCCGCCTCGTCGGCCGGCGTGCCCAGCACGAACGCCTCGGCGCCGGGCGCCACGAAGGGGAAGCGTTCGCCGCGGGAGACCAGGGGGTACGCGACCGTGCTCGCCGGCTCCCGCGCGGCGGCGCGCAGGTCGAGCCGGCCGAGGTCGGCGCCGGGGAACGTCCGGGTCAGGATGCCCGCCCCGACGCTGGAGGCGCCGCCGGGCAGCCAGTTCCCGTCCGGGGAGCGGTGGTTGTAGACGACGCCGGCGGGGTCATGGAGAGGGGCGGCGGTGACGCCCTTGAGGACGAGGGTGGTGCCGAGGACGGAGTTCCACCGCCCGACCTCCCAGGCCCCGGAGCCCAGTTGGGCGGCGCAGCCGTCCGTCATCCCGGCGAGGACCGGCGTGCCCTCGGCGAGGCCCGTCGCCTCGGCCGCCTCGCGGCCCACCGTACCGAGCGGGGTGCCGGGCGCCACGACGGCGGGGAAGTCGAGGCCGGAGAGCCCGAGCCGGTCGTGGACGGCGGTGGGCCACGTACGGGAGCGCAGGTCGTACCCGGTCTTGAGGGCGTGGCTGGAGTCGGTCGCCACGCGGTGGCCGACGAGCCGGCCGGTGACGAAGTCGGCCTGGTGGCAGACACGGGCGCCCCGTAGCCGGGTGGGGGCGGTGGATTCCGGGCCGGGGGCGCCGTCATGGTGTGTGCCTGTGAGCCAGAGGAGTTTGGCGAGGGCCCAGCTGGGCTGGATACGGATCCCGAGGTCACGCCACACGTCGGCGCAGGTCTCCTGGGCGTACCGCGCCTCGGCCGCCGCCCGGCCGTCGTCGTACATGAGGGCGGGGGTGAGGGGGGTGCCCTGGGTGTCGGTGAGCAGGACCGTGCCCGACGTGCTGCACACGGCGATCCCCCGCACCCGGGCGGCGGGGACCTCGCGGAGGGTGCGGCGGAGGGCGGCGGTCGCGGCCGTCCACCAGTCGGCGGGGAGCTGTTCGTGGCGGTCGCCGTCGCGGTGGCCGGTGAGGGGGGCGGAGCCCCGGCCCCGTACCCGCCCGTCGTCGGTGACGGCCAGGGCGCGGACGCCCTGTGTCCCGAGGTCGAGCCCGAGCCACACGTCCTCGTGGTGTGCGTCCGTCACCCCTGCCTGCCTTCCTGGCTGTTCCGGTCTCCGGTGTGCGGTGTGCGGTGTCTGCACGCTGTGTCTGTGTCCTGCTGTCTGTGTGCTGTGTCCTCACCGACGCTTTTCACACCGCGACCACGGCGGACCTCAACAATCTATGTTATATCCTCAGAGCTTCATGTTATTGGTGAGGAACAGGACCGGGGTATGTCACAGGACAAGAGCCAACTCGGCCCCGCACAGCGCCGCCGCGAGATCTCCGATCACGTACTGACCGAGGGATCGGCGTCGGCGGCGGACCTGGCGGAGCGGTTCGGCGTGAGTCCGATGACCATCTACCGCGACATCGACGAGCTGGAGCGCGAAGGGGTCCTGCGCAAGTTCCGCGGGGGTGTCACCGCCCAGCCCTCCGGGGTGTTCGAAAGCAATGTGGCGTACCGCAAGAAGTCCATGCGGCCGGAGAAGGAGGCCCTCGCCGCGAAGGCCGCCACCCTGGTCGAGCCCGGCATGTCGGTGATGATCGACGACTCGACCACCGCGCTGGAACTGGCGAAGCTCCTCCCCCGGTTCGAACCGCTCACCGTCGTCACCAACTTCCTGGAGGCCCTGAACCTCCTCTCCGGGGAGCGCGGCGTACATCTGATGGCCCTGGGCGGCGACTACGACCCGCTGCACGACTCCTTCCTCGGCGTGCCGTGCGTCGAGGCCGTCGAGGCGCTGCGCGTCGACCTGTGTTTTGTGTCGACGTCGTCGGTGTTCGGCGACCACGCCTTCCATCAGGAACAGCGCATAGTCGCCGTCAAACGCGCGATGCTCGCGGCCTCCGGCCGTAAGGTGCTGATGATCGACCACTCCAAGATCGGCAGGACCGCGCTGTACCGGCTGGCGCCGCTCTCCGCGTTCGACCTGGTCCTGATCGACGACCGCACCCCGCCGGACGTCCTGCGCTCGCTGGACGAGAGCGGGGTCCGCTACGAGATCGCCCCGACCTGAGCCGTCGTCAGAGCCGACCGTCCGACCGGTCACTTGAGCCCCGATCCGCCCCCGTCCCGACGGGACCGCCACGACCAGGGAGAGTCCACGATGAAGATCCTCGCCGCCGGCGACCATTTTGTCGCCCCCGACCTGTTCGCCCGGGAACTGACCGCCGAGATCGGTGACGGTCATACGATCGGCGAGCTGCTCCTCCCCTGGCCCCTCACCCCGTTCGGCCCGGTCTCCGAGGTCGTCGAGGCGTCCGGCGACGAGGCCACGCTCCTGGCCGCGCTCGACGGCGTACGGATCTGCGTCACCCAGATGGCCCCGGTGACCAGGAAGGTCCTCGAAGGCGCCCCCGAACTCCGGCTGGTGGTCGTCGGCCGGGGCGGGCCCGTGAACGTCAACCTCGACGCGGCGAAGGAACGCGGGGTCCAGGTCTGCAACACCCCGGGACGCAATGCCGCCGCCACCGCCGAGTACACGGTCGGCCTGCTGCTGGCCACGATGCGCCGTATCCCGGAGACGTCCGCCGCGCTCGCCGCGGGGCGGTGGGCCGGTGAGTTCTACACGTACGACAACTGCGGTCCCGGTCTGGACGGCGCGCGGGTCGGGCTCGTCGGCTGCGGCGCCGTCGGCAGCCGGGTGGCGCGGGCGCTGGGCGCCTTCGGCGCGCACGTCCAGGTGTACGACCCGTACGCGGACCCGGAGTCGCTGCGCCGGGTGGGCACGCCCGTCGCCGACCTGGACGAGCTGCTCCGTACCTCCGACGTGGTGTCGCTGCACGCCCGGCTCACCCCGGAGACGCGGGGGCTGCTCGGCGCCCGGGAACTGGCGCTGCTGCCCGAGGGCGCGGTGGTGGTGAACTGCGCGCGGGGCGCGCTGCTGGACGAGGACGCGCTGTGCGACGCGCTGGAGTCGGGGCGGCTGGCGGCGGCCGGGCTCGACGTGTTCGCGGTGGAGCCGCCGCCGGCCGGCTCGCGGCTGCGGTCGGCGCCCCGGCTGGTGATGACCCCTCACCTGGCGGGCGCGAACACGGCGGTGGCGCACAACGCGGCCAGGACGGCCGCCGCCGAAGTGGGCCGGTTCCTGCGCGGCGAGCCTCTCGCCCACCGCGTCGTCTGAGGCTTGACTGGTCGTCAGGGACACGGGGGCCGGGGCGTCTCGGGACGGGCCTCGGGTTCCGCGGGTCACGACAGAGGAGGCACGGTGTTCGTCGGACTGGACATGGGAACCTCGGTCGCCAAGGCGGCGGCCTTCGCGGAGGACGGCACCGCGCTGCGGGTCGAGTCGACACCGATCTCGCTCGGCGGCCGGGGCGAGCGGGTCGAGCAGGATCTCGAAGAGGTGGTACGGGCAGCCGCCCACGTCCTCGCGGCGGTCACCGAAGGCGGGGCGCCGGAGCTGGTCGCCATGACCGGCCAGGGCGACGGGCTGTGGCTGGTGGACGCCGGGGGACGGGCCGTGCGCCCCGCGATGTCGTGGATGGACGGCCGGGCCGGTGACCTGGTGGCGGGGTGGATGGAGGACGGCACGGCGGAGCGGGTGTACCGGCGGACGGGGAACGTCCTGTTTCCCGGCTCGCCCGGACCGCTCCTGACCTGGCTGGACCGTAACGAACCGGGGTCCTTGGACGCGGCCACGACCGCCGCGTGCTGCAAGGACGTCCTCCACCTGCGGCTGACGGGCGAGCGCGGGACGGATCTCTCGGACGCGTCGGTCCCCTTCCTCGACCCGCGCACCCGCACGTACTCCCCGGAAGCGCTCGCGGCCCTGGGGGTGGCGCACCGCGCGGACCTGCTGCCGCCGATCGCGGCGACCCTGCCGTACGGGAAGGCCGACGGCCGTACGCCGGGCCTGCCCGCCGGGACGCCGGTCACGTCGGGACCGTACGACCTGCCCGCGACCGCGATCGGCGCGGGGGTGACCGAGCCGGGGGACGGGCTGCTGATCGTCGGTACGACGCTGGCGTGCCAGGTGGTGGTGGAGAGCGTCGCGTTCGACGCGGAGCCGGTGGGCTTCCATCTCGCGACGGCCAGGCCCGACCGCCACATGAGGGCCCTGCCCGCGATGACCGGGACGGTCGCGCTCGACTGGGTGCTGGGGCTGGTGGGCGCCACGCACGACCAGGTGTCGGGGATGCTGGACGAGTCGCCGCGCGGCGCCAACGGGGTGGCCGCGCTGCCCTACCTCTCGCCGTCCGGCGAGCGCGCTCCCTTCGTGGACCCCACCGCACGCGCGGAGTTCACCGGTCTCGACCTGCGGGCGTCGCGCGCGGATCTGGTACGGGGCATGTGCGAGGCGATCGCCCTCGCGGCGCGGCACTGCCTGGACGCGGCGGGGCTCACCGGCGAACTGGCCATCGCCGGCGGCGGTACCCGCAGTACGGCGTGGCTACGGCTGTTCGCCGACGTACTGGGCCGCCC
>NZ_WWJY01000103.1 GCF_009865405.1 Streptomyces sp. SID3212 | reverse complement strand
GCGGCCGTTGGGGCGTGGAGACGGCGCACGCGAACGTGCTGCTGTGCGGCGCGGGCGCCGTCCGGGGCGGCGGGGTCAGCGGGGTCCCCGGCCACAACGCGGCGATGGCGGCCCTGGGCAGGTGAGACCCGGCGCTCGGCGAGTGAGGGCGGGACGGTCGTACGGGTGGGCCGGTCGCGGTCCTCAGTCCTCCGACGCCACCCACCCCACCGCCTCGATCCCCGCCGTGTCCCCCTCCCGCGCCTCGTCGAAGACCACCCGCCCGCCGTCCCCGACCCGCAGCCCGTCCACGTACACACCCCGCCCCGAGTGCGGCCGGCCGGTGTCGTACCGCCAGCGCAGCCGGACCTCACCGCCGCGCCAGGCGGTCAGATCGGCCGCCACCCGGTGCCACACGCGGCCCGACCAGCCCCCGACCGAGCCCGCCGGGTGCGCCCGGGGCTCCGGGGAGTCCCGGACACCGGTACGTACGGTCGTGAAGGGCACCGGCCGCCAGCCCGCCCCGCCGTCCACGGACGCCT
>NZ_WWJY01001016.1 GCF_009865405.1 Streptomyces sp. SID3212 | reverse complement strand
GCCCGGGCGCACCCCGGAGCGGAGACCCACGCCGTGTCGCTGGCGGATCCCGCGTCCCTGGACCGCGCCCTGTCGGTCGCGGAGGCGGTCATCAACTGCGCGGGCCCCTTCGCCGACACCGCGGCCCCGGTGATCGACGCGGCGCTGCGGGCCGGCATCCCCTACCTGGACGTGGCCGCCGAGCAGGCCGTCGCGCTGGAGACGTTCGAGCGGTACGCCCTCCGGGCCCGCGTGGCCGGAGTGGTGGTCGCCCCGTCGGTGGCGTTCTACGGCGGGCTCGGCGACCTGCTGGCCCGCGCGGCGATGGGCGACTGGCCGGACGCGGACGACCTCACGATCGCGATCGCCCTCGACAGCTGGCTGCCGACCCGCGGCACCCGCGCGACCGCACGCCGCAACGCGGGCCGCCACCTGGTCTTCACCGGCAACCGGCTCGTCCCGCCGCCCCCGCCGCCCGCCTCACCCACGTCACCCGAAGGCCCGCCACGGACGGAGACCTGGCCGTTCCCGCCCCCGCTGGGCGTCCAGGAGGTCACCGCGCTGTCCACCGCCGACCAGGTCACCATCTCCCGCCACCTGCGGGTGCCGGAGATCCGCGTCCGTATCAACCACGCGCCCCTGCACGACCTGGGCGATCCAGGCACTCCCCCGCCCACGGCGGCCGACGGCTCCGGGCGTTCGGCCCAGACCTTCGTGGTCGACGTGCTCGCGCGACGGGCCGGGGAGGAGCGCCGCGCGACGGCGTCCGGCCGTGACATCTACGCGGTCACCGCACCCCTCGTGGTGGAGGCGGCGGTACGGATCCTCGACGGCCGGGCCCGCCGGGCGGGGGTGGCCGCCGCCGGGGAACTCTTCGACGCCCCGGACTTCCTGCGGGCGCTCGATCCCGCCCACCTCACCTACACCGCGCCCGGCGCGCACCGGCCCTGATCACACTGGTCACCTCCGGCGCGACATGGCACGCTTCCGGAGTGACCACCAGACCCACCCCGGAACAGCACCTCCGCGATCTCGCGCGGCTGCGCCGCGTCCGCGACCGGATCGACCGGGAGTACGCGCGGCCGCTCAACGTCGAGGCGCTCGCCCGTGGGGCACACATGTCGGCCGGGCACCTCAGCCGCGAATTCAGGCTCGCATACGGCGAGTCACCGTACGCGTACCTGATGACCCGCCGTATCGAGCGCGCGATGGCGCTCCTGCGGCGGGGGGACCTCAGCGTCACCGAGGTGTGTTTCGCGGTCGGCTGTTCGTCGCTGGGCACCTTCAGCACCCGCTTCACCGAGCTGGTCGGTGTACCGCCCAGCACGTACCGACGCCGCACGGCGGGCGCGGCGGCGGAGATGCCGCCGTGTGTCACAAAACAGGTGACGCGACCGGTCAGGAATCGAGAAGCGCGGACATCGGGGCGCACCTAGTGTGACCGGCATGGACCTCACGATTCACACCACGTTCCTCCCGCACGTCGACGCCGACGAGTCCCTGGCCTTCTACCGCGACACCCTCGGCTTCGAGGTGCGCAACGACGTCGGATACGGCGGGATGCGCTGGATCACCGTCGGCCCGGTCGGCCAGCCCGGCACGTCCGTCGTCCTGGAGCCGCCGGCCGGCGACCCAGGCACCACCGACGACGAGCGCCGTACCATCACCGAGATGATGGCGAAGGGCACGTACGTCCGTATCATTCTGGCCACCGCCGACGTCGACTCCACCTTCGCCCAGATCCAGGCCGCCGGCGCCGAGGTCGTCCAGGAGCCGACCGACCAGCCCTACGGTGTACGGGACTGTGCCTTCCGTGATCCCGCGGGCAATCTGATCCGGATCAACGAGGTCCGCTGAGCGGTCCTGGACCGTTCGACGAGGACGACAGATGGAGACACGATGAGCAGGGCCCCCAGGGCGGACGCGCAGTCCCCCGCGCCGCACGTCGCCGACAGCCACGAGCTGATCCGCGTGCACGGCGCGCGCGTGAACAACCTCCAGGACGTCAGCATCGAGATCCCGAAGCGGCGCCTGACCGTGTTCACCGGCGTCTCGGGATCGGGCAAGAGCTCGCTCGTGTTCCACACGATCGCCGCCGAGTCGCAGCGGCTGATCAACGAGACGTACAGCGCGTTCGTCCAGGGGTTCATGCCGACGCTGGCGCGCCCCGAGGTCGACGTCCTCGAAGGGCTGACCACCGCCATCATCGTGGACCAGCAGCGGATGGGCTCCGACCCCCGCTCCACGGTCGGCACCGCCACCGACGCCAACGCGATGCTGCGCATCCTGTTCAGCAGGCTCGGGCAGCCGCACATCGGCCCGCCCGGCGCGTACGCCTTCAACGTGCCCTCCGTCCGGGCGAGCGGCGCCATCACCGTCGAGCGCGGCGACAAGAAGACGGTGAAGGCGACCTTCAACCGCACCGGCGGCATGTGTTCCCGCTGCGAGGGCCGGGGCGCGGTCTCCGACATCGACCTCAGCCAGCTCTACGACGACTCCAAGTCGCTGGCGGAGGGCGCGTTCACCATCCCCGGCTGGAAGTCCGACAGCTTCTGGACGGTACGGGTCTACGCCGAGTCGGGTTTCCTCGACCCGCACAAGCCGATCCGTGAGTTCACCGAGCAGGAGATGCGGGACTTCCTCCACCGGGAGCCGACCAAGGTGAAGGTCGAGGGCGTCAACATCACGTACGAGGGGCTGATCCCCAAGATCCAGAAGTCGATGCTCTCGAAGGACAAGGAGGCGCTCCAGCCGCACATCCGCGCGTTCGTGGAGCGGGCGGTCACGTTCACCACCTGCCCGGAGTGCGACGGTACGCGGCTCGGCGAGGGGGCCCGCTCCTCGAAGATCGGGGGGATCAGCATCGCCGACGCCTGCGCGATGCAGATCAGCGACCTGGCCGCCTGGGTCGGCGACCTGGACGAGCCGTCGGTGGCGCCGCTGCTCACCACCCTGCGGCAGACCCTCGACTCGTTCGTGGAGATCGGTCTCGGCTATCTCTCGCTCGACCGGTCGTCGGGCACGCTGTCGGGCGGCGAGGCGCAGCGCGTCAAGATGATCCGGCACCTGGGGTCCTCGCTGACCGACACCACGTACGTCTTCGACGAGCCGACCGCGGGCCTGCACCCCCACGACATCCAGCGGATGAACGACCTGCTCCTGCGGCTGCGGGACAAGGGCAACACGGTGCTCGTCGTGGAGCACAAGCCGGAGACGATAGCCGTCGCCGACCATGTGGTCGACCTCGGGCCCGGCGCCGGTACGGCGGGGGGCACCGTCTGTTTCGAGGGCACCGTCGAGGGGTTGCGGGCCGGCGGCACGCTGACCGGGCGGCACTTCGACGACCGGGCCGCCGTCAAGGAGACGGTACGGAAGCCCACCGGCACGCTGGAGATCCGGGGCGCGGCGGCGCACAACCTGCGCGACGTCGACGTCGACATCCCGCTCGGGGTGCTCGCCGTGGTGACGGGTGTCGCCGGTTCCGGCAAGAGTTCGCTGATCCACGGTTCGGTGTCCGGGCGGGACGGGGTGGTGTCGGTCGACCAAAGCGCGATCCGCGGCTCGCGGCGCAGCAACCCGGCGACGTACACCGGACTGCTCGACCCGATCCGCAAGGCGTTCGCGAAGGCCAACGGGGTGAAGCCGGCGCTGTTCAGCGCCAACTCCGAGGGCGCCTGCCCGACGTGCAACGGTGCCGGGGTCGTCTACGTCGACCTGGCGATGATGGCCGGTGTCGCCTCTCCCTGCGAGGAGTGCGAGGGGAAGCGGTTCCAGGCGTCGGTGCTGGACTACCGCTTCGGCGGCCGTGACATCAGTGAGGTGCTCGCGATGTCGGTGGGCGAGGCGGAGGAGTTCTTCGGCGCGGGCGAGGCGCGTACGCCTGCCGCGCACACGATTCTCGGCCGGCTGTCCGACGTCGGACTGGGCTACATCAGCCTCGGACAGCCGCTCACCACGCTGTCCGGCGGGGAGCGGCAGCGGCTCAAGCTGGCGACCCACATGGCGGAGAAGGGCGGGGTGTACGTCCTCGACGAGCCGACGACCGGCCTGCACCTGGCCGATGTCGAGCAGTTGCTCGGGCTGCTGGACCGGCTCGTGGACTCCGGGAAGTCGGTCGTCGTCATCGAGCACCACCAGGCGGTGATGGCGCACGCGGACTGGATCATCGACCTGGGCCCGGGGGCGGGTCATGACGGCGGCCGGATCGTCTTCGAGGGCACCCCGGCGGACCTGGTCGCGGACCGTAGGACTCTCACGGGCGAGCATCTCGCGGCGTACGTCGGCGGCTGACGGGGCGGGCGGGCGACGGGCGGGGCGGGCGGTCGACGCGGGCTAGCGGTCGACGGGCGAGGCTTCGACGGGGGCAGCCGCCGGGGGCCGTC
>NZ_WWJY01001015.1 GCF_009865405.1 Streptomyces sp. SID3212 | reverse complement strand
CGCCCGAGAGCCGGCCCAGCGCGGTGAGGAGCCGGTGCAGCCGGGCCGTGCACGCGTGCTCCTGGGCGAGTGTGCCGGACAGCCAGCCCAGCTCCGTCCGCAGCTGGTCGGCCCAGGCCGGGTCGAGCAGCGGCCGGAAGGTGTGCAGGCTGCCGCCGATCCGCCGGGCGGAGGCGCGCAGCGCCGCCGCGGCCTGTTCGGCGGCGGCGGTGTCCGAGCCGCTCTCGCTGTAGAGCCGCAGACTGCGCAGGAAATCACCCGCCCGGGTGTGGAGGTACCCGGCCAGGATCTCGCCCGCCGTCAGCCGGTCCGCGGCCCGGTCCGTGCCCCGTGCGGGGCTCAGGGCCGTGCCGGGCACGGTGTCGACTTCATGGTGCTGCACGCCGGCGCCTCCGGGCGTCTATGAGCATTTCCTGTACGTGCCGCAACGGCTGGCCCTCGGCGTCCGTGGCGTGCCGGGTCCAGTTGCCGTCCGCGCCCAGGTGCCAGGAGGAGGTGGTGTCGGACATTCCGGTCTCCAGCAGCCGGGTGATGGACGCGCGGTGGGCCGGGTCGGTGACCCGTACCAGCGCTTCGATACGGCGGTCGAGGTTGCGGTGCATCATGTCCGCGCTGCCGAGCCAGACCTCGGGCTCGCCCCCGTTGCCGAAGGCGAAGACGCGGGAGTGCTCCAGGAACCGGCCCAGGATCGAGCGGACCCGGATGTTCTCGGAGAGCCCGGGGACGCCGGGGCGGATGGCACAGATGCCCCGCACCCAGACGTCGACCGGGACCCCGGCCTGGGACGCCCGGTAGCAGGCGTCGATGATCGCTTCGTCGACCAGCGAGTTGACCTTGATACGGACGTAGGCGGGGCGGCCGGCGCGGTGGTGCGCGGCCTCCTTGTTGATCCGGGTGACCAGCCCGTCGCGCAGGGACTTCGGGGCGACCAGCAGCCGCCGGTAGGTTTCCCTGCGGGAGTAGCCGGACAGCCGGTTGAAGAGGTCGGAGAGGTCCGCGCCGACCTGCGGGTCGGCCGTGAGCAGGCCGAGGTCCTCGTACAGCCGGGCCGTCTTCGGGTGGTAGTTGCCCGTGCCGACGTGGCTGTAGCGGCGCAGGGTCTCGCCCTCCTGGCGTACCACCAGGGAGAGCTTGCAGTGCGTCTTGAGCCCGACCAGGCCGTACACGACGTGGCAGCCGGCCTCTTCGAGCTTGCG
The DNA here is from genome assembly GCF_009865405.1 of Streptomyces sp. SID3212. Lineage (GTDB taxonomy): Bacteria > Actinomycetota > Actinomycetes > Streptomycetales > Streptomycetaceae > Streptomyces. Next base: position 3,735 of record NZ_WWJY01001015.1, on the reverse strand, counting down.
CGCCCACTTGATGTTGGCCTGCTCGTCGAAGCGGGCCTTGATCTCGACCAGGACGAGGACCTGCTTGCCCGACTCGGCCGCGTCGATCAGGGCGTCGACTATCGGGGAGTCGCCGGAGGTCCGGTAGAGCGTCTGCTTGATGGCGAGGACGTCGGGGTCGGCCGCCGCCTGCTCCAGGAAGGCCTGGACGGACGTCGAGAACGAGTCGTACGGGTGGTGCAGCAGGACGTCGCGCTCGCGCAGGGCGGCGAAGATGTCCGGCGCGGACGCGGACTCCACCTCGGCGAGGTCGCGGTGCGTGCCCGCGATGAACTTGGGGAACTTCAGCTCGGGCCGGTCCAGCGCCGAGATCCCGAAGAGCGCGGTCAGGTCCAGCGGTCCGGGCAGCGGGTAGACCTCGGAGTCCTGCACCTTCAGCTCACGGACGAGCAGGTCCATGACGTACGGGTCGATGGACTCCTCGACCTCCAGGCGCACCGGCGGCCCGAAGCGGCGCCGCATCAGCTCCTTCTCCAGTGCCTTGAGGAGGTTCTCGGCGTCGTCCTCCTCGACCTCCAGGTCCTCGTTGCGCGTGACCCGGAACATGTGGTGCGCCAGCACCTCCATCCCGGGGAACAGCTCCTCCAGGTGGGCGGCGATCACGTCCTCCAGCGGCACGTACCGCGAGGGCGAGGCCTCCAGGAAGCGGGCCAGCAGCGGCGGCACCTTGACCCGGGCGAAGTGGCGGTGGCCGCTGACCGGGTTCCGTACGACCACGGCCAGGTTCAGCGACAGGCCGGAGATGTACGGGAAGGGGTGGGCCGGGTCCACGGCGAGCGGGGTGAGGACCGGGAAGATCTGCTGGCGGAAGAGCGTGAAGAGGCGCGCCTGCTCCTTCTCGGTCAGCTCGGGCCAGCGGATGACGTGGATGCCCTCGTCGGCGAGGGCCGGGGCTATGTCCTGCTGGTAGCAGGCGGCGTGCCGGGCCATCAGCTCGCGGGAGCGGGTCCAGATCAGGTCGAGCACTTCGCGCGGCTGGAGGCCGGACGCGGAGCGGGTGGCGACGCCGGTGGCGATGCGCCGTTTCAGCCCGGCGACCCTGACCATGAAGAACTCGTCCAGGTTCGACGCGAAAATGGCCAGGAAGTTAGCCCGTTCGAGGAGGGGGGTCGCCGGATCCTCGGCGAGCTCCAGGACCCGTTCGTTGAAGGCCAGCCAGCTGCGCTCACGGTCGAGGAACCGGCCCTGGGGGAGTTCCGCGCCGTCGTGATCGCTGTCTTCCTCGTACGCGTCGAGATCCGCGTCGAGATCGGGCTCCAGATCGGACACGTTGGCGGCGACGGTGTGGGGCCGGTGGGCGGCTAGGAAGCCGACCGACGGCTGGTGGTGCTGGACCGGGACCTCGGGCTGCTCGCTCATGTCCCCATTCTTCCGCGCGGAAGGGGTGACAGGCGCGTCGGAGAGCGCGGGGGCGAGGCGGAACCTGCCGTTCGGCGTGGGGGGTACAGCGGGCTGCATTGGGAGAGCGTCGCAAGCACGTCTGAATGGGCGGTAACGGCGACATGACGTGCAGGGAAGCGGGACGGGGCTCCCCGGGGGCGGTGACCGCTCCCCGGGGAGCGTTTTCCGGTGATGGCCGGTGCTCTCCTGGTGCTCCCGGTGCTCCTGGGGCGGGTGTGGTGAGGAGCGGGTCAGGCGTGCAGTCGCCGCAGGACGCGGAACGCGGCGAAGGCGGCCACCGCCGCGACGGCGAGGACGATTCCGGTTTCTACCAGCTGGAGGGGCCAGAGGTGGGAGGCGGGGTGGTAGTCGACGAAGTTGACGGCGCCTTCCGGCCGCTCCTCGCACGGGGAGACCCGCCATCCGTAGCCGAAGCACTCCTCCCGGGTGATCCGCTCGCCGGCCGCCGTGATGACGCCCTCCTGCACCACCCAGTCGTCGGCCGCCCGCCGGATGGGGGTGGTGTCGGTGAGGACCGGCCACAGGGAGGGGCGCAGCCATTCGTGGAGGACCAGCACGACCGTGCCCATGGCGAGCGCGGCGGCGGACATCGCGACGACGGTCCGCCGTACCAGCAGTCCGATGACGGCGCCGAGCGCGACGCCCAGTACGGCGTACGCGAGGGCGGTGGGACCGATGCCGAGGTCGCGGTACGAGCTGTACCAGAAGTCCCCGAAGTGGTCGTCGGGACCGGTCTCCACGGCCCAGCGGTGGAGACCCAGGAGTACGGAGACGCCGGCCACCGTGCACGCCAGCGGTACGGCCAGCTTCGCGGCGAGCCACCGGGTGGGGGTGACGGACTGGCTCCAGGCCAGTTTGTACGTGCCCGACTCCAGCTCCCGGGCGATCACCGGGCCCGCGACGAAGGCGCCGACGACCCCGGGCAGGACGAGCAGGAACATCCTCAGGTAGGTGAGCCAGCGCTGGAAGACGAGCTCCGCGTCCAGGTACGTACGGACCGTGTCCTCGCAGCGGATCGACCTGATGTCGACCGAGCAGCCGGTGGCCGGGAAGGCATCGGCGACGCTCGCCGCGTGGAGCCGCTGGTAGAGCAGCGCCGCGACGGCCAGGACCAGGAACCCGGCCCCCGCCCACAGGGCGCGCCGGTGCAGTCGGGTCGCGACCCACAGGGGGCCGCGCGGGGCGAGCGTCCTCACGCCGCCACCTCCGTACGGATCGGTGCTTCCGCGCTCGGGGTCAGCAGGGCCGGGGCTTCCGGGGAGCGCAGGTGGGCGAGGAGCAGCTCCTCCAGGGACGGGACGTGGGTGTCCCACGCGTCGTCGACCGGGCCGTCCGGCCTGATCAGGGCGGTGAGGCCGCGTCCGGTCGAGCGGGACTCGACCACGGTGTGCGGGGCCAGGCCGCGGGCGGGGCCCGTGACCATGGTGTGCGCGTTCACGATGTCCTCGATCTCGCCGCCGAGGCGGATCCGGCCGCCGTCGACCAGCAGCAGGTAGTCGCAGGCGTCCTCCAGCTCCGTGAGGATGTGGGAGGAGATCAGCACGGTCGTGCCGTGGGTCGCCGCGCTGCCCAGCAGCGCGCCCATCAGCTGGTGGCGGGCGAGCGGGTCGAGGTCGGCCATCGGCTCGTCCAGGAGCAGCAGGTCGGGGCGTTTGCCGAGGGCGAGGGCGAGCGCGACGCGGGTGCGCTGGCCGCCGGAGAGGGTGCGGACGCGCAGGCCGTGGTCGAGGCCGCCGCCCTCGACGATCCGCTCGGCCGCCTCCTGGTCCCAGCGCTCCGGGTTGAGCTCCCGGCCCAGGCGCAGGGTCCGGCCGATGGTCAGCTGCGGGTAGAGGGGCTTGTCCTGGGCGACGTACGCGAGGCGCGGGCGGGCGGTCGCCGGGTCGGTGCCGAGGACGCGGAGCCCGCCCTCGGTGGGGGCGAGCAGTCCGGCCGCCGCGGCGAGGAGCGTGGACTTGCCGGCGCCGTTGGGGCCGACGAGGGCGCAGACGCGGCCGGCGGGGAGCCGGAAGGAGCAGCCCCGCAGCGCCCAGCGCCGCTTGCCGCGCCTCCCGAACCGTCCGTACGCCTTGCCGAGGTCCGCGACCTCCAGCGCTGTCACTGTCATGCGTGGTCCCCCTGGGTGTTCTCTGGTGTGTTCTGTCCGGTACGGGTGCTGTCCGGCACGCCGCCGTCCGCCGCGAAGGTCTCGTCCAGTACGGCGGTGACCAGCGCGGTCATGTCGTCCCGGTCCAGGCCCTCGGCGCGGGCCCGGTCCGCCCAGCCGGCCAGTTCGGCGCGCAGGGCGCTGTCGGC
>NZ_WWJY01001014.1 GCF_009865405.1 Streptomyces sp. SID3212 | reverse complement strand
GCCCCGGCCCCCGCGCCCCCGGTCGCTTCCGGCGCGGTGTCCTCCACGGTCGTGGTGTCGCGGTCCGTACTCACAGCGTGCTCCAGTCCTGGTCCGGATAGCGGTGCACGGGCGCCGACACGTCGTCGAGCGCCTGGCAGATCTCGTCAGGAAGACTAAGGCTCTCCACTGACAAAGCCGCCGTGAGCTGCTGCGCGTTGCGCGCGCCCACGATCGGGGCCACCACCCCGGGGCGGTCCCTGACCCACGCCAGCGCCACCTCCAGCGGCGTCGCGGCCAGCCCCTCCGCCGCCGTCGCGACCGCGTCCACGATCCGGCTCGCCGCCTCGTCGAGGTACGGCTCCACGAACGGCGCCATGTCCGACGCGGCCCGGGAGTCCGCCGGGGTGCCGTGCCGGTACTTCCCGGTGAGCACCCCGCGGCCCAGGGGCGACGACGGCAGCAGCCCGATGCCCAGATCGATCGCGGCGGGCAACACCTCACGCTCCACGCCGCGTTGCAGCAGCGAGTACTCCATCTGCGTCCCCGCCAGCCGCGTACGTATACCGGGCGAGGCCAGCTGCCAGGTGGCGGCCTTGGCGAGCTGCCAGCCGCAGAAGTTCGACACGCCCGCGTACCGCACCCGCCCGCTGCTCACCGCGATGTCCAGCGCGTGGAGCGTCTCCTCCAGCGGGGTCGCCGCGTCGAACGCGTGGATCTGCCACAGGTCCACGTAGTCCGTCCCGAGCCGCGCCAGCGACGCGTCCAGCGCCGCCAGCAGGTGCCCTCGGGACCCGTCGAAGCGCCGGTCCGGGTCCGGCACGCTGCCGGCCTTCGTCGAGATGATCAGGTCGCGGCGCGGGACGAGCCGCTCGACCAGCTGCCCGAGCAGATATTCGGCCTCCCCGCCCCCGTACACGTCCGCGGTGTCGACCAGCGTTCCGCCCGCCTCCCAGAACGCCTTCAACTGGTCGGCCGCGTCGTGTTCGTCGGTGTCTCTTCCCCAGGTCAGGGTGCCGAGCCCGATCCGGGACACACGCAGGCCGGTACGGCCGAGATGCCTCTGCTCCATGGGCGCTGAGATTACTGGCCGGGGCCGCGCGCGGAGAGAGCCTGTGGACAACCTGCCCGGAGACCCTGTGGACAACCCGCCCCTGACGCGGCCCTGTTCCGCGCGCTAGAGTCCGGCGGACAGAGACGTTACTGGCGGGTAGACGAGCAAGGGAGTGGTTATGCGGCTCGGCATCAACCTCGGTTACTGGGGCGCGGGGATGGACGGCGACAACCTCGCGGTGGCGCAGGAGGCCGACCGGCTCGGCTACGACGTCTGCTGGGCCGCCGAGGCGTACGGCTCCGACGCCCCGACCGTCCTGGCCTGGGTCGCCGCCCACACGGAGAGCATCGACGTCGGCTCCGCGATCCTCCAGATCCCGGCCCGCCAGCCCGCCATGACCGCCATGACCGCCGCCACCCTCGACTCCCTCTCCGGCGGACGCTTCCGCCTCGGCCTCGGCGTCTCGGGACCGCAGGTCTCGGAGGGCTGGTACGGCGTCAAGTTCGACAAGCCGCTCGCCCGCACCCGCGAGTACGTCGAGATCGTCCGCCGGGCGATGTCCCGCGAGCGGCTCTCGTACGAGGGCGAGCACTGGACGCTGCCGCTGCCCGGCGGCCCCGGCAAGCCCATCAAGCTCACCGTCCACCCGGAGCGCGAGCACATCCCGCTCTACATCGCCGCGATCGGCCCGAAGAACCTGGAGCAGACCGGCGAGATCGCCGACGGCGCGCTGCTGATCTTCCCCTCCGCCGAACACCTGGAGGACACGGCGATCCGCCACCTCCGCGCCGGCCGTGAGAAGGCCGGCCTGACCATGGACGGCTTCGACGTCTGCCCGACCGTCCCGATCGCCGTCGGCGACGACATCACGGCGCTGGCCGACACCTTCCGCCCGTACACCGCGCTGTACGTCGGCGGCATGGGCAGCCGGAAGCAGAACTTCTACAACCAGCTCGCCCGGCGCATGGGGTACGAGAAGGAGGCGGCCGGGATCCAGGACGCGTACCTCTCCGGGGACAAGGCGGGCGCCGCCGCCGCCGTACCGCACCAGCTGATCGACTCGACCACCCTGCTCGGGTCCGTGGAGCGGATCGCCGACCGGATGAGCGCGTACGCCGCCGCGGGTGTCACCACGCTCACCCTCGCGCCGGCCGGCCTGACGCTCGACGAGCGGCTCGCGGCCCTGCGCGTCGGCACCGACGCCCTGGAGCGCGCGGACCTCGCCTCCTAGGGCGTCACGCGCCTCCTGGGACGAGGGCCCCGTACGACAACCCGGCGCGCCGCTCCGTAACCCGAACGGGCGAGGGAAGGTCTGCGGCCGTGGTGGGGGCTCGGGGGTCTTCCCCGCCACGGCCGTCACGTACAACAACGCGTGGAGCGGCCCTTCGGTTACGCCACCGGGGGCATCTCCACGCTCGTACGTCAGGCCGAGTCGGCCCCCGCTGCTGTTGCCTGTTGCCCTCCGCCCGCTTTGACTCGTTCTCGCGGACGCCTGTATGGAGGTGGCAGTGATGCTTTCGGCCCGAAGCCTGTTCCAGGAAATCCTGGACAACGATCGTTCGTTCCAGCTCTTCTGCTCCATCGCGGCGAGCGGCGAGACCCAGGGCGGCTGGGAGAACGGCCGTATCGCCGCCCTGCTCCCCGACCACATGCGGGACCTGGCCCCCAAGGTCACCCGGCACGGAGCCGACGAGGACAAACACGGCCGGATCTTCAACGCGCTCCTGAAGAAGCGCGGCCTGGAGCCGGTCGAGGTCCCCGACGACACCGACTACACGATGCTGCTGGAGCGCCGGGGCATCGGACTCGCCCACGACAAGCTGCGCCGCGACGAGCCGCTGACCGAGGACGACATCGTCGTGTACCTCGCGCACAGCCGGATCACCGAGCAGCGCGCGTCCGACCAGATGGTGATGCTGGTCAAGTACTTCGGCGACCACCCGGAGATCGGCAACGCCGTCCGGATGATCAGCGCCGACGAGGACAACCACCTCGCCTACTGCCACGAGGAGCTGCTGCGGCTGGCCCGCGCGGGCCACGGCAGGCGGATCCAGCGGGCCCTGCACGAGTGCGCGCTGGCCGAGATCCAGGTCTACCGCGAGGTGAGCCTCGCGGTGATGGCGAACATGGCGCGGCTGCTCGGCTGGTCCGCCGCCAGGTCCGCGATGCTCACCGCCGGGGTCCACGCGATGTACGCGTACGAGCGGGCGTTCGCCTGGCGCCGGATGGTCACGCTGTCCATGCCGGAGCGCCGCGACGCCCTGAGCGGCCCCCCGACCCCGGCGCCCGCCTACTGACCGGGGCGCCCGCGGAAGAGGCCGGTACCCACCTCGTGGGTGCCGGCCCCCGGCCCCGGCCCCTCAGAGCCAGCCGCGCCGCTTGAACGTGCGGTGCAGACCGAGGACGAGCGCCACCATGACCGCGAGCACGGTGGGATACGCCCACACGTACGTCAGCTCCGGCATGTGCTCGAAGTTCATGCCGTAGATGCCCGCGATCAGCGTCGGTACGGCGGCCATCGCGGCCCACGCCGAGATCTTCCGCATGTCGTCGTTCTGCCGCACGCCCATCTGCGCCAGATGCGCCGAGAGGATGTCGGAGAGCAGCCGGTCCAGCCCCTCGACCTGCTCGTTGGCGTGCAGCAGGTGGTCGTTCACGTCCCGGAAGAAGGGCCGCGAACGGTCGTGCACGAACGGCACCGAGCCGCCCGCCAGCCGGGCCATCGGCGCCGACAGCGGCACGGTCGCCCGCCGGAACTCCAGCACCTGCCGCTTGAAGCCGTAGATGCGGGCCGCCGTCGACTTGCTCGAGGTCGGCCGCGACGAACCGGACGAGCTGTCGCCGCCGTCCGGCGCGAACACCTCCGCCTCCAGCTCCTCCAGGTCGACCTGGAGCTCGTCGGCCACCTCCGTGTAGTGATCGACGACCTCGTCACTGACCGCGTACATCACCGCGGTGGGCCCGTGCTTGAGCACGGACGGATCGGCCTCCAGCCGCCGCCGTACCTCCCCGAGCGGCGAGCCCTCGCCGTGCCGGACGGTCACCACGAACGAGTCCCCGATGAAGATCATCAGCTCACCCGTGGTGACCGTGTCGCTCTTCTGCTCGTACTCCACGGGCTTGAGGACCAGGAACAGCGAGTCGTCGTACACCTCCAGCTTGGGTCGCTGGTGGGCGGTGAGGGCGTCCTCGACGGCGAGCGGATGCAGGCCGAACTCGCTGCTCACGAGCGAGAACTCGTCCTCCGTCGGCTCGTGCAGCCCGATCCAGAGGAACGCGTCCCCGTGGGCACGCGCCTGGTCGAGGGCGTCGGAGAAGTCGGCGGGCCCGTCGGTGCGGTGTCCGTCGCGGTAGATGGCACAGTCCACGATCACTGCCGCATTCTCTCCGCTCCGGGCCCCCGTACGCATCTTCGGCCTGCGGGCGCCTTACGCTGACGGGCATGGCCACGTTGATCCTCGTACGTCACGGACGCTCCACCGCCAACACCGCGGGGCTGCTCGCGGGCTGGACCCCCGGGGTCGCGCTCGACGAGCGCGGCGCGGCCCAGGCCGCCGCCCT
>NZ_WWJY01001013.1 GCF_009865405.1 Streptomyces sp. SID3212 | reverse complement strand
GTGGGCGGCGCGAACCGGTCGGCGCCGCTGCGCGCGAACGTGGCGGCCAACTCCTCCTGGTGGTCGCCGAGTATGTGGACGCCGAGGTGCTCGGCCTCGGCGATCACCGGCCAGCTGGACGACGAGGTGGCCACGCCGAACGAGACCAACGGGGGTTCGGCGGCCACGGAGTTGAGCGAGGTGGCGGTGAAGCCGACGGGCCGGCCGCCGGCACCGCCGCCGCGCGCGGTGATGACCGCGACCCCCGCCGCGTGCCGGCGGAAGACGGAGCGGAAGAGGTCGGGGGTGGCGGTCCGGGGAGTGCTGAGCTCGGGCGTCGCCGTCATGCGTCGTCCTTCCGGGAGTAGAGGGGAGCGGTTCCGTGGGTGCTCAGACACCCGGACAGCGCGCGCTCGCGTGACGGGCCAGGTCCACATGGGCCCGTCCGTACAACAGGAGTTCCCGGGGCACGACGACAGGGTGCCGAGGGCGCGGGTCGCGGTCAAGGGCGCCCCCTCGGGGCGCGGTCAAGAGCACGGCTGCACGGCCTCGCCGAGCGCGGCGATCACGTCCGCCCTGCGCGGCTGGCCGGCGGCCCTGCGGACGATACGGCCCTCCGCGTCGAGCACGAGCACGGTCGGGGTCTTGAGGATGCCCAGCTCCCGTACCAGCTCCAGCCGTTCCTCGGCGTCGATCTCCACGTGGGAGACCCCGTCGACCATCTCCGCGACCTCGGCGAGCGTGCGCCGGGTCGCCCGGCAGGGCGCGCAGAACGCGCTGGAGAACTGGACGAGTGTCGCCCGCTCCCCCAGCCCCACCCCCAGCTCGGCCTCGCCGAGCCGCTTCCCGCTGTCCCGCCCGCGCATTCCCAGCCTTCCGTCGCCGCGCCGGTGCCACAGCCCGAACACGGCAGCCACGGCCAGTACCGCCGCGCACACGATCAGTCCTGTAGTCGTCATCCTCAGCGGCAGCGTTCACACGACTGCAAAATATTCCGCGACCGCGCCGGCGCGCGGGCGGGAGATGCTGAGGCCATGGATCTTGACATCAGGGGGCCGCGCTTCGGGGCGGCCGTCACCACCGTCGTACTCGCCGTGGTCCTCGTCACGGGCAGCGGCGTTCTCCTCGCCTGGCAGACGCTCGCCTTCGCGGCGGGCGCGATCGGGGGCGTGCGGCGCTCCCCGTACGGCTGGCTGTTCCGTACGGTCGTCGGCCCGCGCCTCGGACCGGCGGTGGAGTTCGAGTCGCCGGCCCCGCCGCGCTTCGCCCAGGCCGTCGGGCTGGTCTTCGCCTCGATCGGCCTGGTGGGGTACGTCGCGGGCCCGGAGTGGCTCGGGCTCGCGGCCACGGCGTGCGCGCTGGCCGCCGCGTTCCTCAACGCCGCGTTCGGGTACTGCCTCGGCTGCGAGATGTACCTGCTGCTGCGCCGGACGACGGCCGCGGTGCACTGACGCGACGCCGACGTGACGCCGACGTGACGAGAATCTCGCCCCGTGCGCAGACCAGGACTGGCCACGGCGCCCCGTATGGGGCACGATCGGCGCATTGCCGAAAACCTACGGCTGCGTAACTTCCGCCGGGAGAACCCTCCCCGGAACAGAAGGGTCCACCCCAGATGGCAGAGCTCGTCTATCGGCCGGTCATCGGCGCCGCCCGCACCATGTTCAAGGCGCTGGACCTGAAGATCGACACGCAGGGGTCGGAGAACATCCCGCGGACCGGCGGAGCCGTGCTCGTCAGCAATCACATCAGCTATCTGGACTTCATCTTCGCGGGCCTCACCACGCTCCCCCAGAAGCGCCTGGTGCGCTTCATGGCGAAGGAAGCGGTCTTCCGGCACCGGATCTCCGGTCCGCTGATGCGGGGCATGAAGCACATCCCGGTGGACCGCGAGCAGGGTGAGACGGCGTACGCGCACGCGCTGGACTCGCTGCGCGCCGGGGAGATCATCGGGGTCTTCCCCGAGGCCACGATCTCCCCCTCCTTCACGCTCAAGAGCTTCAAGTCGGGCGCGGCCCGGCTCGCCCAGGAGGCCGGCGTCCCGCTGATCCCGATGGCGCTGTGGGGCACCCAGCGGCTGTGGACCAAGGGCAGGCCGCGCAACTTCCGGCGCAGCCACATCCCCGTGACGATGCGGGTGGGCGAGCCCATGGAGGCCCCGGCCGACCAGTACGCGGGCGCGATCACGCGGCGGCTGCGGGACCGGGTGCAGGAGCTGCTGGAGGCGGCGCAGCGCGCCTATCCGGTACGTCCCAAGGACGCGAACGACACCTGGTGGGTGCCCGCGCACCTCGGGGGTACGGCTCCGACGGCGGCCGAGGTCCGGGAGGCCGAGACCGGCCGTCCCGCCCCCACCGCCTGACCACCCGCCCGTTCCCCGGGGCCCAGGGCCTGAACAGCCTCAGCAGAGGGTGGTGGGCAGCGCCCTGACCAGGTGGTCGAGATCGGGAGCGGCCCGGAGCGCCCGCAGGACCGCCGGATGCGGGGCCTCGAACAGGACCGGGTGGTCCTTCTCGCCGAACTGCGGCTCGGGGACGAAGGCCAGCTGCTCGCCGTCCAGCGAGAAATGGGCGTCCACCCCCGGCTTGTTGCCGCGCGCGTCCTGCCGGTGCCAGGACGCGCGGCCCGGCAGCCGTATCGCGACCAGCCCGTGGACGACGTCGAACTCCTGGTAGCAGAGCGCGGTGGGGATCGACTCCGCCCGCAGCAGGGCCGCCAGGGCGTGGGACTTGGCGTAGCAGATGCCGGTGCGCTGCCCGATCACGTCGGAGGCGCGCCAGGTGACCCGCTGGTCCCCCGTGTCGCACGAGTGCGGTATCTCGTCGCGGACGAATGCGTAGGCGGCTTTGGCGTATGCGTATGCACCGCCGTCCGTGGTACGGAGACGCGCCGCCGTCTCCCGTACCAACGGATGGTCATGATCGATGGCCTCATCGGCCGCCAGATAGGCGGAGAGATCAGGGTTGCGCTGGATCAGCTGCATACCCGTCACTCTAGGGAACGCGGAGCCAGCCATCCACTGAATATCCGGATTGCTACATAACTATGCGGCGAGTTCTTCCTTCAGGGCGTACAGGAAGCGGTCCACGTCGTCCTCGGTGGTGTCGAAGGAGCACATCCAGCGGACGTCCCCGGCCTGCTCGTCCCAGAAGTAGAAGCGGAAGCGCTTCTGGAGCCGTACGGCCACGTCGTGCGGGAGCCGCGCGAAGACCGCGTTGGCCTGGACGGGGTACAGGATCTCGACACCACCCAGCGCGCGCACGCCCTCCGCGAGCCGCCGCGCCATGGCGTTGCTGTGGCGGGCGCTGCGCAGCCAGAGGTCTCCGGCGAGCAGTGCCTCCAGCTGGACGGAGACGAACCGCATCTTGGACGACAGCTGCATGGACAGCTTGCGCAGCCGCTTCATGGCCCGTACGGCGTCGGGGTCGAGGACCACGACGGCCTCGCCGAAGAGCATGCCGTTCTTCGTCCCGCCGAAGGAGAGGACGTCCACGCCCGCGGCGTTGGTGAAGCTGCGCATCGGGACGTCCAGCGCGGCGGCGGCGTTGGCTATCCGGGCGCCGTCGAGGTGGACCTTCATCCCGAGACCGTGGGCGTGGGCGCAGAGGGCCCGGATCTCCTCGGAGGTGTAGAGCGTGCCCAGCTCGGTGCTCTGGGTGATCGACACGACCTGGGGCATGGCGCGGTGCTCGTCGTCGAAGCCGAAGGCCTGCCGGTCGACGAGGTCCGGCGTCAGCTTGCCGTCCGGCGTCGGTACGGTCAGCAGCTTGAGGCCGCCCATCCGCTCGGGGGCGCCGCCCTCGTCGGTGTTGATGTGGGCGGACTCGGCGCAGATGACCGCGCCCCAGCGCTCGGTCATCGCCTGGAGCGCCACGACGTTGGCGCCGGTGCCGTTGAAGACGGGGAACGCCTCCGCCGACGCGCCGAAGTGGCTGTGCATGACCTGCTGGAGGTGGCCGGTGTAGTCGTCCTCGCCGTAGGAGACCTGGTGGCCGCCGTTGGCGACGGCGAGCGCCGCGAGGATCTCCGGGTGCGCGCCGGCGTAGTTGTCGCTGGCGAAGCCGCGCACCTGGGGATCGTGGTGGCGGCGGGCGTCCGTACCGCCGGCCGGCGCGGAGGAGTCCGGCCGGCCTGACTTCACGACTCGGGGGTCAGCCACAGGCGCTTTCCGTTCACATCCTGGGCGGGCCTGTCCCAGACACCGGCGATGGCCTCGGCCAGGTCGGTGACGTCGGTGAAGCCCGCGAATTTCGCATTCGGGCGCTCGGCGCGCATGGCGTCGTGCACCAGTGCCTTGATGACCAGGATGGCAGCCGCCGAACGCGGCCCTTCGTCGCCCCCCGCCTTGCGGAAGGCGTCGGCCAGCGCCAGGGTCCACACCTCGGCGGCGGCCTTGGAGGCGGCGTACGCGGCGTTGCCCGCGGTGGGCTTCGACGCGCCGGCGGCGCTGATGAGCAGGTAGCGGCCGCGGTCGCTGCGCAGGAGTCCGTCGTGGAAGGCGAGGGAGGTGTGCTGGACCGTACGGATCAGCAGCTTCTCCAGCAGGTCCCAGTCGGCCAGATCGGTCCCGGCGAAGGTGGCGCTGCCGCGCCAGCCGCCGACCAGGTGGACCAGGCCGTCGATCCGGCCGAACTCCTTCTCGGTCTTCTCGGCCCAGACGCGGGTGGCGTCGAGGTCGAGCAGGTCGACGGTGTCACCGGTGACCGTGGCCCCGCCGTGCGCGTACCGGGCCGCGTCGACCGCCTCGGCGAGGCGCGCGGGGTCCGCGTCCGAGCCGACGACGGTCGCGCCGGCCTC
>NZ_WWJY01001012.1 GCF_009865405.1 Streptomyces sp. SID3212 | reverse complement strand
AGTCGGGGGCCGGCCGGCCGCAGGGCCAGCAGTCCCCGTCACAGGGCGGCGCGGCCGGTCCCGGCGCGGGTGACTTCGCGCCGTTCTGGTTCGCGGTCCCGGTGGCCCGGCCGCTGTACGGGGAGGACGGTTCGCCCAGCCCCATCGCCGAACTGGCGCCCGGCACCTGGTACCTCGCGGTGGAACAGCGCGGTCCCGGCCTGGTGGCCCAGACGCAGGACGGCCGCCGTGGCGTCCTCCAGGACACGAGCGGCATCCAGCGCGGCTGACCGTTCGAGCCCCTCTGGTACGTGTGTGGCCCCCCGCCCGGTCAGGGTGGGGGGCCACCTGTGTGTACGGGGGGATCCTGGGCCGCCCGGCGGGTTTCACCCTCGAACAATCGGCAACACGTTCGACATGTCCTCAACGACGCGCAGTGGAAGCGGCTCCGCGGCGACGATCATCATCGTCATCGCGGACATCATGGCCTTCATCCTGGGCCTCTGGATCCTGATGTACCTGCTGGACGCCAACCGTGCCAACGAACTGGTCGACTTCATCCAGGACGCGGCACGCTGGCTGGCCGGCTGGTCCTACGACCTGTTCACCTTCGACGAGGCATGGGCCCGCGTCGTGTGTGGCTACGGTCTTGCCGCCGTCGTCTACCTGTTCATCGGCCACGGGCTGGCCAGCCGGCTGCGCCGCCACTGACCCGGCGCCCCGGCCGGCGCTCACCGGCCTCCACGTGTCCCACAAGTGGCTTCTTATTACCCACGCCGTTCAGCCGCAGCAGTCCGGTTCAGCAGCAGTCCGGTTCCAGTCCGGACGGCAGCCGTTCGCCGCTGAACACCGCGGTGGTCGCCTCGTCCCCACCGAGCGCGGCCGCCGCGAGCAGCAGCGCCCCCGCCGTCCAGGTGGTCCGTTCCTCGGGCCAGACGGCGCGGTTGCCCTCGAAGACGTACCCCGTCCAGTACATGCCGTCCCCGGCCCGCAGGTGCTGGATGGACTGGAGGATCTCCAGTGCCCGGTCGGACTCCCCCACCACCCACAGTGCCAGGGCGAGTTCACAGCTCTCGCCACCGGTCACCCACGGGTTGGGCAGGACACACCGCACCCCCAGGCCCGGGACGACGAAGCGGTCCCAGCCGTCCTCTATCCGGGCCTTGGCCTGCGTCCCCGTCATCGCGCCGCCGAGGACCGGGTAGTACCAGTCCATCGAGTAGCGGCTCTTGTCGAGGAAACGCTCCGGGTGCTCGCGGATCGCGTGGCCGAGCGCGCCGGCCGCCAACTCCCAGTCCGGCTGCGGCTCCTCACGTTCCCCGGCGATCGCGAGCGCGCAGCGCAGCGCCTGGTAGACGGACGAACTCCCGGTCAGCAGGGCGTCGTTGACAGGTGAGCCGTCGGCCTCCCGCTTCCAGCCGATCTCGCCGCCCGGCTGCTGGAGCGCCAGGACGAACTCGACGGCCGCGTGCACGACCGGCCACATGCCGTCGAGGAAGCCGTCGTCGCCCGTGGCCAGGTAGTGGTGCCAGATGCCGACGGCCGCGTAGGCGCAGAAGTTGGTCTCCCGGCTCCGGTCGTCGTGGCCCCACGTCCGTCCGGTCCCGTCGGTGTCGGCGTAGGCCGCGTACCAGGACCCGTCCTCGTTCTGGTGCGCCGCCAGCCACGCGTAGGCGCGGCCGGCCGCCTCGGGTTCCCCCGCCGCGTCCAGGGCCATGGCCGCCTCGACGTGGTCCCAGGGGTCGAGGTGGTGGCCGCGGAACCACGGGATCGACCCGTCGGGCCGCTGGACGGCGAGGATTCCGGCGACCGTCTCGGCGGCCTGCTCGTCGGTGAGGACCCCGGGCAGGACGAGGTGTTCCGTACGGCCGGGACCGGCTCCTGGCAGGGTCACGCGGCGTCCGTCGTGGACAGGCCGGACACCGGCAGGTGCGGCTTGGTCGCGTAGGCCACGAAGCTCTTGCCGACCACCGGGTTGAGGAGCCGCTCGGTGAACCGGGTGGCGAAAGGCTTCTTCATGATGTCCCAGACGAGCAGCTGGTGGTACGCGCGGACGGGCAGCGCCTTGTCGTTGTCCACGCCGAAGGCGCACTTGAGCCACCAGTACGGCGCGTGGAGCGCGTGCGCGTGGTGGGTACCGTACGGCTTGAGCCCCGACTCCCGCATCTTGCCGAGGAGTTCGTCGGCCTTGTAGATGCGGATGTGCCCGCCCTCGACCTCGTGGTACGCGTCGGACAGCGCCCAGCACACCTTCTCGGGGCCGTACCTCGGTACGGTCACGGCGATCCGGCCGCCGGGGCGCAGGACCCGGACCATCTCCGCGAGCACGCCCTTGTCGTCGGGTATGTGCTCCATCACCTCGGAGATGATGACCACGTCGAACGACTCGTCGGGAAAAGGCAGGTTGAGCGCGTCGCCCTCCATGGCGGTGGCGGTGGCGCCCTCCGGCGCCTCCCCCTCCTGCTTCATCGCGGCGAACCACTTGGCGACCTCGCGGATCTCCTCGCCGTTCCGGTCGAGCGCCACGACCCGGGCGCCGCGCCGGTAGCACTCGAAGGCGTGACGGCCCGCGCCGCACCCCAGGTCGAGCACGCGGTCGCCCGGGGCGAGCGGGAAACGGGTGAAGTCCACGGTCAGCACAGGGTCCTGCTTTCGCGGTCGGGAAGAGGGGGATGACAGGGGGAGTCCGGGCGTGGCATCAGCGGGAGACGCCCCCGGCCGCCGTGGCGGCTCCCCCGCGCGTACGGTCGCGCCGCGCGGCGATCGCCGCGCGGTACAGCTCGGCGGTACCCTGCGCGGCCCTGGCCCAGGTGAACCGGGCCAGCACGCGCTCCCGGCCCGCCGCGCCGAGCCGTACCCTCAACTCCCGGTCCTCCAGCAGCCGTCCGAGCCCGGCGGCCAGCGCGCCCGCGTCGCCGGGCGGCACGGCCAGACAGGTCTCACCGTCGGCGCCCGCGACCTCGGGGATCGCGCCTCCGGTGGTGGCGACGAGCGGGGTGCCGGTGGCCATCGCCTCGGCGGCCGGCAGGGAGAAGCCCTCGTACAGGGACGGCACACAGGCGATCTGCGCGCCCCGGACCAGGTCCACGAGTTCCGCGTCGGAGATGCCCTTGACGAACTCGACCGCGTCTTCGAGCCCGTACCGCTCCAGGGCCCGCGCGACAGGGCCGTCCTCGGCCCGGCGGCCGACCACGACCAGGTGGGCGGCGGGGTGTTCGGTCCTGAGCTTGGCCAGTGCCTCGACGAGGTGCACGAGGCCCTTGAGCGGGACGTCGGCGCTGGAGGTGGTGACGATGCGGCCCGGTATCTCGGGCACGGAGGGGTCGGGCGAGAACAACTGGGTGTCCGCGCCGATGGGGACCACGTGGATACGGTCCGCCCGTACCCCGAGGTCGTCGCCTATCTCCTGCTTGGACGAACCGGACACGGTCACGACGGACGGCAGCCGGCGCGCGACCCGCTTCTGCATGCGCGTGAAGCCGTACCAGCGGCGTACGGAGGCCCGGCGCCCCCAGTCCGGCGCGGCGGCCAGGTCCAACCGCCGGTCCACGGTGATGGGGTGGTGGATGGTCGTGACGAGCGGCGCGCCCAGGTCCCCCAAGAGCCCGTACCCCAGCGTCTGGTTGTCGTGGACGACGTCGAACTCGCCCCGGCGGGCGAGGAGATGACGCCGGGCCCGGAGCGAGAAGGTGAGCGGCTCGGGAAACCCGCCGGTCCACATGGTGGCGACCTCCAGGGCGTCGACCCAGTCCCGGAACTCGTCACGCTTCGGCGTACGGAACGGGTCGGGCTGCCGGTAGAGGTCGAGGCTGGGCAACTCGGTGAGGGGCACGCCGGCGTCGAGCACGGGGTAGGGCTGCGCGCCTATCACCTCGACGGTGTGTCCGAGGAGGGCGAGCTCGCGGGACAGGTGGCGGACGTATACGCCCTGGCCGCCGCAGAAGGGGTTGCCCTTGTAGCTGAGCAGGGCGATCCGCAGGGGGCCGCTTTTTCTGTTGGACGCTGCGGCCCCGGTGTCCGCCGCGATGGCCTCAGCGGTCACACTCGGCCCCCTTCTTCACTGCGCTTGCGGACGTGATCGTCCGCAGGGTCCGAATCTACCGGCAGGTAGCGGGGGTGGAGTGGCCGGATCGGGTGATTCGCACCACGGTGCTCGCGCGGGCGGGTCGTGCTCGGTGCGTGCTCGGTGTCGTGCTCGGTGTCGTGCTTGACCTGGAGCGCGCTCGAAGTTTTACGGTTCGTGCTGGACCGGCGCGCACGTCGACGTGCCGGCAGACCGTATCCGGAGGGCGTATGACCACCGACCACACCAGCGGCGAGAGTGGGCCCGCCGAGACCCGTCAGGACCGGTTCGACCGGGGCATGGACGTGCTCGGGAGGGTCGACGGCGAGGGCGGCCGGAAGGTGATCGACTCCCTCGCCGACGTGTCCCCGGAGCTGGGCCACCAGGTCGTCGCCTGGGCCTTCGGCGAAATCTACGACCGCCCCGGGCTGGCGCCGCGCGACCGTCAACTGGTCACGCTCGGCATCCTGACGGCGCTGGGGGGTTGTGAACCCCAACTTGAGGTGCACGTCAACGCGGCGCTGAATGTGGGGCTGACGCCGGAGGAGATCGTGGAGGCGTTGTTGCACGCGGCGGTGTATTGCGGGATGCCGCGGGCGCTGAACGCGACGTTTGCCGCGAAGCGGGTCTTTGCGGCGCGGGGGGTGCTTCCGGTGCCGCCTTCCGCGTAGGCGCCGCGGTCGCGCTTTTGTCCTCAAACGCCGGACGGGCTTGGTTTGCGGCGTCTGCCCGGTGCGCTGGCGCGGCTTACTGATTTGTCCTCAATCGCCGGACGGGCTTGATT
>NZ_WWJY01001011.1 GCF_009865405.1 Streptomyces sp. SID3212 | reverse complement strand
CTTGGCCCGGCGCTCCAGCGCGCGGGCCAGCCGGTACGACGCCTCACGGTGCCCCTGCTCGGCGGCGGCGCGCAGCCAGCGCTCGGCGCCGACGTCGCTGCGGTGCTCCAGCAGGTCGGCGAGGGCGTAGGCACCGAGGGCGTGGCCCTGCTCGGCGGACTGGCGCAGCCAGTACTCGGCGGCGGGCTCGTCGCCGCGCTCGCGGTAGTGGCGGCCGAGGGCGTGGGCGGCGGCGGCGGACCCGGCGACGGCGGCGATCCGCCACCAGCCCGCCGCCTCCTCGACATAACCGCGCTGGTGGAGCAGGACACCCAGGTTGTTGGCGGCGGCACGCTCGCCCTCGGCGGTCGCGGCACGGAGGTAGGGCTCGGCGGCGTCGAGGTCGCCACGGCGCAGCAGCAGCGCGCCGAGCACGCTCATCGAGGCGGTGTCGCCCTTCTCGGCGGCGCGGCGGTGACGCGCTTCCGCCTCGGCGTCCGAGGCCTCGTGTTGCTGCACAAACCGCCCTGTCTCCAACAGAGTTGCCCTATCCCCCATAAATACCATCGTCGCACCACCTGTCCACCCACGTACAGCTGGTATATCGCGGCCGGAGAGGTCGTCGTTGCGTTTTGTCGACTTGCCCACAGAGAGACAAGTCAAACCCGATGGGGAATCAACGCGGCCCACCTGAGACACAGGTGGCGGCGGCACACGTCAAGGGCCCGGATCCTAGAAGGATCCGGGCCCTTGACTTCGCGTAGCGGGGACAGGATTTGAACCTGCGACCTCTGGGTTATGAGCCCAGCGAGCTACCGAGCTGCTCCACCCCGCGTCGTTGTGTCCCAACCGTACCACGACGCGG
Source organism: Streptomyces sp. SID3212 (assembly GCF_009865405.1). GTDB lineage: Bacteria > Actinomycetota > Actinomycetes > Streptomycetales > Streptomycetaceae > Streptomyces. Next base: position 6,053 of record NZ_WWJY01001011.1, on the reverse strand, counting down.
GGGTGACGCTTTCTCAGTCACTCAGTCACTCAGTCACTCAGGGGCTCACGGGCTCACGTCCCGGTTGACGGCTTCTCCGTGGACGAGCCCGAGGGCTTGTCACCGGGCTTCGCCGACGACGACCCCGACGGCTTGTCGCCCGGCTTCTCCGACGTGCCGGCCGCCGCGTCCGCCTCGGCCGCCCGCTTGAGCGCCGCCTGGAGCTCGTCCTGGGCCTTGCCGTACGCCGTCCAGTCCTGCTTCGCGAGCGCCGCCTGTCCCTCGTCGTACGCCTTCTGTGCGTCGGCGATGGCCTGCTTGAGCGCCGTGCTGCCGGTGGGCGGCGGCTTGGTGGTGTCGCCCGGTGGTGGTGGCGTGGTCGACGGCGGCTGCGAGCCCTCCGTACCGAACACCGCGTTGAGCGCCTGCGTCAGGCTCTCCTCAAAGACCGGCTTGCCTCCTCCGTAGGAGGCGGCCACCATCTTGAGCAGCGGGTAGTTGGCGCTGCCACCGCGCGCGTACACCGGCTCGATGTAGAGGAACCCTCCGTCGAGCGGCACCGTCAAGAGGTTGCCGTACTCGATGTCCGAGTCGGTGCCTCTCAGGTTCCGTACGAACTCGGCGACCTTGTCGACACCGTTCAGCTCGCTCTGGACCTGTTGGGGGCCCTGGACGTTGGAGGTCACTCTCAGGACTCTGATCTTGCCGAAGTCCGGACTGGTCGCGTCCGCGTCCACCGCCATGAACGCCCCCAGGTTGGGGCGCCCGTTGGGCGTGAAGGTCGTCGTCAGCGAGAACCGCTGGTCCGTCTGGCCCGGCATCTTGAGGCTCAGGTAGTACGGCGGGACCGCGCTGCTGTCCTTGTTGGTCGGGTCGTCCGGCACCTGCCACGCGTCACTGCCGCTGTAGAACTGCGAGGCGTTGGTGACGTGGTAGCGGGTGAGCAGTTCGCGCTGCACCTTGAACATGTCCTGCGGGTAGCGCAGGTGGGCCAGCAGGTCCGGGTCGATGTCCGCCTTGGGCTTCACCGTGCCGGGGAAGGCCTTCATCCAGGTCTTGAGGACCGGGTCCTCGGTGTCCCACTGGTAGAGCGTGACCGTGCCGTCGTACGCGTCGACGGTCGCCTTCACCGAGTTACGGATGTAGTTGACCTGGTTCTGCTGCGCCACGACCGCGCGCTGGTTGTCGGTCAGCGAGTCGGCGGTCGTGTCCCCCAGCGTCGTACGCGACGCGTAGGGGTAGCCGTTGGTCGTGGTGTAGGCGTCGACGATCCACTGGATCCGCCCCTTGACCACGGCCGGGTAGGCGTCGCCGTCGATGGTCAGCCAGGGGGCGACCGCCTCGACGCGGTCCTTCGGCGTCCGGTTGTAGAGGATCCGCGAACCCTCGCCGATGGCACCGGAGTAGATCATCTGCGGCTCGCTGAACGCCACGGCGTACGCCGCGCGGTTCACCGGGTTCGAGAGGTCGACGCCGCTCTTGCCGGCGTAGCTCGTCGTCTTCTCGCCGTTCTTCTCGTAGTCGAGCTCCTTCTGCGGGCCCCCGACGATCGAGTACTGCTCGGTCTTCTCGCCGTAGTAGATCCGCTGCTCGTACGTGCCGAGCGTGCCGGTCGTCGGCAGGCCCGCCTCGGTGAAGTCGGGGGCGCCGATCGTGCCCCCGTTGTCGTTCGACATCACCGTGTTGGTGCCCTTGGACGCGATCGCGCCGTACCCGTGGGTGTAGGTGAAGTGGTCGTTGATCCAGTTGCTCTTGGGGATACCGGTGATGTTCAGCTCGCGCAGGCCGATGACCGTGTCCTGCGGCTTGCCGTCCGCGCCCGTGTAGCGGTCCACGTCGAGCGTCGCCGGGAACTGGTAGTACTTGCGCTCCTGCTGGAGCTGCTGGAAGGCGGGCGAGACCACGTTCGGGTCGACCAGCCGGTAACTGGCGGCGCTGTCGGCCGCCTTGCGCTGGTCGGCCCGCTTGGCCGGGTCGCTCTGCCCCGAGTAGTCCTGCACATCGGCGTCCGCGATGCCGTACGCGGTGCGCGTCGCGTCGATGTTCTTCTTGATGTACGGGGCCTCCTTGGCCTGCTCGTTCGGCTCGACCTGGAACTTCTGCACGATCGCCGGGTAGAGGCCGCCGATGAGGACCGCCGACAGCACCAGCAGACCGAAGCCGATCACCGGCAGCTGCCACGTGCGGCGCCAGATGGTCGAGAAGAAGAGCACCGCGCAGATCACGGCGATGCAGAACAGGATCGTCTTCGCCGGCAGATACGCGTTGGCGTCCACGTACCGCAGGCCCGTCCAGTTGCCCGCCGCCTTGAAGTCACTGGACTTCACGGCCAGTCCGTACCGGTCCAGCCAGTACGCCACGGCCTTCAGCGAGACGAAGACCCCGATGAGTACGGAGAGATGCCCGGTGGCGGCGCCGGTCGCGCGCGTTCCTGGGCTCGTCACCCGCAGCCCGCCGTACAGGTAGTGGGTCACGGCGGCGGCGATCAGGGAGAGCACGGCCGCCGCGAAGCCGAAGGCCAGCAGGAAGCGGTACCACGGCAGGCTGAACGCGTAGAACGACACGTCCAGGTGGAACTGCGGGTCCTTCTGCCCGAAGGACACGCCGTTGACGTACATCAGCCACGTACGCCACTGGCCCGACGCGGACGCTCCGGCGATCAGCCCCACGAGGGCCGTGATCGCGAGAAGCACCCACTTCTTGTACGGGGCGATACCCATCCGGTAACGGTCGAGGTTCTGCTGCTCCATCGACATGGCGCTCAGCGGCGGCCTCAGCCGGTGCGCCAGCCAGATGTTGAACCCGACGGCGGCGGCCATCAACAGGCCGAAGACCGCGAACAGTCCGACCTTGGTCCAGAGCGTGGTGGTGAAAACCGATGAGTAATCGACCGAGCGGTACCAGAGCCAGTCGGTCCAGAACCCGGCGAACATGACGAAGAGCATGGCCAGGACGGCCAGCACCCCCAGCGTCATGAGCAGGGTCCGGACCCGCCGGGACGGGCGGGCCACTCTCATCCGTGGCCCGGCGGGGCCTGCGCCGCGGTCCGGCATCTGGAAAGCCAACGTGCGCACCTCGAAGTTCGCGGTCGTATGGATCAGCGTCGTTGTGGATCAACATGAATCAGCGTCGAACGGATCAGCCTTGCAGCGGTCCCGCGATCGTAGGACCCACTCATGCAACTTACTGAGGCTTTACCTAGTTCCCGTCCGCGGTCCCCGAGGGGGCAGGATATCGGCCATGTCCAACGTTTCCTCAGGTACCCCCATGGCCGCGAGCCCGCTGACCCGCGCGGTCCTCGAAATCGACGAGTACGCGGCGGGGCTCGGCTGGGACCAGCCGGCCCGGCTCTTCGCCCTCGTCGACACCGCCCGGCTGCGCACCGACGAGCCGGAGCTCGCGGCCCAGCTGGGCCTCGACGACGGTGACGCGACCGCGCCCCTCACCCCTATCGAGCAGGACGAGATCCCGGCCGACACCCCGCTGGACGAGTTCCTCGCCACGATCGCGTGGCCCGGGGCGGTGGCGGGTTGCGCGATGACCGTCGAGCGGCTGATGCTGCCGCCGTCCGCGGAGGCGTCCGTCCCGGACGGCCTCGACGAGGCCGGCCTGGCCGACTGGGTCGCCGCCCACCCCGACCGTCAGGAGGTACGGATGACGGTGGCGGTGCTGCGCGACGGCGCGCGGGACTCGGCGCTGCGGCTGCGCGAGAAGGACTCGCCGACCGAGGTCCTCACCGGCTCCGGCCTGGTCCCGGGCCTGGCCGAGGCACTGTCCGCCACCTTCGAGGCGTAACCACCGGGTCCGACCCACTGGGTGACGGTGGCACGGCCGGTCAGCTTGCCGAACAGCTCGGCAGGCCGGCCGTGTCCCCCGAGCGGACCTTGTCCAAGGACGCTTTGGCGTCGGCGATGGTGTTCACCTTGATCAGGGTGAGCCCGTCCGGGATGTCCGAGGCCGCCGCGGCGCAGTTCTCCGCCGGGGTGAGGAAGTACCGCGCGCCCGCGTCGCGCGCGCCGACCAGCTTCATCTCGATGCCCCCGATCGGGCCGACCTTCCCCTGGTCGTCGATCGTGCCCGTACCGGCGACGAACTTGCCGCCCGTGAGGGAGCCGGGGGTGAGCTTGTCGACGATGCCGAGGGCGAACATCAGCCCGGCGCTCGGGCCGCCGACGTCGGCCAGCTTGATGTCGACCGTGAACGGGAACGTGTGGTCGGTCCCGGCCTGGATGCCGACGATCGCGCGGTCGCCTTCGTCGGACTTCTTGGTCGTGATCGTGACGTCCTTGGTGCCCGTGGGCTCCTTGCCGGCCTTCTCCGCCGCCTTCGCGTCCTTGGCGGGCACGACCGTGAACACGACCTTCTGGCCCGGCCGGTGCTTGGTGACGAGCTTGGCGACGTCCGTCGGGTCCTTCACCGGGGAGCCGTCCACCGCCTTGATGACGTCCCCGGCGTGCAGCGTGCCCTCGGCGGGGCTGTCCTTGACGACGGACGCGACGATGATCCAGGAGGTGACCGGGATGTTCAGCTCCTCCAGGGCGGCGACCTTGGCGCTCTCCTGGGACTGGCTGAACTCCTCCGCGTTCTCCTGCGTGGACTGCTCTTCCGTCTTGCCGTCCGGGTAGAGGGTGTCGTGCGGCACCACGACGTTGTCGTGTGCCAGCCAGCCGTACACCGCTTCGACGACGTTCATCCGGTAATCCGCTCCGGTGACCCGGACCGTCGTCATGTTCAGATGACCCGACGTCGGGTACGTCTTGTGCCCCGATACCTGCAACACCGGCTCGCCACGCGCTTCACCGAGGGTGTTCACCGTCGGCCCGGGGCTCATCTCGGCGTACGGCACGGGGAGCAGCAGGCCCGCGCAGAGCAACCCGATGAGGGCGAGGGTGGAAGCGAGCATGGTCGCGGTGCGCCGTGGCATGGAACGACAGTACGGGAAGGGTCTGTCAGTCCACCCCCGGGGCCGGTCCGTACGAGGAGCCCGCGGCCGCTGTCGTCAGGCCGGGCCGGAGCCGGAATGTACCTTTTCCATCGCGTCTCGGAACCGTGCGTAGCCGTTGAGCGTGGCTATGTCTCCCGTCGTGCGGTTCCTCTGGGCCCAGCTTCCCCATATCGCGGCACCTACCGCGGCGAAAAGTGGAATGAGCAACCAGGTGAGCGCGGCCATTCGGACCTCCCGTACCCCCCATGAGCGTTCGCAGCGCCTGCGACCGACCGATCAGCAGATTAACCATCTGCTGGTCCAACGCTCCGGGCAGGGCCCCGGTTACGCAAATCGGGCCGTCCGGGTCCCGGACCGGTTTGGGGCCGGTACGGGCCCCGCCGGCGGTCCCGGGGAGGGTCCGGCTCTCCGTCGGCGACGGTATCCGGAACCGGAACTAGTCGTTCCGCGCCCCGACCCAGTCGTCGGTCCCGTCCGCATAGGTCTGGTGCTTCCAGATGGGAACCTCGCGCTTGAGGTCGTCGATCAGCCTGCGGCAGGCCTCGAACGCCTCGGCCCGGTGCGGGCAGGAGACGGCCACGACCACCGCGAGATCGCCGACCGTCAGATCGCCCACCCGGTGGACGGCGGCCAGCGCGCGCACCGGGAAGTCGGCCACGATCTTCTCCGCGACGCGGCGCAGCTCCTCCCCGGCCGACGGGTGGCCGGTGTAGCCGAGCGCGTCCACGTCGGCGCCGCCGTCGTGGTTGCGCACCGTACCGACGAACAGGGCGGTGCCGCCGGCGGCGTCGTCCCCGACCGCGCGGAAGACCTCGTCCACGCTCAGAGGGGTGTCGCGTATCGCCAGCAGACGGATCGGGTCCTGTGCCGTCTGCTCGCCGGGGTGGGTGGGGGTGGTCGCCATACCGCCCATCGTGCCGTACAAGACCGCATGGTGGAAGCTTCCTTCCGCTGGACGGCGCGTGTGCGCCCCTAGGGCGTGTCCGCGAAGTGGGGTCTGGCTCGCCCTCCGGGCGGACGACCCCACTTCGCGGACACGCCCTAGATGCGGCGGCGGGCCTTGCGGGCGCGGCGTACGAGCGCGGCCGTGCCGAGCAGGGCCACCGTGGCCCCCGCCGCGCCGGCCGCG
>NZ_WWJY01001010.1 GCF_009865405.1 Streptomyces sp. SID3212 | reverse complement strand
GATCCGCCGGCGTCGGTGCCGTGGGCCAGCGGGGCGAGCCCGGCGGCGACGGCCGCCGCGGACCCGCCGCTGGACCCGCCGGGGGAACGCTCCGGGTCCCACGGGTTGCGGGTCGGCGGCCCGAGCCGGTTCTCGGTGTAGCACGGCAGCGCGAACTCGGGGAGGTTGGTCTTCCCGAGCAGGACCGTGCCCGCCGCGCGCAGCCGGGTGACGACGTGGTCGTCCAGGTCCCCGATCCGGTCGGCGAAGGCCCGGGAGCCGGCCGTGAACCGTACGTCGGCCACCTGGACCAGGTCCTTGACCGCCAGCGGGACGCCGTGCAGCGGGGACAGCCGCGTGCCGTCCCGCCTGGCGGCGGCCGTGTCCCGGTCGGCCCCGGCCGCCTGTTCCCTGGCCAGGTCCGCGGTGACGGTGAGGTACGCGCCGAGGGACGTGTCCTTTCGGTCGAAACGGTCGATGCGGTCGAGATAGTGGTCCGTCAGCGCGACGGAGGACAGCTCGCCCCCGGCGATGGCGGCTCCCTGTTCGAGAGCGGTCAGATCGTGGAGTTCAGCCATGGAGTAGTGCTCCGCTGTAGTGGGGGGTGTACGTGACGCGTGCGCCAGGGGCGGCCCCCGGGGCGAGCCCTCTCAGGCCTGGGCGCCCCGGGAGAGCTTGAGGAGCTTCGGTGCCAGCGAGGCCAGTTCGCCGACCCACCGCAGACGCGTCACCAACTGGCCCCAGTTCGAGCGGATTTCCTGGTGGACGTCGATGTAGACCTCGGGACGCACCTGTTCACCGGCGAGCAGCTTCACCACCATGTGGGAGGTGATCGCACCGAACGTCAGGGCCACATAGGTGACTTGGGGGAAGCTGTAGTCGGGACGCCCCAGGTTGTCCTTCACCTCGGTGAGCATCTCGACCGGCACGTACCGCAGCGGGATCGCCTTGAGGAGCAGCTGCCACGAGGTGAGGTTCTCGATGTCGGCCTCGCTGATGGCCCCGTCGAACGGCTTGCGTACGGTCCGGTAGTCGTAGCAGCGCACGTACTGCGCGCCCGCGATGTCCCAGCCCGTGACCAGCGGCAGCCGGCGTGCCACGGCGGTGCGGTGCAGCAGGTGCTTGGCCCGCCAGCCGGACATGGTGGTCACGTCGATGCCGTCGACGATGACCTGGCAGTCGGCGGTCAGCTGCTCGATGGTGTCCTCGCCGACGCCCTGGGTGAAGACGGCGGTCCTGGCATGGGGATTGATGCCGAGGACCCGCTCGGACGCGACGAGGGCCTTGTTGCGGTCCGTGTCGGCGGCCGTGGCGCTCTGCCGGTTGAGGTTGTTCACCTCGTACTCGCCCGGGTCCGCCAGCAGGAACGACCGGGCGCCCAGGCGGACCAGTGGTTCCACCGCGGCCCCGCCGATCGATCCGCACCCGGCGACCAGGATCGTGGAGGTGCGCAGGGCGTCCTGCTCGGCGGCGCTGACCACGCCCCGGTTACGGGTGGTCAGTTCGGCGTAGAAGTCGTCCGGGCTCAGGCCGCCCGGCAGGGTCCCGCCCGCCGTGTCCCCGGCGATGTCATTCTCGGTGATCACTTGTGCCGCCCTTTCCGAGCTGCTCCGCGTGCTGTCGTGCCTGTCGCCGCGACGCCACCTTGCGCGCGTTCATGGACGTGACCATGTCCTTGAGCGAGAGGAGGTCCGGGCGTCCGTCGAGGTGGCCCCGTATGAGATCCATGTAGTCCCCGAGATCGGGGGGCACCGGCGCCACGAAGGGGACGGCCACCACGTCCTGGCGGTAGATCGGCGCCATCAGGTCCGACTCCGGCAGGTTCGGGGTCGTCCCGCGCGGCACCTGGAGGTCGAAGCCGGTGAGCCGGAAGTGCCGCAGCGCGACGTGCTCCTTGGCGTCGCCGAACACCACCCGTACCTGGTCGCCGAGGTCCACCATGGTCCGGCCGAGGCCGAGCAGCAGGTGCCAGGGCACGCGCTCCGCGATCCGGCCCTGCGGCATGTGGAGGTCGCGTACGAAGCGCTTGATCTCGAAGACCTGGTGGGTCCCGAGACCGGGCGCGGCGAACTGCCCCAGCAGGTCGATGCGGTGGGCGGTCTCGGTGGAGAAGCGGTAGCGGCGGGGATGGTCCAGCGGCAGGGGCAGCCGGTCGGCCGTGCAGGCGAGGCTGATGTAGCCGCGGATCCGGCCGGTCCTGGTGCACAGGCTGATGGTGTGGATGTTCTGGACGCCCGGCGGGTGGGTGACCGTCTCGCGGAAGACCGCGCGGCGGTAGACGAGCTGGGGGGAGATCCAGCCCAGGCGCAGGTACTGGACGAGCCGGAAGCCCATGATCCCGTTGAGGTAGCGCAGGGGGAGCTGGTCGTCCGTGACCGTCAGGGTGATCAGGTCGTCCCGCTCGTCGTGGCGGTGGTAGAGCGGGGCGCCCGAGAGGTGCTGGGGGAGGTCGCGGAAGTCCATCGTGGAGTGCAGATGGACGATGTCCCTGACGAAACGGTTCTCTGGGTCCTTCGGGAGGTCCGCCGCCTCCCAGGCGGGGCCGGTGGGCGACCCCTCGCGTCTGGTACCGCCGTCGGCCACGGCCGCTCGGGTCATGCGCGTTCCTCGTCGTACAGGCTCTCGGTGATCGCGAGCGCCAGCACCTCGGGCGTGCCCTCGTAGATGCGGGCGCCGTAGGCGTCGCGGAGCCGCTTCTCCAGCCCGAAGGACTTGAGGTAGCCGCGGGCGCCCGCGAGGGACATCGCCAGGTCGGCGACGTCGATGGCGACCCGGTCGGCGAAGTACTTGGCCACGGCCGGCTCGTACTGCGGGGCGGGCAGCTCGTTGTCCACCTTGTGGGCGGCGCGCAGGTACAGCAGCCGGGCGGCGTCGACCTTGGAGGTCATCTCGGCGAGCTTGGCCGCGGTGAACTGGTGCTCCCGCAGCGGGCGTCCGCCCTGCACCCGGGTGTCGCACCAGTCGATCGCCAGGGCGAGGGCGCCCCGGGCGACTCCGGTGGAGATACCGGCGACGGAGGCACGCGCCATGTTGCTCTGCGCGATGTTGATCGCCATGCCGTCGCCCTCGCCGCCGATCATGTTCTCGGCCGGTACGCGGACGTTGTCGAAGGTCAGCTCGCTGCCGAGGCAGAGGCGGTAGCCGAGCTTGTCGGCGACGGGACCGCGCACCACGCCGGGCAGGTCGAGCGGCACCATGAAGGAGGTGAGGCCGGTCGCGCCGGGCGCTCCCTCCATGTTGGCGAACACCGAGGCGAAGGTGGCGACCTGCGCGTTGGTGATGAAGCGCTTGCGGCCGTCGAGGACGTAGTGGTCACCGTCCCGGCGCGCGGTCATGACGTCCCGGGCGTGGACAGCGTTGTCAGGAATGATCAGGTCGCAGCCCGCCTCCTCCTCGGTGACCGCGTTGCAGGCCAGTACGGGCGCGTCGCCCGAGAACAGCGGCAGGAACCGGGCCTGCATCCGGGGGTCGCCGGAGAGCAGGACGGGGGCCTGGCCGAGCATGGCGGCGCCGAAGATCAGGGCGGTGCCGGCACAGACCGTGGCCACCTCCTCCAGCGCGACCGCCGCGCCGAGCATGCCGAAGCCGAGCCCGCCGTAGTCCCTCGGGATCGCGACGCGCGTCAGTCCGATGGAGTGGCCCTGGGTGACCATGTCCCAGTCGAAGTCGTCGGCGGGGGCGGCGTCGAGGTCCTGCACGCGGGGTGCCACCACGTCCTGGGCGAACTCACGGACACGCAGCCGGAATTTCTCCAGCTCGCCGGGGAGCACATCGAAGTTGAGTTCCTGCGTATTGCCGTACACATCGGACATTGAATATCCTCCAAGGCTGGTGAACGGGGGTGCGGTGGTACGGGTGGGGCCGACGCGGCCGAATATCCGGCCGGGACCCTGCCTAGACGGGCAGTCCGGCCTTGGCCGCGATTTCCGGATACTCGTCGAATGCGGGACGCAGGATGGGAACCAGCTCCAGAACCCGGGACACCTTTCCCCGGATACGCACCTTTCCGGTGGCGATGGCGGTGGGCATCATCAACTTGCCGAGCCACAGCGAGTGAGCTGTGTCACTCGACATTTTGATCTTTATGGTCGCGTCCTCGGGCGCGTCCGCGCCCACGATCAGCTTGTCGGCGGAGACGTGAATGTTGCAGTCCGGTCCTGTCTGGGTCAGCCGGATGCTCAGATCGTGCGCGCGCAGCTGGGACGTGAACGCCTCGTCCTCCAGCAGAATGCCGAAAAGCCGCCCGAAGATTTCTTCGGCCGCCGCCGAAGATTCAAAAACTGCCATGTTCAATTCCTTTTCCTTTGGCGGCCCTCCTGCGTGGACCGCTCTGCCGCCAACAACGCTACTAGAGGCGTCCACGGACGACGAACACGACAGAAAGAAGGCCAAAGGAAATCGAACAGAAGGTTGAAAGATTTGGCGGCGCCGGCCATCGGAAGAAATTGTCCGCAGATTCGCCCGCCTGCACTCCGGACATCGGCAGGACCAAATAGGCAAAGAGCATGCGACAAGTTCATGAGAAAGTTACATGCGATGCGGAGTGGCGGTTGGACTACATATCGGACACGGCCTCCGCGGCGCGCGGGACCAATTTGTTTCCAGGTCTTTTACCTGTCTTTTGGTGCGTCATGGGGTGCCCGCGCCGTGCACCGTGGCCCGGGCGGGACGGCGTGGCATTCGGCGCCCGCGCCGTGCCGTCGGTGACACTGATCCGGTGCGCGACCATACGATTTGTCCGCCGGGGGACGTCCGGGCCCGGTGCCCCTCGTGACGTGGAAGCCGTTTCGCCGTGCGCGGGCCCGGCTGGCGGCCGAGATCCGCGACCTGGACGAACCGTCCCCGGCCTGGGGTCTCTGGGCGTGTGTGGTGTCGGTCGTCCTGTCGGTCGGGCTGCTCCTCGCCGACGTGGTCGTCAGCAACGACATCCGACTCGCCGGGCTGTCGGGACTGGGACTGCTCGCCACCGCCCTGCTCGGCACCCGCCGCCAGGCGCTGATCTCCGCCGCGGCCGTCGCGGCGGTGAGTGTCGCGGAGGCGGTGAACGACCCGCTGGGCCGTCCCGTCCTCGAAGCCCTGTCGCTGGTCACCACCGCGCTCTTCGTGCTGGCGACCCTGCTGATCTCCCGGGTCCGCATCCAGCGGGAGCAGCTCCTCGCGGAGACCCGCGCGGTGGCCAACGCCGTACAGAACACCCTGTTGCAGCCGTTTCCGCTGACCGCCGGGCCGATGAAGGCGACCGGGTTCTACCTCGCCGCCCAGCAGGGCGCGCGCGTCGGCGGTGACATCTACGAGGTGGTGGACTCGCCGTACGGGGTACGGATCCTCATCGGCGACGTCCAGGGACACGGGCTCGCCGCGCTGGGGGCCGCGCACGCCGTTCTCACCGCGTACCGGGAGGCCGCCTTCCACCAGCCGGACGTCGTCCGGCTGACCGAGCAGATGGAGAGCGCCCTGCTGCGCTACAACGCGGCCGCCTCGGTCGACGGCGCCGACATGGAACGCTTCGTCACCGCCACGGTCATCCAGGCCGCGCCCGGCGGGCGGACCACGACGGTGGTGTGCGGGCACGTGCCCCACTACGTCGTGGCCGGCGGCCGGGTGACGGAGATCGCGATGAGCGAGCCCGGTCTGCCGCTCGGCCTGGGCCCGCTGATCGGCGTACCGCGCACCCCGCTCGACTCGACCGTCACGGCGGACTGCGTGCTCGTGCTGTGCACGGACGGGGTCACGGAGGCACGGGACCGCCAGGGGGTGTTCTTCCCCCTGACGGACACGTTGCGGAAGCTGGCCGGCCTGCCGCCCGACGAACTGCTGGAGCGCCTGCGCACCGCCCTCGTCCAGCACTCCGAGGGCGAACTGCTCGCCGACGACGCGGCGGTGCTCCTGGTGACGGCGGCCCCCGGGGACACCGCGGAAGGGTGACCCGGGACGGGCGGACCCGGCGGGCTGGACCCGGCGGGCTCAGCGCACGCGGGCGATCCCGGAGTAGAGCAGGTCGGTGCCCGTGCTGTCGGCCGGCGCGGGGGTGTCCTTGTACCAGTGGGTGACGAGGCCCGGCTCGACGAGGTCGAGCCCGTCGAAGAACCGCTCGACCTCCGCGCGGGTACGGGGGCGCAGGTTGATGCCGCTGGACCGGTACTCGGAGATCCGGTTCTGCTCCGGGGTGAGGAAGTCCCCGGTCAGGTGGGAGAGCACCAGAACGCTGCCGGGCGCCAGGGCGTCGATCAGGGTACGGGTGATGCCGTACGGGTCGTCCTCGTCCGGCACGAAGTGCATGAGGGCGATCAGCGACAGCGACACCGGGCGCCGGAAGTCGAGCAGCGAGCGGGCGTGGTCGAGGATCTCCCCGGGGCGCCGCACGTCGGCCTCGATGTAGTCGGTGAGGCCCTCGGGGGTGCTGATGAGCAGGGCCTCGGCGTGCCGCAGGACGATGGGGTCGTTGTCCGTGTAGACGATCCGGGCCTTGGGATCGACCTCCTGGACGACCTGGTGGAGGTTCGGCTCGGTCGGGATGCCCGTGCCGATGTCCAGGAACTGGTCGATGCCGCTGCGGGCCACCCAGCGGACCGCCCGGTGCATGAAGGCGCGGTTCTGCCGGGCGCCTTCCTGGGCCTCGGGGGTCAGCTGGCCGGCCAGGGCCTGGTCCACGGGGTAGTTGTCCTTGCCGCCGAGCAGGTAGTCGTAGATGCGGGCCGGGTGCGGCTTGCTCGTGTCGACCTGGGACTTCGGCGTACCGGGCGTCATGAAGGGCTCCAAGGGTGTCTGGCCGGGCCACGGGACTGGGACGTGTGCCGACCTGTCCCCCGCCGCGGACCACCACCGCCCCGACGCATCCTGCCACACCAACACCCGCGCTTCCGGGGCGGGTTGAGGAGGGGAACCTCAGCTCAGGGTCGCGTACACGATCAGGTTGTCCACCGGGTGCCCCTGCGCGTCGAACGCGCCGTCGCAGGTGATCAGCCGCAGCGCCCGCGCGTCGGTCGGACCGTAGACCTTCTGCGTCGGGAAGGACGTCTTGCCGACCGTCTCGGTGCCGGTGACGGTGAAGTGGAGGGTCGCGCCTCGGGTGTTCCGTACGGCTATGTCCGCGCCCTCGCGGATCTTCTTCAGGTCGTGGAAGACGGCCCGGCCGAGGCGGGTGCTGTTGTGGCCGATGATCACGGCGGCGCCGGGCTCGCCCGGTACGGCTCCGCCCGTGTACCAGCCCGCCGTCATGCCCCGGTCCGCCGGGGGCACCTCGACGGTGCCGTCCTTGTTGAGGCCGAGGGCCATCAGGGAGCTGTCCACGCCGAGGGAGGGGATGGTGACACGGGCAGGATCGGCGGCGGGCGGCGCGGAGGGCTTCGTACCCCCGGGATCGTCCGTGTGCGAGGCGCCGGTCGACGCGGAGTGCGCGGCTCCGGCACCCGGGCCGGTGGCGCCGTCGGAGCCTGAGCCGGACGAGCATCCGGCGGTGAGGAGGACGAGGGCGGCCAGGACGGCGGCCGGCCCGAGGGCGAGGCGGGCGCGCGCCGGGTGGTGGCGCTGGTGTTTTTCCGGGTCGTGCTGCGGACGGGGCATGAAGGGTCTCCTGGGCGGTGCGGCACACCGAGGGGCCTCCGCCCGGCCGGGCGGAGGCCCCTCGGACGTGGGTCAGCTGCTGCGGTGGGCGGTGGTGGTACGGCGGCGGATCACGTACGTGCCCGCTCCCGCGAGCAGGGCGAGACCGGCGGCCGAGCCGGCGAGCGCGGCGGTGTCGCCGCC
>NZ_WWJY01001009.1 GCF_009865405.1 Streptomyces sp. SID3212 | reverse complement strand
GCCCGGGCGGGCCGGACCCGCCTCACCCGGCGCGGTCGCGTGGCCGTCTGGGTCTGCGGCGCGCTCGCCGTCGGGGCCCTCGGGGCGGGCGGCGCGGGCACCTGGATCTACCAGCGTCTCGACGGCAACATCCACGGCGCGGACATCGACGGCAAGATCGGCGGCGGCCGGCCGGTCAATTCCAGTCCCGGCTCGCAGAACATCCTGGTCGTGGGCTCCGACTCGCGTACGGGCGCCAACGCGAAGTACGGCAGCGACCTCACCACCATGCAGTCCGACACGCTGATGGTGCTGCACATCGCCGCGAACCGGGACTGGGCCACCGTCGTCTCCCTGCCGCGCGACTCCTGGGTCACCATCCCCGCCTGCGACCGGGGGAACGGCAGCGAGTCCGGCCTCCATCACTTCAAGATCAACGAGGCGTTCGCCATCGGTGGTACGAGCGGTGACGTGGCCGGGGCCGCCGCCTGCACCATCAGGACCGTCGAGCGCAACACCGGACTGCGCATCGACCACTTCATGTCGGTCGACTTCCAGGGCTTCAAGGGCATGGTCAACGCGCTGGACGGCATCGAGGTCTGTCCGGGGACGGCGATCCACGACAAGAAGGCGCACCTCGACCTGGAGGCCGGCTGCCAGACCGTGCGCGACGAGAAGGCGCTCGGGTACGTCCGTACGCGCTACAGCGTCGGGGACGGCTCCGACCTCGGCCGGATCGGCAGGCAGCAGGAGTTCATGGAGGCCGTGGCCGCCAAGGCGCAGAAGAAACTGACCAGCCCGAAGGCGCTGTACGGATTCCTGGACTCGGCCACCAGGTCGCTGACGACCGACGAACCGCTCGCCGGGATCAAGCCGCTGTACGCCCTCGCCTCCGAGATCAAGGGCATCCCCAAGGAGCGGCTGGCCTTCCTGACCGTACCGAACTACCCGCGCGAGGCGGACGTACCGGCCGACCGGGCCAACGTGGTGTGGCAGTACCCGCAGGCGTCGGACCTGTTCACGTCCCTGGCCCGGGACCAGGAGGTCAGCAAGAAGAAGCTGGAGGCGGCGGCCAAGGTCCCGGTCTACGCCAGCACGGTCCGCGTCCAGGTCCTCAACGGCACGGGCACGGCGGGGAGGGCCGCCGCGGTCGCCGAGACCCTCCGTACGGCCGGCTTCACCGTCGCCTCCATCGGCAACGCGCCGGAGACCACGGGCAGGACGTCGGTGCGGTACCCCGGCGGCCTCGGCGCGCAGGCCCGGGTCCTCGCCTCGCGCCTGCCGGACGTCTCCGCGCGGGAGTCCGCCCAGGCCGCGCCGGGCGTCGTGACCCTCACGGTGGGGACGGACTTCACCGACGTCCGGTAGAGCGCGCCGGGCCGGCCGGGCCGTGCCGCACGCCACATTGCATTATTTTGCGACTCCTTTACGATTGAGCGATGCGGGACGGAGTGGCCGTCCTGCCCCACGTCGTTGATCAGCTTAAGGAGCTGCGGTCCCCCCATGGGTGAACCTCCCAGTACGAGCCGTGCCCTCCCCGTCCCGCCGCACCAGGGGCCGGAGGTGGCACGGTGACCGAAGTGCTCCTGCTGTTGCTCGCTCTCGCGCTGACCTTCGCCTGCGCGGTGTTCGTCGCCGCCGAGTTCTCCCTCACCACCGTCGAGCGCGGTGAGCTGGAGCGCGCCACCGCGGCCGGCGAGCGCGGGGCCGCGAGCGCCCTGGCCGCCGCCAAGCGCCTGACGTTCCAGCTCTCCGGTGCCCAGCTGGGCATCACGGTGACCTCCCTGGTCATCGGCATGCTCGCCGAGCCGTCGCTCGCCGTGCTGCTGCGCGGCCCCCTGGAGGCCGTGGGTCTGCCCGGGGGCGCGGTGTCCACCGTCGCCACCCTCCTCGGTGTCGTGGTGTCCACGGTGGTGCTGATGGTGATCGGCGAGCTGGTCCCGAAGAACTGGGCCATCTCCCGTCCGCTGGCCGTCGCGAAGGTGGTGGCGGGACCGCAGCGCGCGTTCACCGCGGCCTTCGGCCCGCTGATCCGCCACCTCAACAACACCGCCAACCGGCTGGTGCGGCGCTTCGGCCTGGAGCCCGCCGAGGAGCTGGCCTCCGCGCGGACACCCGAGGAACTGGTCGCCCTGGCCCGGCACTCGGCGCGGGAGGGGGCCATCGAGGCGGACTCCGCCGAGCTGTTCGTACGGACCCTGCACCTCGCCGACCTGTCGGCGGAGAACGTGATGACGCCCCGGGTGGACGTCCGGGCGCTGGAGGCGCACGCCACCGCCTCGGACGCGGCCCGGCTCACCCTGGCCACCGGCCTCTCCCGCTTCCCCGTCTACCGGGACAGCCTGGACGAGGTGATCGGCACGGTCCACATCCGGGACGTCCTCGCCCTGGACGAGAGCCTGCGCGACCGCACCCCGGTCACCGCGCTGGCGACGAAGCCGCTGCTCGTCCCCGACTCCCTGCCGGTCGACCGGCTGCTGCGGCGGCTGCGCCAGGCGCGGACGATGGCGGTCGTCATAGACGAGTACGGCGGCACCGCCGGGGTCGCCACCGTCGAGGACATCGTGGAGGAGGTCGTCGGGGAGGTCCGGGACGAACACGACCCGGACGAGACGCCGGGCCTGGTCCCCGTCGCCGCGGGCCCCGGGGGCCGCAGCGTGTGGGAGGCCGACGGCAGCCTCCGGCTCGACCAGCTGGACGAGATCGGCTTCACCGCCCCCGAGGGGCCGTACGAGACACTCGCGGGCCTGCTCGCGACGCGGCTGGAGCGGCTTCCCGTCCCGGCCGACCGGCTGGACGTGGACGGCTGGCGGTTCGCCGTCCTGCGGGTCGAGCACCACCGCGCCGACCGGGTACGGATCACCTCACCGCTCCCCGCCACGCTGACGGAGGACGCCCGATGACCGGCCTGCAACTGACCATCGGCGCCCTGACGCTGCTGACGAACGCGTTCTTCGTCGGGGCGGAGTTCGCCCTGATCTCGGTCCGCCGCAGCCAGATCGAACCGGCGGCCCTCAAGGGCGGCCGGCGCGCGAAGACCACACTGTGGGGCTTGCAGCACCTCTCCGCGGCCATGGCCACGGCCCAGCTCGGCATCACGATCTCCTCGCTGGTGCTGGGCGCGGTCGCGGAGCCGGCCATCGCGCACCTGCTGGAGCCGCCGTTCGAGGCGGTCGGGGTGCCCGGGGCGCTGATCCACCCGATCGCGTTCGTGGTCGCGCTGACCCTCGCCACGTACCTGCACATGCTCATCGGCGAGATGGTGCCGAAGAACATCGCGCTGGCGGCGCCCGCGCCGACCGCGCTGCTCCTCGCGCCGCCGCTGATCGCCCTCACCCGGGCGCTGCGGCCGGTGGTCTTCGGGATCAACGCGTTCGCCAACCTGCTGCTGCGGCTGCTCAGGGTCGAGGCGAAGGACGAGGTGACGTCCGTCTTCACCGACGACGAACTCGCCCGGCTGGTCAAGGACTCCAGCGAGGCGGGACTGCTGGACCCGGCGGACGGCGAGCGGCTGCGGGACGCCCTGGAACTGGGCACCCGGCCCGCCGGCGAGGTCATGGTCCCGCTGGGCAGGACCGTCATGGTGGACCACGGGATCACCCCGCAGCAGCTGGAGCGTACGGCCGCGTCGTCGGGCTTCTCGCGGCTGCCGGTGACCGGCCCCGACCGTACCGTCCTCGGCTATCTGCACATCAAGGACGCCCTCGGCGCGGCCGACCGGACCCGGCCCTTCCCGCGCTCCGCCCTGCACACCATGGTCAGGGTCGAGATCGACACCCCGCTCGACGACACGATGACGGCGATGCGCGCGGCCGGCACACATCTGGCCGCCGTCACCGGCGACCGGGGAACCGTCATCGGTTTTGTCACCATGGAAGACGTCCTGGACGAACTGGTCGGTCCCGCCGCCGGTGTCCAGGCAGCCGCCGGCTGACCGGGGAGATCCGGACACGGCGGCAGAGGAGCGACCGGTGCCCCGCCCCGGGCACCGGCCGCTCCTCGTCCGCGTCCGTCATGGGTACCGCATTCGCGCCGGGAAGGGAACACGTCGGCCCGGAGCCGAAGGCGACGACTCGGTAACGGAGCGGAGCCGGTCCGCGCGCCGGAGCCGCCGCGCGTGGGGGGTCGCGAACGCCGCGCCGCAGGTCAGGGCTTGCGGGCCACGCCGACGTAGCAGGCGGCTTCCTTGTCGGTGGACCCGTCCTGGCCGTCGCCGGGGTCGGGACGCCACCGGTGGGACGCGACGATCCCCGGGTCGAGCAGCTCCCAGCCGTCGAAGAAGCGGGCGATCTCCTCGCGCGTACGGGCCTGGCCCGGCGTACCGGAGGCGCGGTAGGCCTCCGTGAGGCGCGCGATGCCCTCGGGGTCGAACTCCGTCGTCACATGGGCGATCGCGAGCGTGCTGCCCGAGGGCAGCGCGGCCTTGAGGACGTCCACCAGGTCGTGGGCGCCGTGGTCGTCGGTCACGAAGTGCAGCAGCGCGTTGAGGCTAAGGGCGACCGGCCGGGTGAGGTCCAGTGTCGTACGGATCTCGTCGGCGGCCAGCAACGCCTCGGGCGCGGTGACGTCGGCTTCCACGTACGCGGTACGCCCGGCCGGATGGCTGTGCAGGAGTGCGCGGGCGTGCGCCAGCACGATCGGGTCGTTGTCCGTGTAGACGACACGCGCGTGCGGGACCTCCGCCTGCGCTATCTCGTGCAGGTTGGGTGACGTGGGAATACCGGTGCCTATGTCGAGGAACTGGTCCATCCCCGAGCGTGCCAGGAACCGCACGGAACGGTGCATGAAACGCCGGTTGATCCGCGCCGTCGCGAGAATCGAGGGGAAAGCGCTCATCGCGCGCGCCGCCCCCTCCCGATCGGCCGGGAAATTGGTCGTCCCGCCCAGGTAGTAGTCGTACATCCGGGCTGAATGCGCCCTGTCCAGCTCCAGGTCCACCGTGCTGCCGTCGGCCACCGCACGCCCCGCTTCCCACGTCCGCCCACTAGGAGGAACCACGGTACGAGACGCGTCAACTCCCCCTGTGCGGAGGGTGACGCGCGAAAAGTTTTTCGCCCAACCACTCCACTGCCACCACAGACATCCGGTTGACTGACCCCCGGAAGGAAATCCCTTCCTGACGGGGAAGAACCGAAAGGGCGGCACCTGATGGCCCGTGACAGCGACGGGGCCCTGGGCGTGGAGGTACGCGACCCGGCTCGTCCGGATCCGCGCGACCCGATGGGACCGGATCCGACCGCGCCCGGCGTACGCCGGCACACGGACCGTTCCAGCCGCCGACTGGCCCTGACGTTCGACGCCTTCGCCGCCCACCACCACCGCCTGTGGCTGCGGTACGCCCACACCCAGGTCGGTTCCCGGCCCGTCGCCGAGACCGTGGTCGAGTCGGCGTGCGCCCGGCTGCTGGAGCACTGGCCGCACGTCCTGCTCCAGGAGTCCGTGTCGCAGTACGCCTGGGCGGTCCTCAAGGAGGAGGTCGCCCGGCGGCAGGACGCGCACGACGGACCGCCCGCGCTCGTCGACACCGCGGCGTTCGACGCGGCGGCCCGCAAGCTCCTCCAGCACGGGACGCCCGATCAGTTCACGGTCCTGGAGAACGAGATCGGCCTGTACGGCGCCATCTCCCGGCTGCCCGAGCGGCAGTACGACGTCGTCGTACTGCGCTACGTCCTGCGCGTGCCGGACGAGGTGGTCGCCGAGTACCTGGGCATCGAGGTGCCGACCGTCCGCTCGCACGTACGACACGCACGGCGACGGCTGGCCAGGGAGTTGGGACCCGCCAGGTGAGGGGAACGGAAGGCACCCGGGTCGAGGTGCTGCTGGACGACGCGGAGGTCCTCGCGGGCGCGTACGACGACTACGACACCGACAGCGCCCTGCGGCGCGCCGCCGCGCGGGCCGGGGAGCGGGCCCGGGAGCGGGCGGAAGCGCCCGTGCCCGTGCGGGCCCCAGGGAACTGTGCCACGGCGCACGAACAGGCGGGCCGTGACCTGGACCTGGCCGTCGCGCTCGTCCTGAACGCCCCCGAGGCGGCCGGCTGTCTGGCCCAACTGGTCGACCACGACCGGATAGACCCGCAGGGAGCCGTCGTCTTCGCGGCGCTGCTGCATCTGACGGGGCATCGCGACGCGGCCCAGTTCTGGTGGCAGTTCGCGGCGGGCGGCGGCAACCGGACGGCGGCGTTCTGTCTTTTCCTCGCCCACCAGCAGCGTGCCGAGTTCCGGGACGCGGCCCACTGGCGTGCCGAGTCCCGCAGGCTGGCCGGCCCCGGCCGTACCCCTTCGGACGGCGCGCCGCCCCCGGTCCCTTCCCTGTCCTCGCTGCTGCCCGAGGCCGTCCTGCACGACCTCATCGGGCAGTGTCACCGGGGCAGGCATCCCACGCTGCCCGCCGCGCTGGAGGCCGTCGTCAACCGGCTGCGGGTCGACAGCGCGGACGAGGACTACGGCGAGGTGCCGCAGCCCGACGAGACGCTGGTCACCTGGCCGGTCACCCAGCCGGTCGCGCGGTCGGCCACCCGGCCGGGAACGGCCGCCGCCCGGCCGCGCTGACCATACGCGGGACGGCGAGAACCCCTCGTATGCCGGTCCCGGATGGCGCAATCTCCGCACCAGGGCATTTCATGTAACAAAGCGTGCGCCGTAGATGGCCGCACGGTGACCACCAGGGTGTGTGCCCGCCCGTGGAGTTCGGCAGAGGGAGCCGCGCCATGTCTCTTGACCCCCACCTCGATCCCGCCACCGAGGATCGCGACGAGAGCCGTCCGCGTCCGCCGGACGATGCCGCTCTCGCCGCCCTCACCGGCCTCACCGACAGCGCGACCCTGTCCATGGAGCCCGGTCAGGAGCCGATACGGACCCTGCTCTGGACGGCCGCGACCGAACGGCCGCTGGAGGAGGTCGCCGCGCTGGTCAGTCTGCTGCGGCGGACCGGTGAGGTGCCCAGCCCCGGTGACGAGGCGCTGCGCGCCGCCGCGGTGGCCCGTCCCCTGGAGGAGGTCATGCGGCTGGTCGCCCTGCTGCACGAGCCTCCCCACGAGTTCGACGAGGCCGACACGACGCTGCGCGCGGCGGCCGTGGGCAGGCCGATCGAGGACGTGGCCGAGCTGGTGAGCATCTTCGGCGGCGAGGAGGGCGAGGCCGCCAGGGCCGCGGCGGTTCCCCGGGCCACGGCGAAAGCCGGGGAAACGGAACCCCCGGAACCCGCAGAGGCGGAGAACGCGGACACGGCCGACACCGCGGAGGCCCGGGACGACGAGGACGGAAACGCCCGGCAGGATGCTCCGGTGCGGGCGGTACGCCGGGCGGGGATCGCGGCGGCGTTCAGCCGGCCCGCCCCGGCCTC
>NZ_WWJY01001008.1 GCF_009865405.1 Streptomyces sp. SID3212 | reverse complement strand
ACGGTAGCGGCGATGGTCAGCGGCTCACGGGCCCCGGGGTGGGCGCCGGGTGAGACCCCCGTACGGCCGCCGACCGGTTGGCGGCCGGTTGGGCGGCCGGGCACCGGTGTTCGGGCGGTCGCGGTGTACGGCGGTTGGCCGGCGCCCGCCGTACACCGCAGCCCACGGCTTCAACGCCGCGGCGGCGGAAAGGCCGAGGCCGAGCTCAACGGCGCCGGAGGAGTCGTCTCGGCGGTCGCCTCGCCACCCCCGATCGGATTGAACAGGATCAGGAGCAGAGCCGCCGTCGCGGCCCCCGTCACGACGGCGGACTCGATGCTGTCGGTACGCCGGTACACCACCCAGGCAAGGAACAACGCCAAGGCGAACACGAGGGCATTCAGCGCCTCGATCTTGAAGGTCACCACACAACTCACGCCCGACCGAGGAACCGCAGATGAACGGTCAACTCCGCCTCCGCACCGGCGCCACCTACCTCGCCCTGACCCACCCTCCGGCCGGCACCGCACTCCTCGTGGGCATCGCGGTCATCGCCCTGCTCCACTCCCTCCTCGACCGGACCTGAACACAACCCCCGGCCCGGCATCACCGGACCCCCGCCGAAGGCACCTGCCATGCCGCACCCACAGCTGCGACCCCACCAGCGCGAAGCCGTCGACGCGGTCGTACGCACCCTGACCATCCCCGCCCACACCCGAACACCCGAGAAGGGACTGCGCACCCAGGTCGTCATGGCCACCGGCTCGGGGAAAACCCTCGTCGCGGCCCACAGCGCCGAAGAGCTCCACGCGGGCCGGGTACTGGTCCTCGTCCCCTCACTGGACCTCCTCGCGCAGACCCAGGCCGCGTGGCGTGAGGGAGGCCGCCGGGGGCCGGTGATCGGCGTGTCCTCGCTACGGGGCGAGGAGGCGTCCTTCCCCCACACCACCGACGTGGACGAACTGGTGGAATGGACCCGAGGCCTGGATCAGGTCACCGTGTTCGCCACGTACGCCTCGCTCGGTCTGGGCACCCTGGAACGCGCGCACAGCGCGGGCCTGGCGGCCTGGGACCTGATCGTCGTGGACGAGGCCCACCGCGTTTCGGGCCGGATCGGAAAACCCTGGGCGGTCGTCCACGACAACCAGAAGATCCCCTCGTCGAGACGCCTGTACATGACAGCCACACCCAGGCTGTGGCAGCTCGGGGACGGGGACGAGGCCGGCGCACCCGGTGAGCTGGTCGCGAGCATGGACGACGACCCCCGGGGCCCGTTCGGCAGCCGCTGCTTCACCCTGACGCTCTCCGAGGCCATCGACCGGGGCATCTGCGCCCCCTACCAGGTCGTATGCGTGGACATCAGCGACACCCGGCTCCAGGCCGCACAGCTCCTGGGCGCCGAGAGCCGCTCGGCACAGGTACGCGGGGCCCGGCTCGCCGCCCTGCAGACCGCCCTGGTGAAGGCATCGGCCGAGGAGGGCTTCCGCCGCACGCTGGTCTTCCACCACGTCGTCAAGGAAGCCGAAGCGTTCGCGGCCGGCCTCCCCGACGTCGCCGGGCAGCTGCACGCCGCCGACCCGCAGCGGTACCCGAAGACGGTCTGGGCGGACTGGCTGTGCGGCGACCACAAGCCGCTCCACCGCCGCCGGGTCCTCGCCGAGTTCGCCGCCGGGACCAGCACCGACGGCACCACGGTGGACAAGGGCTTCCTGTCCTCGGTGAAGGTGCTGGGGGAAGGCGTCGACACCGCGAACTGCGATGCCGTGTACTGGGCAGATGTCCGCGGATCCATGCCCGACCTCGTCCAGGCCGTCGGCCGCGCCCTTCGCATACAGCCCGGCGAAGGCAAGGTCGCCTCCCTCGTAGTCCCGGTACTGCTCGGACCCGGCGAGACCGCGGACAACATGCTCACCAGCCGGGCATACGGCGGACTGGCGAAACTGCTGGAGGCGCTGCGCGCGCACGACACCCGGATCGTGGAGCAACTGGCCGAGCAACAAGCCCCCAGCGCCTACAAACCCGTAGCCAAGGACGAAAGCGGGAAGAGCACAGGCGGGAGCGGTGAGGGCTCCGGGGGCATCAGTGTCCCCGCCAAGGCGCTGCTGAAATTCAGCACACCCCGCGACCCGGCCGCCCTCGCGGCGTTCATCAATCTGCGGGTCCTCAACCCGGAGAACGAACACTGGCGGCGCGGCGTGGAAGCCGCCGTCATCTACGCCCGCGAACACGGCGACCTCCGCGTCCCGTTCACCTTCCGCGTACCCGACGGCGACGACCAGAAGGCTGCTGAGGAAGAGGAAGAAGAGGTCAGGGGGTGGCCGGCCTCACTCGCCGGATTCCCGCTGGGGCAATGGACCGCGGACGCCAGACGGCTCTACGCCCGCGGCAAGATGGACGAGGACCGCGTCGCTCAGTTGGACTCGTTGGGCATGGTCTGGTCCCACTTCGACGTCGCCTGGGAGGAAGGACTGGCGGCCGCCCGAGGATGGGCCGCACAAGCAGGCCACCTCCTGGCGCCGCTCGACGCGACCTACCAGGGCGCGGCCGTGGGCATCTGGCTGAAGAACGCACGGGCCGCCGCCCGGAAAGCCGACGAGAACGAGCAGCGGCGCGCGAAGGGACTGCCCGTCGAATCGTCAGCCGGCGCCATGCCGGCGGAACGGCGCGAGCAGCTGGAGGACATCGACCCGTCCTGGTGCCCCAGCTGGCCGGTGACATGGCAGAGGTGCTTCCACCTCGTCCGCACGCACCTCGACACCGGTGGAGCGCTGCCTACTACGGTGGGCGAGACCGTACGACAGAACGAGGACCTCGGGCGATGGGTGACCTCCGTACGGCTCGGATGGGACCAGCTCACTACCGTGCAACAGTGGATGTGCGAGCAGGTTCTCGGCATCGAGCCCGCCAGCGAGGACGAGAAGCCGCAGCCACGCCGCACGCAGGCCGACAAATGGGCGACCCACTACCAGGCCGCCAAGCAATACTACGAACGCGAAAGACACCTCCAGGTCCCGAGGAAGCACGTCGAACGGATCACCGTCGGGGAAGACCAGGAGGAACAGGAACTCCGGCTCGGCTCCTGGATCAGCAACCAACGCAGCCGCGCCGCAACACTCACCCCGGAACGGATGGAACAGCTCTCCGCAATCGCCATGCGATGGACGTGACAACCCGTCACCATCACCCCAGCAGCCACACCCGACAGCCAGCCACCTGCCGGACGTACTTCACCCCTGGCAGCGTGCGGGCGACTGGGCGGTCGCCCGGAACCACTACACCAGGCCGCAGGCCCGAAACGACACCAGCAGCCAGGCATCCGTGTACGCCCGTTCCCGGCAGACCTGAGAGAGAGGAACATCCACATGGCGCGACGTACCGAGTACAGCGAGGTCCAGGCCGCCGAACGCCTCCGGAGACCAGTCACCTTCCTCCGGTAGGCCTGGCACATCCGTCTCGCCCCCGGCGCCGGACACCTCCTCCCCGGCGTGGTCCCGGGCCACCGTCAAGGCGATGCACGCGAACGCGATCCGAGCCGCTCTCCCTCGCGAGCCGACCACCGGCAGCCCGCAGCCCGCAGCCCGCAGCCCGCAGCCCGCAGCCCGCAGCGAACCGGATCGCCGGGGTGGTGGGCACGCCGAACCCGACCGCGTACGGCGAATACCCGTACGTGATCCGGCCGCGAAGTCCCAGTAGCCGTCGACCTCCCGGATCTCCCACGCGTGCTCGTACCAACGCCGCAACCACACCCCGCCACTTCGCGCAGTCCGCGCGTCCAGGCGGAACTGCTCCAGCACACCGGCGGCTGCTCCACGGCGAACCGCCCGAAGCGGGCCTCATATTCAACAGACAGACACTCAGCAGGCGTGACCAGGACCAGAAGGGCCGGGCCTCTGGTGGCAAAAACGGACCCGCCGCCGAACCCGAACCAAGATCACCCCTCTAGTGGTGTTGGTGCGGCCGGGGAGTGTGCGCACCGCCAGGCAGTCAGTGAGTGATGACAGCCCGGGTGGGTCAGAACCCGATCCAAGGTTTCGCCGAGGTTTGCCCAAGGTCCTCTCGCCATGATGAGGCGCACAGCGATTCACACCGGAATCGCGCATAAGGTCGTGAAGGAGTTGGGCATGTCCGTACGCAGCACAACAAGCAGGCTGGGGCGCGTCACCGGGATCGTGGCCGCCGCTGCCGGCCTGGCACTCCTCCCGAGCCAGGCAAGCGCGGCCGAGGTCTCCATCAGCGGCTCGAGCTCCAACGGGTGCAACACCGTCACAGGCCGTTACGGCTGGGCGCTCACCAACCCCGGACTGGATCTCTACCGCACCTGGGGCACCGCCACCATCGTCAACCACCCCACCAAGTGCGGGCCGGGCTGGCACGGCGTACTGCAGTTCGACGACTCCTCCAGCGCCGACGGCTGGGAGATCCTGTACGGCGTCGGCCCCGGACAGAAAGGCAGCACGTCACTCGTCATGAACAACGTCCGAGACGTCCGCTTCCGGGTCTGCAACATCGTCAACGGCAAAGCCGACGGCTGCGGCCGCGTCCTCTAACACCCCGACCAAAATCGGTCGGCGAACCACCACCAGAAGGTTCTGCTGACCGACGGCGACCATCGACCGGAGCCTGCTCCCGGACCTCCGGCGCCCCGGGTGCTGTTCGTCGGGGCACGACGAACACCACGACGGGCGACGTCCTCGGCGGGGCCGCCGATAGACAGGCAAGGGAAGAGGGAAGACTCCATGGCTGTTAGACGTGGTCGGGCAGCCGGGGCTCGACCTGCGCCGTGCTGCGGACGAGACTTGTGAGCGCCTTCCTCGATGCGGCCTGGACTCCGGCCATATGGGCCGAGATGACGGACCGGTAGCCGCCGTACCAGACCGCGAGCCGACGCCGTGTGAAAGTCACCTGCCCCACGACGTGGCCGGGGATCATCCCGGCTACTTCATCTCCACCCTTGACCTGCCCCGTCCGGGTCACCGGCCTCGTTCTCGATCTATACGGCGATGGCGAGGTCGGTGGGCCACCTGCGGAATCGGGATGGCCTCGGCGGTATTGAGGATGCGGAGCCTCCAGGGGAGCCACGCTTCGGCGGCTGTCCGGTCGTGGAGGAGCCCGTGGAGGAGGGTGGGATAGAGCGGGAGGGCGACCGCGCCCGAACTCGATGGTGCGGGCGCGGGTGCAGTGGGTGCCTCGGAAGGCGAGCACGGCAGCGGTGGGGCGGTTGGCGGCCCAAAAAACGGGGACGGCCAGACTCATGCTGTGCCTTTCGATAGTGAGGGTGAGCAGGCCGGTGGTGGGGTGGCCCGGGCCGGGCAAAGCGGCAGGCGGCGAGGGTGCTGTTGTCGTCCTTCCGCCGGGTCCGCCAGCCGGGCCGGTGAACGGCGCCGCTCCACTGGCGGGCGAGGACGCGTCGGAGGGATCCGGCTTCGGCGGTCAATCCGGTCGGCCTTGGAGTACTCATCGGCCAAGGAGCTTTTGAGGTGTTCGGTGGCCTCTGCCCATCCGAAGACGCCGGTGGGAGCTTCCCGTCTGAAATGGCAAACGTAGCCGGTGCAAGAGGTCACGATCGCGGAGATCACCGCTCCACGCTCGACCAGGGGGCGCAGTCGTTCGCCCGCCATGCCGACGGCCAGGTACTCGCCCCCCCTCCTCGGGGGCAACCGCCGCCGAGACCACGGCGCAAGGCCCCGCCCAACGCCTCTGCCCGCTGCCGCCGACGACGGCTTGCCCAGGGTCTCCTGGGCTGGCCCGCGCCAACGACGTCGTACGCCTGGTTCTCTGCCAGAAGAACCCTGCCGCCGTACTCGTCGCCCGCTCTCCGCCGCACTCTTCGAGATCGAACGGGCCTGACTGGTCTGACAGGGCGCAGGCGAACACAAAGGCTGGATCAACCCTCTGAAGACACGGGGCGTCCGTAGGGCGTACGGACAAGGCGGGCGCCGTTCTGGACTCAGTGCTCGGTACCCTCCAGCGGTGCGCACAGACGGCCGCCCACCTCGCGCAGGACAGCATCGTCGAGTGCCCTCAGGTCGTTATCCTTCCGCAGTTGGTACGCGCGGCGGCGGACGTGGGAGGCGACCGCGCGGGCATGGCCAGCCAAGTTGAAGGGCGACTTGATCGAAGTCGCCTGTCCCGAGCAAGTCCTCCGCGGTCCACAAGAGAACGGCCTTGCTGCGGTACTCGTACGGATCGCGGTCGCACGGGAGCTGCGCCCCGATCAGCCCACCGGTGTCTGGAGGAGCGACAGACCAGGTCAACCGGGAGCCCTGACAGCAGGTCATAAGGGGTGTCCACCGCGTCGATACAGCGAGCCCGTGATTCAGCCTGACCATAGTGACTCGACGTTTACACGCGGCACAGCGGTCTACGCCGCCGCCGTCACCGCCTGCGTATACCTCCTCGGCCTCCTGCTGACCGGACTCACCGTCAGCCTGGGAAGACGAGAAACCGCGATCAGTCCCGCATCGTCAGTGATCACTGATCGAAAAATATCCTCCCCGCAGGTCCGGCAGGTCTCTCAAGCCGATCCTCTCATCTCCAGCATTCTTCCCGCGCCCCGTGCCGCGCGGGAGGGCGCTCGGTGCGCCGACCGCTGGTGTGTCAGCGCGGAAACCGCTCCTCGGTTGCGCTGGATCGGCCTTCCGCCATCAGGTGCCCATTACGCGGTACATGCCGATCGAGTCGTGCGTCGCGGTGTCGGCGAAGCCGAACTTTTCGTAGAGGATACGGGCGGGGCCGTCCGCGATCAGTGATACGTAGGCGGTGGCGGGCGCCCGGCGTTCCAGTTCCTCGGTGAGCGCGGCCATGATGCGCCCGCCGAGGCCGCGGCCCTGGTGTGCGGGGTGGACGCAGACGTCGACGATCTGGAACGCGGTCCCGCCGTCGCCGATGACGCGGCCCATGCCGATGGGCTCTCCCTGGTGGTGGAGGACCACTCCGTGCCAAGTGTGCGGCAAGGCGAGTGCCACCGCTTCCGGGGCCTTGTCCGACAGGCCGGCATCGGTGCGCAGGCGCCGGAAGACGGCTACGGAAGGCACACCCTCGCGCAATTCGTACGGGTCGTTCAAGATGTCCACTTCCGATCGTGTGATATCTGCGGCAACCGCCTACGAGCAGTCTGGACCCGGTGCCGTACGGACGACAGAGACGCCGGACAAGATGATTACCGTCCGGCCCCACTGTCGACGTCCTCACGGGCGGCGAGCGATGAGGCCGTCGGCTTGGTCATCCGCATCGCAGGCCATGCACCAGGACTGGATGTCCGCCTCCGGGGGCCAGGTGTCGCCCTACTGGATGTGGGTGGCCTTCGCCGCGGGCCGGGCCCACCGGGGGGAGTTCCCTTCCGAAGAGGCCGGCGTTCTTGCGCAGGTGCTGCGAGCGCACCGCCGGCCCGGTGCCACACGGGCCGGAGAAAGGCCCCTGCTCGTGACCTTTCCCCTTCGTCACTCGGGCGGTCCGTCGGTCGTGGGTCGAGTCGGCGGCGGCCTGAGCGGGGAGTAAGAAAGCTCCCACGGACGGGCCGGGACGTGCCCCCGCCATAACAGCACCGCGTTCCGCTTCTCCCAGCGCGCGGCGATTCCGGCCCGGACCAGCCAGTCCAGGGACAGCCACAGGGGAATCAGGGACAGCCATGGGCTCAGGACCAGGCCCGCGACCAGTGCCGGCACCAGCAGCACACAGAGAAAACCCTTGTTGACGAGGTTGTGGCGCAGAGAGTAGTCGGTGGGGTGGAGGGTTTCGGGGTCGTCCAGCGCAACCGCTTCCTCGAAGATGCGGACCTCACCGATCCACTTGAGCCGGGAAGCCGTGAGCATCGCGAACAACACGCTGCCGACGAAGAAAAGGAGAACGACCCTCCACACCGTGTCGTCGACCTGGGCAGGTATCCCGCGTACGGCGAACGCCACCGGCGCGCTGACGATGCTGGCGCACACCGCCATCGCAACGCCCATCAGATGATGGTGGACGTGCCTGATCACCGAGCCCCCCATCCCGATACAGAGAGTCTGACCACCCTCGACATCTCTGCCTCGTGCCCCAGCCTCCGGTCCAGGCCCAGCATGCATAGCGGGCCCGAGGACGGCAGCCGCCCTGTTCGCCGCACGGCCGCGCTGGACACCTTCTACCGTAATTCCAGCGGCCCAGCCCAACCACCCAACGGTCTGAACGGTCAGTGAACGCCGACAGAGGTCTATGGCAACTGAAGGGCCGCCGCGCTTTTCCCAACCGGCCGCCGTCCGACAGCGGCCGGCTCGCGGCCTCCGGCTTCGCGGCGAGCAGTTGTGCACGTGCCTCTCCGTAGCCGCACTCTTCGAGCCCGCGATCGATGAACAGTTGCCGTACGGGTCTGCGACAAGTCCGCGCTCGGTCCTCGTCACCTCAGCAATACGGTGACGATGATGGGAAGCGCACCAGCGAACATCGCCAGGAGTGTGGAGGCCAGGGTCTGGCCGTTCACGGCGGTATTGGGACTCGCGATGATGTACGACAGTAAGTCGTTCACTCGCGCATCGGCCTCCGAGATGTCGGAGGCACGGCGAGGTGCGCGAGGGGGCAGTGCTTCCTCAAGTCGTCTGATCGAGACGGCCCTTGCCTGCTCGACGATCCACGACAAGCGCCATTGCGAGTAGAGGCCAAAGAGTGTGATGGCGACCATGAACGTGCCGGCCAGGACCCACTTGATGGTGATGAGGAGATCATTGCCCGGGTCTATTCGCGATACGTAGATGACGGGGACGAAGGCCAGGCACAGGCCTGCCGCTGCTACCAGCGTGACGAATCGGTACCAGCGGGCGAGCCGCTCGAGACCGATGGTTCGCGACGGCGCGAACCACAGGAGTTTGACGTTCGCCGGGTCGGTCACGATGCGCGCCAATCGGATGGCGCGGATCATCCAATAGTTGCTGTTGGCCGCTGCGGCGCCGGTCACCACGATCACCATGTAGGAGGCGGCGTCGACGAAGAGGTGGGGTGTGGTTCCCACCGCGCGTTGAATTCCGAACATCGCGCCGACGGCCGATACCGCGCCGAGTACGGTGTATCGCCATTGGCGTTTCGCGGAAATACCTCGGTCGATCCAGGCGTGTACCGCCACGCGGCCGGCCGGCGTAAGCATGCGGTCGAGGGAGTCGCACATCGCGTGGAAGCTCCGGCAGCCGATCCATTGACAAAGGATCACCGCGAGGTTGACCAGCGTGTAGTACAGGAGCCACATGCCGTAGGTCTGGAACTTCGGCACGGTGGTGGAGAAGAATCCCAGGTGTACGCCGGCAGCTACAAAAGGCAGCCCGACCGCGAGGGCAAAGGGCCAGCAGCGGTTCGCCCGCCACGTGACCGCGGTTCCTGAGGCCCGGACCCCGGCCATACGCAGCACCACAACCCGCGCCATGTCCGCGGCGTAGCGACGGTCGAGGTCCCCCTGGTTCGGCACGTACGCCTCCGTCACCTAGCAGCCCGTCGTTGCGGCGCACAGGCAAGCGTCGCAGTTGGCGTGGTGCCGCGATGGCGCGGGGGGATTACGAGGTCGTCATGGTCCATGC
Source organism: Streptomyces sp. SID3212 (assembly GCF_009865405.1). Classification (GTDB taxonomy): domain Bacteria; phylum Actinomycetota; class Actinomycetes; order Streptomycetales; family Streptomycetaceae; genus Streptomyces. The sequence goes on along the minus strand of NZ_WWJY01001008.1, from coordinate 1,859 downwards.
CGAAGTACGGCGATGTCCGTATCGCTTTCGCGAGGATGTCGCGGCGCCCCGTGTCATGCCTCGCCGACGCCGGTACGGGACGTTGTCGGCGAGGCATGACCGGTGCCGGTGGGTCAGGGTCTGCCGCTCTTCACGAAGACCGCCGTCCCGTAGGTGTGCCCGTCTGCCTGCTCGGTCTGGAACCCCGCCGAGGAAAGGATCCCGGTGAGGGCGTCCCGCATAGAGGTCTGGACGGTTTCGTAATGGCGAATCGCGTGCGGCAGATCCGAAGGATCGACTCCACCCGCCAGAAGGTTCACCGCGGCAGATGTCAATTCCGCCTCCGTGTTCCATTCCACCAGCACACCACCGGTGACCAGAGGATCCACGTGAACCTCCGCCCCGGGCGCGGGTTCGGAATCGCCTCCGAAGTCGCCCCGGTGAGTGGGGATTCCGGCCAGAATCAACGTACGGCAGACTTCTTCGGCGAGTGCGTTGCGCTGGGCAAGGACATCCGGCGGGGCCTTCGGCGGGAGGTCGAATCCGTTTTCGGTCATGTCCTTCACTTCTCTTCCTGCTGTTGACCGGTCAGGGAACGCGCCGAACGCCCCCCGCGAGCGAGTTTGATGTAAGCAGCCAGCAATTGCTTCGCCGCACTCTCGATGCCGGGGTAGTAAGGGACCGACCACGTGATGGGCGTGCCCGTCTTGAGGGCGCCGGCCAATTCGGAGGCGCAGTCACCACAAGGCTGCCGCTCAGTGTACAGAGCGGTGATCTGGCGAGGGTCGAACCCTTTTGCCTTCAGCATGTCCAGAATCGCTGTCTCGGAGTGACCGGCGAAGCTGCTGCTCGCGACCACGAGGTCACCGGTCTTGGGGTCGTTCCACCCCGGCACCTTGGCCACGGCAACGTTGTGATCCGCTCCGTAGAAACCGGACTCCGTTCTGAACCGGTAGGCCATGTAGCTCAGTTCGTCACTGTTGTAGGCGATGAGACCTGTCGGGCATCCCTCGGCCACCCCGGACGCCCGTGCGGTCAGAGACGTACGGGCGGCCGGGCGCCTGGTGCAGAACTCGACGAACTCGTCGATCGCCCGGTACCCGATGCGCGCGACGACGTCGTCGGCCAGGCCGAGGGTACGCAGCGCGTCGAGGGCGTCGGTGAAGCCGATACCGGTTCTCGCCGCCGCGTCCGCCGCTCTGACCGCGTCCGCGATGGGCCGGAGGATCTTGCCCGCGAACAGGCTCGCCACATCCACCGCTGCCCAGGCGCACCCGCCCCAGCTCCCGTTCTCACCACCGGGGGTGATTTTCTGGGCGCAGCGGATCCAGCTTCCGAAGAGGATGTCGACGGGGTCGATGCCCTGCTGGTACTCGGCGATCGTGATGGTGTGCGTGACCTCGGTGGACAGTTCCTTGGTCGGGTACTCGCCCAGGTACAACGTGTCGTCGGAGAAGCAGGTGTTCGCCCATACCTCCGTGGTGCACAGGTACAGGTCGAGGACGGCCTTGTACCCGATCTTCTCGGTGATCGTGCAGTCACCGTCGTAGAAGAGCTGGTCGAACCAGCCGTCGCAGCCGTCGGTCTTCTTGAGGACCTGCGGATCGCCGACCTGCTCGATGTGGTCGACGACATAGAACATGCCGCCGATGGACGTGCCGGCCTCGTCGGGAACCGTGCCGGTTTCGATCTGCCCGGTGTTCCCCGCGTTCTCGGCCTGGGTCGCGGCCTCCTGGGCGGACTCCGCGTACTTCTGGGCGTCCTTGGCGGCTTCCTCCGCCGCGGTCGCCTGGACGGCGGCGTCGGCGGCGGCCTTGCGCGCGTCCTCGGCTGCCTGTTCCGCCTCGGCCGCCGCGGTGCGGGCGCTCTCCGCGTCGAGG
>NZ_WWJY01001007.1 GCF_009865405.1 Streptomyces sp. SID3212 | reverse complement strand
ACACTGTCCTGAGCGCCCCACGCACAGTCGTTACCCCGCGGTTTCGAGTCCTTAATGACCGGGCATGACCTCTGGGCGCCGCGGGCAACGATGCCTGCTCCGCAGCCGCCCGGCGGGCGACGATGTGTCCGTCCGTGCCCCACATCCGCCGCTACGCGCGGTGTCCACATGTTGGAATGCGCTATCCGCTTCCTGAGAAGCCGCCCATCATGTAACCTGCACGAAATTTCTTGGAGGGCCAGCGTCGTCCCTCGGTTATCGCATATGCCACGACGACGACGGGAGTGCCAATGCGTTCCGACGCCTGGTCGCCCATGGACGGTCGCCCCGCCCCGCAAGGGATGTACGACCCCCGTAACGAACACGACGCCTGTGGTGTCGGGTTCGTGGCCACCCTTACCGGTGTAGCCAGCCACGCACTGGTGGAGCAGGCGCTGACCGTACTGCGCAATCTCGAACACCGCGGTGCCACCGGCTCCGAGCCCGATTCCGGTGACGGCGCCGGCATCCTGCTCCAGGTCCCCGACGCCTTCCTGCGCGAGGTCACCGACTTCGAGCTGCCCGAGCCCGGCGCGTACGCCGTCGGCATCGCCTTCCTGCCCGCCGACGACGCGACCGACGCCGTCTCACGGCTCGAGACGCTCGCCGCCGAGGAGGGCCTGAACGTCCTGGGCTGGCGTGACGTCCCCGTCGCCCCCGGGCTGCTCGGTGCCACCGCCCGCGCGACGATGCCGGCCTTCCGCCAGCTCTTCGTCGCCGACGGTACGAGCACGGGCATCGCCCTCGACCGCAAGGCGTTCCTCCTGCGCAAGCGCGCCGAGCGGGTCGGCGGGGTGTACTTCCCGTCGCTCTCCGCCCGCACGATCGTCTACAAGGGAATGCTCACCACCGGCCAGCTGGAGCCGTTCTTCCCCGACCTGTCCGACCGCCGGTTCGCCACCGCGATCGCCCTGGTCCACTCCCGCTTCTCCACCAACACCTTCCCGAGCTGGCCGCTCGCCCACCCGTACCGCTTTGTCGCGCACAACGGCGAGATCAACACGGTCAAGGGCAACCGCAACTGGATGAAGGCCCGCGAGTCCCAGCTCGGCTCCGACCTCTTCGGCGCCGACAAGCTGGAGCGGATCTTCCCCCTCTGTACGCCGGACGCCTCCGACTCCGCGTCCTTCGACGAGGTCCTCGAACTCATCCACCTCGGCGGCCGGTCGCTGCCGCACTCCGTGCTGATGATGGTCCCCGAGGCGTGGGAGAACCACGACTCCATGGACCCGGACCGCCGCGCGTTCTACCAGTTCCACGCCACGATGATGGAGCCCTGGGACGGTCCCGCCTGCGTCACCTTCACCGACGGCACCCAGGTCGGCGCGGTCCTCGACCGCAACGGACTGCGCCCCGGCCGCTACTGGGTGACCGACGACGGCCTCGTCGTCCTTTCCTCCGAGGTCGGCGTCCTCGACATCGACCCCGCGAAGGTCGTCCGCAAGGGCCGCCTCCAGCCCGGCCGGATGTTCCTCGTCGACACCGCCGAGCACCGCATCATCGAGGACGACGAGATCAAGGCGACCCTCGCCGCCGAGAAGCCGTACAAGGAATGGCTGGAGACCGGCGAGATCGAGCTCTCCGACCTCCCCGAGCGCGAGCACATCGTGCACACCCACGCCTCGGTCACCCGCCGCCAGCAGACCTTCGGCTACACCGAGGAAGAGCTGCGCGTCCTCCTCGCGCCCATGGCCCGCAGCGGCACCGAGCCGATCGGCTCCATGGGTACGGACTCGCCGATCGCCGCGCTCTCCGCCCGGCCCCGGCTGCTCTTCGACTACTTCACCCAGCTCTTCGCGCAGGTCACCAACCCGCCGCTGGACGCCATCCGCGAGGAGCTCGTCACCTCGCTGCGCTCCTCCCTGGGCCCGCAGGGCAACCTGCTGGAGCCGACCGCCGCGTCCTGCCGCAGCGTCACCCTCCCCTTCCCGGTGATCGACAACGACGAGCTGGCCAAGCTCGTGCACATAAACGCCGACGGCGACATGCCCGGCATGAAGGCCGCCACCCTCTCCGGCCTCTACCGCGTCAGCGGCGGCGGCGAGGCGCTGGCCGCCCGCATCGAGGAGATCCGCGCCGAGACCGACGCGGCCCTGGAGAGCGGCGCCCGGATCATCGTGCTCTCCGACCGGCACTCCGACGCCGAGCAGGCCCCGATCCCCTCGCTGCTCCTCACCGCCGCCGTGCACCACCACCTCATCCGTACCAAGCAGCGCACGCAGGTCGGCCTGCTGGTCGAGGCCGGCGACGTCCGCGAGGTCCACCACGTCGCGCTCCTCATCGGGTACGGCGCCGCCGCCGTCAACCCGTACCTCGCGATGGAGTCCGTCGAGGACCTGGTCCGCGCGGGGACGTTCATCGAGGGGCTGGAGCCCGAGCAGGCGATCCGTAACCTGATCTACGCGCTCGGCAAGGGCGTCCTCAAGGTCATGTCCAAGATGGGCATCTCCACCGTCGCCTCCTACCGGGGCGCCCAGGTCTTCGAGGCCGTCGGCCTGGACCAGGACTTCGTGGAGAAGTACTTCAACGGCACCGCCACCAAGATCGGCGGCGCCGGGCTCGACATCGTCGCCCAGGAGGTCGCCGCCCGGCACGCCAAGGGCTACCCCGCCTCCGGGATCTCCGCCAGCCACCGCAAGCTGGAGATCGGCGGCGAGTACCAGTGGCGCCGCGAGGGCGAACCGCACCTCTTCGACCCCGAGACGGTCTTCCGCCTCCAGCACGCCACGCGCTCGCGCCGGTACGACATCTTCAAGAAGTACACGGACCGCGTGAACGAGCAGTCCGAGCGCCTGATGACCCTGCGCGGCCTGTTCACCATCGCGTCCGGCCGTACCCCCGTCCCCCTGGACGAGGTCGAGCCCGCCTCCGCGATCGTCCGGCGCTTCTCCACCGGCGCTATGTCGTACGGCTCCATCTCGCAAGAGGCGCACGAGACCATGGCCGTCGCGATGAACCAGCTCGGCGGCAAGTCCAACACCGGCGAGGGCGGCGAGGACGCGGAGCGGCTGTACGACCCGGCGCGCCGCTCCTCCATCAAGCAGGTGGCCTCCGGGCGTTTCGGCGTCACCAGCGAGTACCTGGTCAACGCCGACGACATCCAGATCAAGATGGCGCAGGGCGCCAAGCCCGGCGAGGGCGGCCAGTTGCCCGGCCACAAGGTCTACCCGTGGGTCGCCAAGACCCGGCACTCCACCCCCGGCGTCGGCCTGATCTCCCCGCCGCCGCACCACGACATCTACTCCATCGAAGACCTCGCGCAGCTCATCCACGACCTCAAGAACGCCAACCCGCGGGCCCGCATCCATGTGAAGCTGGTCTCCGAGGTCGGCGTCGGCACGGTCGCCGCCGGGGTCTCCAAGGCACACGCCGACGTCGTCCTGATCTCAGGACACGACGGCGGTACGGGCGCCTCGCCGCTCACGTCGCTCAAGCACGCGGGCGGCCCCTGGGAGCTGGGCCTCGCCGAGACCCAGCAGACGCTGCTGCTCAACGGGCTGCGCGACCGCATCGTCGTGCAGACCGACGGCCAGCTCAAGACCGGCCGGGACGTGGTCGTCGCCGCGCTGCTCGGCGCCGAGGAGTTCGGTTTCGCGACCGCGCCGCTCGTCGTCTCCGGCTGCGTCATGATGCGCGTCTGCCACCTCGACACCTGTCCCGTCGGCATCGCCACCCAGAATCCCGTCCTGCGCGAGCGGTTCTCCGGCAAGGCCGAGTACATCGTCAACTTCTTCGAGTTCATCGCGGAGGAGGTCCGCGAGATCCTCGCCGAGCTGGGCTTCCGTACCCTCGAAGAGGCCGTGGGACATGCCGAGTTCCTCGACACCGACCGGGCCGTCGACCACTGGAAGGCGCAGGGCCTCGACCTGGCGCCGCTGTTCCACGTACCGGCGCTGCCCGAGGGAGCCGTACGCCACCAGGTCACCATCCAGGACCACGGCCTCGCCAAGGCCCTCGACAACGAGCTGATCAAGCTCGCCGCCGACGCGCTGAGCGCCGAGAGCGCCGAGGCCGCGCAGCCGGTCCGCGCGCAGGTCGCCATCCGCAACATCAACCGCACCGTCGGTACGATGCTGGGCCACGAGGTGACCAAGAAGTTCGGCGGCGCGGGCCTGCCCGACGACACGATCGACATCACCTTCACCGGGTCGGCGGGCCAGTCCTTCGGCGCGTTCCTGCCCAGCGGGGTCACCCTGCGCCTGGAGGGCGACGCGAACGACTACGTCGGCAAGGGCCTGTCCGGCGGCCGGGTCGTCGTACGGCCCGACCGGGGCGCCGACCACCTCGCGGAGTTCTCCACCATCGCGGGCAACACCATCGCCTACGGCGCCACCGGCGGCGAGCTGTACCTGCGGGGCCGTACCGGCGAACGCTTCTGCGTCCGCAACTCCGGTGCCACCGTCGTCTCGGAGGGCGTGGGCGACCACGGCTGCGAGTACATGACGGGCGGCCGTGCCGTCGTCATCGGCGAGACGGGGCGCAACTTCGCGGCCGGCATGTCCGGCGGGGTCGCGTACGTCATCGACCTCGACCCGGACAACGTCAACGCCGGGAACCTGGAAGCCGTCGAGCCGCTCGACGACGCCGACAAGCGGTGGCTGCACGACGTCGTGCGCCGCCACCAGGAGGAGACGGGCTCCACCGTCGCCGACAAGCTGCTGGCCGACTGGGACGCCTCGGCGGCCCGCTTCAGCAAGATCATCCCGACCACGTACAAGGCAGTGCTCGCCGCCAAGGACGCCGCCGAGCTGGCCGGTCTCTCGGAGACCGAGACCACCGAGAAGATGATGGAGGCGGCGACCAATGGCTGACCCTAAGGGCTTTCTCACCACGGGACGCGAGGTCGCCAGGACCCGGCCCGTCGAGGAGCGTGTCAAGGACTGGAACGAGGTCTACGTCCCGGGCTCGCTGCTCCCCATCATCAGCAAGCAGGCCGGCCGCTGCATGGACTGCGGCATCCCGTTCTGCCACCAGGGCTGTCCGCTGGGGAACCTGATCCCCGAGTGGAACGACTACGCCTACCGCGAGGACTGGACGGCGGCCAGCGAGCGGCTGCACGCCACCAACAACTTCCCGGAGTTCACCGGGCGGCTGTGCCCGGCGCCCTGCGAGTCCGCGTGTGTGCTGGCGATCAACCAGCCGGCCGTCACGATCAAGAACGTCGAAGTCTCCATCATCGACAAGGCCTGGGACAGCGGTGACGTCACCCCGCAGCCGCCCGAGCGGCTCTCCGGCAAGACCGTCGCCGTCATCGGCTCGGGCCCGGCGGGACTCGCCGCCGCGCAGCAGCTCACGCGGGCCGGGCACACCGTCGTCGTGTACGAGCGGGCGGACCGCATCGGCGGGCTGCTGCGGTACGGCATCCCCGAGTTCAAGATGGAGAAGTCGCACATCAACCGGCGCATCGAGCAGATGCGGGCGGAGGGCACCAAGTTCCGCACCGAGGTGGAGATCGGCCGCGACATCGACGCGGTGAAACTGCGCAAGCGGTACGACTCCGTCGTCATCGCCGCCGGGGCGACCGTCTCGCGCGACCTGCCCGTCCCGGGCCGCGAGCTCAAGGGCATCCACTTCGCGATGGAGTATCTGCCGCTGGCCAACAAGGTGCAGGAGGGGGACCTCACGGTCGCCCCCATCACCGCCGCGGGCAAGCACGTCGTGGTCATCGGCGGCGGCGACACCGGCGCGGACTGCGTCGGTACGGCCCACCGGCAGGGCGCGGCGTCCGTCACCCAGCTGGAGATCATGCCGAGGCCCGGCGACGACCGCGCGGCGCACCAGCCGTGGCCGACGTTCCCGATGCTCTACAAGGTGACCTCCGCGCACGAGGAGGGCGGCGAGCGCGTCTACGCCGTCTCCACCACGCACTTCGAGGGCGACAAGGACGGCAACGTCCAGTCCCTGCACCTGGCCGAGGTGGAGTTCGTGAACGGCAAACTGGAGCAGAAGCCGGGCACCGAGCGGTCGATCCCGGCGCAGCTGGTCACGCTCGCGATGGGCTTCACCGGTACGGACCGGTCCAACGGCCTGGTCGAGCAGTTCGGCCTGGAGCTGGACGAGCGCGGCAACATCGCCCGCGACGAGGACTTCGCGACGAACGTTCCCGGCGTGTACGTTGCCGGGGACGCGGGCCGCGGCCAGTCCCTGATCGTCTGGGCGATCGCCGAGGGGCGCTCGGCGGCGCGTGGGGTGGACCGTCACCTGACGGGCGCCAGCGACCTGCCGTCCCCGATCCGCCCGACGGACCGCGCGCTGACGGTCTGAGCGCTCAGAGCGTTCAGCTGTCGGCACCCCCCCAAGACGTCCCGTACAACGGCGTACGGGCGGTGTCGGCCCGAGGAGCGATCCCCGGGCCCTCCGCAAGGCGCGGCGCCTGCCCCCAGTCCCCGACCGGACCGCTGGCAGGCGCCGTGGCATGTGGTTTCTTTCCGGTGGTCACACGCCGCCGGTCAACGCGGACGTCTTGAGCACCACCAGGACGAGCAGCACCGCCAGCGTGCTCGCGCCGGCCGCCACCTGGAGCGCGGTCCGGTGCTTCGCCGGGCTGTACGCGAGAGCGAGCGTCACCGCGCCGCCCGTCAGGAGGCCGCCCAAGTGGCCTTCCCACGAGGTGAATCCGGCGGAGATCACCATCCAGATCAGGAACCCGGCCATGAGGCGGTTCACGGGGGCCATGTCGTGACCCAGCCTGCGGTGGGTGACGTAGAAGGCCGCCGCGAGGCCGAACAGCGCGCCCGACGCGCCCACTGCCATGTCCTGCGGTGAGATCAGGTACACCAGCACGGAACCGCCCACCGCCGACAGCAGATACACCGTCAGATACCGGGCCCGGCCCAGCTGTTCCTCCGCGAAGCGGCCCAGTATCCAGAGCGAGTACATGTTGAAGACGATGTGCATGATCCAGAAGGTGCCGTCGGCAGGGGACTTGTGCAGGAAGGCGCCGGTGACGAGCCGGTACCACTCGCCGTCGACCACCCCCACGGTTCTCAACTCGGGGAACTCGGGCCCGTACAGGTACCACGCCCCGTCCGGACCCACGCTCGCCGCGCCCAGCATGCCGAACCGGTCGACCAGATCGGGCCGCGCCAACTCCCCGAGGTAGACGAGGACGTTGAGCACGATCAGCGTGACCGTCACCACCGGCGCGGAGACCCCGGACACCCGCCCCCCGAACACGGTCCGCGCCTGCCTGACCGACCGCTGCCCTTCCCGCACGCACTCCACACAGTGGTGGCCGACCGCCGCCTCCCGCATGCAGTCGGGGCATATGTACCGGTCGCACCGCGTACAGCGCACGTAGCACTCGTACTTGGGATGGCGGTAGCACGTGGTCACAGCGGCCTCCATGGCCGTCTCCTTCGGGCGGGGCGGGCGGGAACGTCTCGGCCGGTGGGGCGGCGCCGATCAAGGTAGCGAACCCCACCGACACCGACCACCCCGCGCCCGGCGCCCCCGGCCCGCACGGGGCGTACCCTCGGCGCACGCACGTCACCGCCCATTGAGACAGGGGGAGTTCCATGGGTTCCGCCATCAGTCTCCGCAAGGTGGAGGAGACCGCGCCCGCGCTGGTCAGTCTCTACAAGAGCGCCGCGGTCTCACTGGACAAACACGGCCTGGGCGACCAGCGGGCCGCCGTCTACCTGGTCCTCGACCACTCCGGCTCCATGCGGGACTACTACAAGGACGGCAGCGTCCAGGCCCTCGCCGAACGGGTCCTCGGCCTCTCCGCACACCTGGACGACGACGGCACCGTCCCGATCGTCGTCTTCTCCACGGACATCGACGCCGAGGCCGAGATCTCGCTCGCGAACCACGTCGGCCGGGTGGACGAGATCGTCGGGACGCTGGGGCACATGGGCCGCACCAACTACCACCTGGCCATGGACGCGGTGATCGACCACCATCTGGCCGGCGGCGCCACCGCCCCGGCGCTCGTGGTCTTCCAGACGGACGGGGGGCCGACCAGCAGGCTCGCCGCCGAGCGATACCTCTGCAAGGCGGCCGGGCTGCCGATCTTCTGGCAGTTCATCGGCTTCGGCGATCCGCGCGGCAAGCAGTTCGACTTCCTGCGCAAGCTCGACGAGCTCGCCGTCCCGGCGAAACGGCGGGTCGACAACGCCGGGTTCTTCCCCGCGGGCAGGAATCCCCGCCGGGTCGCGGACTCCACCCTGTACGACCGCCTGCTCGGCGAGTTCCCCAGCTGGCTGCGCCGGGCCCGGGAGTTGGGGATCGTGGCATGACGCCACGCGTGTTGCGCGCCGCCGGGCGGACGGTTGTGCCGTGGAGGAACGGGGGTGGGGTCACCCGGGAGGTCGTGGCCTTTTTCCCGAGGGGGCCGGGGGCGGGGGGTTCGAGTGGCGGGTCAGTCTTGCGGAGGTCGCCGCGCTCGGTGATCTCGGCGATCTCGACCTGGGGGTGTACGGCGCCGTGGTGCTCGGGCAGGGGGCCGGGCCCGTGTCGCTCAGGACCGAGGGGCGGGCCGCTGTGGTGGTGCTGCGGGTGTGGTGAGGGGGGAGGGGTGAGGGGGTGCTGCGCCGCTGGTCCGGCCGCTCCGGGAAACCCGGCCGTTCGGTTTGCGCGTGTCGGCCTCGCTGTGCGCCGAGCGACCGTGCTAGGCTTACAAGCGTTGCAGTTTTGGTACCCATGAACTTTATGTGCGCCTGACGGAAACTCGCTCAGGCGCATTATTGTTTTTGCCGGCTTCTCCGGATGGGGCTCAATGCGGCGACGAGGAATCCGTAAAGTGCGGATTTCCGGCTCTGCACCTGTTTTAGGAGAATGACATGGCAACTGGCACCGTGAAGTGGTTCAACAGCGAAAAGGGCTTCGGCTTCATCGAGCAGGACGGCGGCGGCGCCGACGTCTTCGCCCACTACTCGAACATCGCCACCCAGGGGTTCCGTGAGCTCCAGGAGGGCCAGAAGGTCTCGTTCGACGTCACGCAGGGCCAGAAGGGCCCGCAGGCGGAGAACATCGT
>NZ_WWJY01000102.1 GCF_009865405.1 Streptomyces sp. SID3212 | reverse complement strand
CAAGCAGATCCTCAACAGCTTCCTCCAGGAACGCCAGAGCCAGACCAACACGGCCAACGGCAGCACCGGCCGGCTGATCGGCGACACCTACTACGACAGCCTCGGCCGCCCGTCGAAGGCCAACCAGCCCTACTTCAACGACGCGTCCTACCCCGTCAATGCCGTCTGGGTTCCCGTCGAGGCAGAGGTCTTCGGTCAGACCTGGATCGAGTACGACGGCCAAGGCCGCACCACCGC
>NZ_WWJY01001006.1 GCF_009865405.1 Streptomyces sp. SID3212 | reverse complement strand
TCGGCCGCGAGCGGCAGCACGGTGACGCTGCCGGAGCCGTAGTTCGCGGTCACCAGGTGACCGGCGGCGAGCGTGAGATGGGTGGGTCCCGCGCCGCACACGGGCACGGGCTCGCCGAGCGGCCGGGGCGCCCCGGGTCCGGAGACCGTGAAGGCCGCCGCCGCGCCCTCCTCGGTCTCGGAGACCGCGTAGAGCACGGACCCGCCGGGGGCCAGCGCGAGGAAGGAGGGGTCCGCCACGGCGTCGGTGGCCCCGAGTTCGGTGAGGCCGCCCGTCTCCTGGTCCACGGTCACGGCGATGACGCCGCGACCGCCCGCCGAGGTGAACGACCCGATGAAGGCCCGCCCGTCGCTCCTGCCGCTCACGTGTGTGTCCCCTCTTCGACTGAATCTCGCCGGGGCGACGGTAGCAGGCGGTCTGGACCAATTTCCCGTCGCACGTGCGCCCGTTTCCCGCCGTGCGCGGCGGGGTGTGCGTCCTGGCCGTATACCCGGCGTACGGCTTGGCATGCTGGGGGTATGAGCACTTCGCGCCCCCCGGCGGTCATCTTCGATCTCGACGGAACCCTGATCGACAGCGAACCCAACTACTACGAGGCCGGGAGGCTGCTGCTCGCCCGGTACGGCGTCGACGGCTTCACCTGGGAGCACCACAGTCGCTTCATCGGGATCAGCACCTGGGAGACGTTGGTGGCGCTGCGCGAGGAGTACGGCATCGACGCCCCGGTGGAGCGGTTGCTGGCGGAGAAGAACCGGCTCTACCTGGACCTGGTGCGCGCCTCCACGGAGGTGTTCCCCGAGATGCGGAAGTTCGTGGAGCGGCTGCACACCGAGGGGGTACGGATGGCGGTGGCGTCCGGGTCGTCCGGCGAGGCGATCACCGTGGCGCTGGACGTCACGGGTCTGGACGCGTACCTCACGACGACGGTCTCCGCAGAAGAGGTCCCGCACGGAAAGCCGGCCCCGGACGTCTTCCTGGAGGCGGCCCGCCGGCTGGGCGCCGAGCCGCGCGAGTGCGTGGTCCTGGAGGACGCGATCCCGGGGGTGGCGGCGGCGCACGCGGCGGGCATGCGCTGCGTCGCCGTTCCGTACGTCGCCGCCCTGGCCACCGATCCCGGGTACGGCACCGCGGGGCTGCTGTTCCCCGGTGGCCAGAGCGCCTTCACGGCGGAGGCGGCCCACGCGTGGGTGTTCGGCCCGCACGACCCGGGTCCCCGGGACGCGCGTCCTTAGGACGGGTCCACGCCGCGGCCTCCTTGAGGACGGCCTACGCCGCCGCGTCCCGCGCGGAGGCCGCCGTGGCCAGCAGCAGGGCCACGTCGTCCTCCTGCCCCTGCCGGGTCTCGATCGTCTGGACGATGTACTCCGCCAGTTCGTCGAGGTCCGCGGGGCCGTCGTACAGCGCGCTCCGGATGCGCTGCTCCCCGACATCGATGTCCTCGCCCCGGAATTCGAGCAGGCCGTCCGTACACAGCAGGAGTGTGTCGTCGGGCCCGAGGACCAGCTCGGTCGTGGGATAGGGCGCGTCGCTGTACTGGAGCAGCCCGAAGGGCAGGCCGCCCGCCACCGCGGGGCTGCTGCTGCTCCCGTCGGCGTGGCGGACGAGGGGTCCCGGGTGCCCGGCCCGTACCAGCAGCGCGCGCCCGGTCGCCGGGTCGAGATCGGCGTAGACGCAGGTGGCGAGGCGGTCGGTGTCCAGGTCCTGGAGGAACTTCGACGCCCGGGCCATGACGGCCGCCGGCGGATGCCCCTCGGCGGCGTACGCGCGCAGGGCCGTGCGCAGCTGGCCCATGACGGCGGACGCCTGGATGTCGTGTCCTTGGACGTCACCCACCACCAGGCCGACCCGCCCGCCCCTGAGGGGCACGACGTCGTACCAGTCGCCGCCGATCTGGTGGCCGGTGCGCGCGGGCTGGTAGCGGACGGCGACCCGCAGGCCGGGCATGCTCGGGATGGTCGCGGGCAGCATCGACTGCTGGAGGCCGACGGCCATGGCGTGCTCCTCGTCGTACAGCGCGGCCCGCTGCACGGACTGGGCGATGGTGGCCGCGAGGGCGATCAGGAGGTTGCGTTCCTCGGGAGTGAAGGAGGTCTTGCCCTCGTACATGATCGACAGCACGCCGCTCGCCCTGGCCTGCGCGATCAGGGGCAGGACGGCGCCGGCGGTGAGCGGCGTGTCCTTGACGTGCGGCCACAGCTGCGGGTATTCGGCCTCGACGCTCTGCCTGGTGATGAACACGGGGCGGTGGGTACGGAACGCCTCCGCGACCGGCAGGTCGGCGTCGATCCGGGAGAACTCCATCTCCTCGCGCATCGTCATGGGCAGGCTGGCGACGGCGATGCGGCGCAGCCGGTCCTGGTCGAGGACGGTGAGGGAGATCGCCTGGGCGCCCACCGGGTCGAGGATCTCGCGGCTGGTGAGCGCCGCCAGGACGTCCTCCACGGTCAGGGCGCGGGACAGGGCGGCGGTGGTCGCCTGGACCACGTCGCTCTGGTGGCGGCGCTGGGGCTCCAGAACGGCCTGCTGGGCGACGTGCTGGAGTTCGGCGCTCGCGTCCCGGACGATGCCGACGGCCCGCAGCGGGGCCCCTGAGGCGTCCCGCTCGACGACCCCCTGGGTGTGTGCCCAGCGGATGGTGCCGTCGGCGCACCGGATGCGGAAGTACGTGCCGTAGGCGCCGGTCTCGTCCCGTACCCGGGAGAGCATCGCCCGGAGGGCGGCGGCGTCCTCGGGCACCATGAGCGCGAACAGGGTCTCCGGCCGGCCGTCGAAACCGCCGGGCGAGAGGTCGAAGACCGCGAGGGCGCCCTCGTCCAGGAAGATCATGTCGGACCGCAGGTCCCGCAGGAATCCGCCCATCCGGTTCGCCGCCAGTGTCCTCGGGAGCGCTGCCCGGAGATCCGCGCCCAGCGCCTGGAGAGCGGCGTCACGGTCCTGCGTGGATCGGGCGCTGCGGCGCTCCATGTGACCTGCCCTTCCTCAGCGGCATTGGCGGGGACAGCACTCAGTCGACGGCGCTGACGGACGGGTGTCGGGAGGGCGGCTCGAACGGCCGACGGACAGCCGGACGACCCATTTGTCCTGGAACCAACTATATGCATGGTTCGGTGTGGCGTTGAGTCCACCCGGGGGAGGACGGTGGCGACCCGGCGCACAGAGCGGGCAGGGCCCTGGCCAGAGGTGGGCGTCCACGGGATATCTTGATATCAAGCAATGTTGCAGACGTGGAGCGGAGCACCGGGTGACTGACTCGACCATCATCTATACACACACCGACGAGGCGCCGGCCCAGGCGACGTATTCCTTCTTGCCCGTGGTCGAGGCCTATGCCGCGACGGCCGGGGTCACCGTGGAGAGCCGCGACATCTCCCTCTCCGGGCGCATCATCGCCGGTTTCCCCGAGCGCCTGGAGGAGGGCCAGCGCATCGAGGACGCGCTCGCGGAGCTGGGGAAGCTCGCCAAGACGCCCGAGGCGAACATCATCAAGCTGCCGAACATCTCGGCGTCCATCCCGCAGCTCAAGGCGGCGATCGCCGAGCTCCAGGGGCAGGGCTACGCGCTGCCGGACTACCCCGACGACCCGAAGACCGACGAGGACCGGGACGTCCGCGCGCGGTACGACAAGGTCAAGGGCAGCGCCGTCAACCCGGTCCTGCGCGAGGGCAACTCCGACCGCCGCGCCCCCGCCTCGGTGAAGAACTACGCGAAGGCCCACCCGCACTCGATGGGTGCCTGGGACCCCCGGTCCAAGACGAACGTCGCCACGATGGACGCCGACGACTTCCGTACCGGCGAGAAGTCCGCCGTGATCGCGGAGGCGGGCTCGCTGCGGATCGAGCTGGCCGGCGACGACGGTACGACGACGGTCCTGCGGGAGTCGGTGCCCGTGCTGGCCGGGGAGATCGTGGACGCCTCGGTGATGCGCGTGGCGGCGCTGCGTGAGTTCTTCACCGCGCAGGTGGCGCGGGCCAAGGCCGAGGGCGTGCTGTTCTCGGTGCACCTCAAGGCCACGATGATGAAGGTCTCCGACCCGATCATCTTCGGCCATGTCGTACGGGCGTTCTTCCCGAAGACGTTCGCGGAGTACGGCGAGACGCTCGCGGCGGCGGGCCTGAGCCCCAACGACGGGCTCGGCGGCATCCTCGGCGGTCTGGACGCGCTGCCCGACGGCGCGGCGATCAAGGCGTCCTTCGACGCCGAGCTGGCCGACGGCCCCGCGCTGGCGATGGTCGACTCGGACCGCGGCATCACCAACCTGCACGTGCCGAGCGATGTCATCGTGGACGCCTCCATGCCGGCCATGATCCGCACCTCGGGACACATGTGGGGCCCCGACGGGCAGGAGGCCGACACCCTCGCGGTGATTCCCGACAGCAGCTACTCGGGGATCTACCAGGTCGTCCTGGACGACTGCCGCGCGCACGGCGCCTTCGACCCGGCGACGATGGGCTCCGTGTCCAACGTCGGCCTGATGGCGCAGGCGGCGGAGGAGTACGGCAGCCACGACAAGACGTTCGAGATCCCCGCCACCGGCACGGTGCGGGTGGTCGACACGGCGGGCGAGATCGTCCTCCAGCACGCGGTGAGCGCGGGCGACGTGTGGCGCATGTGCCAGACGAAGGACGTACCGGTACGGGACTGGGTCAAGCTCGCCGTCTCGCGCGCCCGCGCGACCGGCGTGCCGGCCGTGTTCTGGCTGGACGAGACGCGCGCGCACGACGCGAACCTCATCGCGAAGGTCGAGGCGTACCTCCCCGAGCACGACACGGAGGGGCTCCGGATCGAGATCAAGTCGCCGGTCGACGCGATCGCGTTCTCCCTGGAGCGGATCCGCCGGGGTGAGGACACGATCTCGGTCACGGGCAACGTGCTGCGTGACTACCTGACCGACCTGTTCCCGATCCTGGAGCTGGGCACGAGCGCGAAGATGCTCTCCGTCGTGCCGCTGATCAACGGGGGCGGGCTGTTCGAGACGGGCGCGGGCGGTTCCGCGCCCAAGCACGTCCAGCAGCTCATCAAGGAGAACTACCTGCGGTGGGACAGCCTGGGTGAGTTCCTCGCCCTCGCGGTCAGCTTCGAGCACCTCGCGCAGACGACGGGCAACGCGCGCGCCCAGGTGCTCGCCGACACCCTCGACCGCGCGACGGGCACGTTCCTGGACCAGGACAAGTCGCCCAGCCGCCGGGTGGGTGGCATCGACAACCGCGGCAGCCACTTCTACCTGGCGCTGTACTGGGCCCAGGAGCTCGCCCGGCAGACGGACGACGCCCAGCTGGCGGAGTCCTTCGCGGCTCTCGCCAAGACGCTGTCCGAGCAGGAGACGACGATCGTCGAGGAACTGATCGCCGTCCAGGGCAAGCCGGCCGACATCGGCGGCTACTACCGTCCGGACCCGGTCAAGGCGGCGGCGGTCATGCGCCCGTCGGCGACCTTCAACCAGGCGCTGGCGACGCTCGGCTGACGGTCCGTCGGGGCGGTGCTCGGCTGACGGTCGGTCCGTCCGCGCCGAACGCAGGAGGGCCAGGAGCCCGCACGACATGTGCGGCCTCCTGGCCCTCCGTTCGTGCCCCCTGATAGAGAAGGGCCATGGATGCCGAAGCTCTTCCGCAGTCCGCGGATCACTCTTCCGAGGCCTCGTTCAGGCGGGGGTGTCTGGCCCAGGAATCGGGGCGGTGGGAGCACGCCCAGGACCTGTTCGAGGAGGCGGTTCGTGGTGCGGGCCCGCGGATGCTCTGGCGCGTGGCGGAGGCCTGCCTGTACCGCGACGAGGCGGCGTCGTGGATGCGGCGGGCCGTGGTCACGGAGAGCGAGCCGGGCGGTGTCACGGTCGGTCCCGAGGCACTGGGGATCCTTGGGGGTGACGGCGACGCGCTGGTGCAGAACTGGGAGATCGTCGTCGAGTCGGACGAACCGGCCCGCGCCGTCGCCGCGCTCACCGCCGCGGAGTCCCGGCTGACGCGCGTGTTCGAGGACGGCCGCGAACTCTCCCCCGAGGAGGCCGAGGCCCTCTGGGACGAGGACGTCCCTCCGTACAGTCCCAACTTCGTCGCCGTCGAGCCCGCGGTGCCGCGCGTCTGGATGGACTGCAAGGGCGGGATCTACCCGCACATGGCCCGCACCGCGCTGCGCGTCGTGGCCGACGAACTCCGCAAGGCCGGAGTCCGGCAGGCACACCTGTTCAGCCGTTCCGACCGTTAGCGAACCGCGGCCCCCACCGCCAGCAGGTCGATCACGCCCGTCAGGTCCTCCTCGCCGCCGCCCTCGGCCAGGCGGCGCCGCATCAGCTGGAAGTAGGGGGTGAGCAGTTCCGGGCTGACCCCCTGCTGCTCGGCGGTGCTCAGGAAGGTCGGCGTGCCGGCCACCTGCATGGCGAGATGGGAGACGACACCCTTGGTGTAGTCACCGCTCCGCAGCTGTTCGGCGGTCCGGTGCACGGCCGGGACCATCGCGACGAGCCAGTCGGCGAGCAGCGGGGCCAGCGCCGCGGGGTCGATGTCCTCGTCGCGGATCAGGGCGAAGGCGTGCGCGGTCCCGGCGAACATTCCGTACATGGCGCTGAGCAGCGCCACGTCGTGCAGGGCCGCGAAGCCTGCGTCCTCGCCGACGTAGGTGGTCCCGGCCGGGACGCCCAGGGTCCGCCGGTGCCGCTCGAACAGCCGGGGAGAGCCGCTGTAGAAGACGTAGCCGCCGGCCTCCGGGACTCCGATCATGGGAGGGACGGCCATGATCCCGCCGTCCAGGTAGCGGGCACCGCGCTCGCGGGCCCACGCGGCGCGGGCGCGGGCCTGGGCGGGGGTGCTGGTGGTCAGGTTGACCAGGTCCTTGCCGGCCAGGTCGGTGCCGGACAGTACGTCGTCGACGGAGGTGTCGTCCAGCAGGCAGACGACGACCAGGGAGTTCGCCGCCACCGCCTCCGCGGCGGTGTCCGCGACCGCCGCCCCCTCGGCGGCGAGCGCCGTGGCACGGGGCCGGGTGCGGTTCCAGACGGTCAGCGGGTGGCCGGCGGCCAGCCAGGTACGGGCCAGCGCGGTGCCCATCGCGCCGAGGCCCAGCAGGGTGACGGGGGTTTTCTCAACCGTGGTCTGTGTCATGCCGATTAGCCTGGTCACCGGCCCGGGGATGATCAAGTACGCACTTCGCGGTGGGTGGTTACCCCGGGGTGAGCGAGCACGTCGGAAGGGTGGGGCATGCCATGACAACACTGAACCGGCCGGGCACACCGGGCGGACACGTCTGCGGGATCGACACCGCGATGGAGGTGATCGGCGGCAAGTGGAAGGTGCTGATCCTCTGGGCGCTCCACGAGCGGCCCTGCCGTCGCTTCGGCGAGCTGCGCCGGCTGCTTCCGGGGATCACCGAGAAGGTGCTCGCCTCCCACCTGCGTGAGCTGGAGGCGGACGGTGTGGTGCACCGTGTCTCGTACGACGAGGTACCGCCCCGGGTCGAGTACTCACTGACCGAGGACGGCAAGCTCCTCAACGACGCGCTCGGGCCGCTGGCCGCCTGGGGCCGCGAACGGCCCGCCGACCGGGGACCCGAGGCGAGGACAAGGCAGGGCCTGGGGTGAACGTGAGGGACGACGCGTGCTCAGGACCGGGCCTGTACGCCGCGCTCGCGCAGACGGCTCAGCCGTACACGAGAAGGTGGTCACACGTATTCGTGCCGTCGTGGAGCGAGGAGTCGCTGTTGAGGACGTAGAAAGCCCCGGCGAATGTGGCACCCGTCATCTTCGGCACCACGATCAGCGTCTGGTTCGCCATGTCCAGCCCGTTCGGCTTCACCACGTACTGCCGCAACAGCGCGAAGAGGTTCATCCCGAGACCGGGCAGCCTGAGGGCGCGGTACGTACGGTCCCCCGACCCGTCCGAGCCCGTGACCGATACCCGGTACTGCGCGGCGTTCCACTGCGCGGGACTGGTGGCCATGCGTCCCGTCGTCTCCAGTTGCTGGAGACGCCGTTGCGTGCTCGCCCGGACGCCGGCCATGTGAAGGTGCAACTGGTCGAGAAAACGGGCGCTCCGCGAGTTGATCCCCAGACCGATGTCGGGGTACTGCACGGGGACGCTCCCTCCGCTCCGGGCGTTCTCCCAGGCGTCGTTCCAGTAATTGGGCGCGCCGGAGGTCTCGATGAACGGGCATTCGATTCCGGTGATCCGGCAACTGGGGGTCAGGAGGAAGTTGTGCGGGCTCGACGGCCTGCCGTTCAGGACGACGTAGTCCGAGGTCACCTTCAGGCAGGTGGGAGGGTTCTGCCCGGGAGGCAGGGGTTTCCCCTGGGTGCAGTACTGGACGTCCCGCCACAGCGGATCGTTGTCGGCAGGGCTGCCGCAGAGGGGCTGGAGCTGAGCGGGGGGACAGGCCGGGGCTCCCCCGGGAGGCGGAGTGGGGCACATGTCGGGGGCCGGCTCCGCGTGTGCCGGGGCGGCTGCCGAAGCGGTGCGTCCGGCGACCGCTTCCACGCCGGTCAGGAGCGTCGCCGCCCCGACGGCTCCGGAGAGCGCCACGAACCGGCGCCGGGGCAGCTCGTTCGAAGTCCTGTCGTCATGCACGGGTGCTCTCCGATGGTGATGTCCACTGCGTGGACGTCCCGGCCGCGAGCCGGAAAGGGCGGCCCGCCCGATTCCGGCCTCGGCGATTCGCTCACAGGGTAGGGAGCAGCGAGCGGGTTTCCCGTCGACCGCCCCGGCCGGTGTCACGGGTTCCACCATTCAGCGGCCATCCCCGCGCCGGCGGGAGGTCCCGGGAAGGGGGAATCCGCCGGGGTCCCCTCTCGAAGGGGAGGGGACCGGCCCTCCGCGATACGGGCGGAGCCGTACTAGAACAGGGTCTTGACGTTGTTCCCGAAGGTCTGACGCGTCGCTCCCACCTGCAGAAACTTCCCTTCCTGAAATCGCATCCAGCACAGATTCAGCACGGGTGACCATCTACCCAGCACGCTTGCTCCTTCAGCGGTTTCGTTAGCCGCTAAACACGTGCGATGAAGCGCTGGGACGCGTTGAGCAGCTCCCACTCGATCCGCTCTGCGCTCTCGTACTATGTGGCGCCTTCCGCCGGGCACACGGAATAAAGGCAGTAGCCGCCTCTGGCAATAAGACCGTGTCCTATGTGGGGTTGGGTCGTTGGGCTTGGTTATGGGGCGGGGTACGTGGAGTTGGATTGTTCCGGACGGACTGTGGGAGATCACGGAGCCGCTGATCCCTCCGTCGAAGGTGCGGCCGCACGGCGGCGGGACGCAGGACACGCCTGATGAGACGCTGTTCGCGGCGATCATCTACGTCCTGGTCAGCGGATGCGCCTGGCGGGCGTTGCCACCGTGCTTCGGGATATCGAAGTCCACGGCTCACCGCAGGTTCCTGATCTGGTCAAGAGCCGGCGTCTGGGGCCGGCTGCACGAGGAGATCCTGCACCGATTGGACGACGCCGACCTGCTCGACCTGTCACGGGCCGTGCTCGACTCCGCCCACGTGAGGGCTAAAAAGGGGCGCACTCACAGGTCCGAGCCCCGTGGACCGGGGCAAGCCAGGTTCCAAGATGCACGTCCTGTCCGACGCGAACGGACTGCCCCTCCTCGTCGGCCTCTCCGCGGCAAACACCCACGACAACCTCGCCCTGAAGCCCATGATCGAGGGTCACCAAACGAGACACGACCCACACCGCGGCCGCTACTCCAAGCCCCAACGCCTGCACGCAGACAAGGCATACGACGTCCCCCACCTGCGAAAATGGCTGGGGCAAACGCATCGGTGTGCGCATCGCCCGTAAAGGCGTCGAGTCCAGCGAACGGTTAGGACGCCGACCATGGGTCATCGAACGCACCATGTCCTGGCTGACCGGCTACCGCCGTCTCAACCACCGTTACGAACGCTACCCCCACGACTACCTGGCCTTTCTCGGCCTCGCCGCCGCTATCTGCTGCTACAAACGACTCGCCGGCCTCACCACATAGGACACGGTCCAAGCGGAAAGCAGCGTCTGGTCGCCGGTGTCGTGGCTGCGGCGTTTGTCGGTGCCGCCACGGCCGGCGGGGTGACCCTCGCCCAGGCGAACCCAGCGGCCAAGGCCCCAGTGTCCTCGGTACAGGTCGTCGTCGGCCCGGTAAGCGAGCCGGGACAATCGTTCTCGGCCCGCTGCCCGCAGGGCATGGGCGCACTCAACGGAGGCTTTCAGGCCGCCACCTTCGCCAGCTCGAACGGCGGAGATCCCTATGACGGTGTCACCGTCAATGCCCCGTTCAAGGACGGGAAGGGCTGGAGCGCGATGCTGATGACCGGCAAGGTAACCGCCCGCGTTGTGTGCGTCCCCGAGGCCCAGGCGCCGCAGGCCGTGCGGCCCGGTCAGGGAGGAAGCCGCCCTGTCCGTCGCGCGCTGCCCGGAAGGCACCAAGGCCATCGCCGGTGGCTACGTCAGGGAGACCTGGTACAAGAACGGCTACGGCGAGTCCCTCGACGACATCATCGTGAACGCGCCCAACGACAGCGGCAGCGGCTGGGCCGCCAAGCAGTTCCATGGCAAGACCGTGGCTCGCGCCCTCTGTAGCTGACCAGCCCGCATCCCCCTGCGACGGGCCAGACAAAACCATCCCACCGGTCCGTCGCAAGGTGCACGGGCACGGGTTCGCTGGCGCCAGCAGCCCACGACGCTTCACACTCACGGCCAGTACTCGCTATTGCGTGGAGCATTCGAGAACATCGAAGAACGAATGCAACAGCTGACGGACCTGGCGGGCGCTGCCTGAACTGCTGATACGGACACCAAGAAAGCTCTGGCATCGCCTAGCTATACGAACACCGTACGCAGCGCAGGCGCAAGCATGCCTATGGGTGCGGATCAGGCAGAAGTCGCCTGGAGCAGTTGCAGCGCCATGGCACACGGAGATACTCACGGGACGGTCAGCATCCTGGACAACCCGAGGGTCGGAACCGAGGTCACGGTGGCTCTGAATCGAGTCACGAGCTCGCCGAAGGTCCTGTAATCGGCCGAAGGCGCCGCAGGATCAGTCAGCGAACCACCAGACTTGTTAAATGCCTTGGTCATAAAGTCGGTACCGAACACCTCATCCCTGAAGCCGGCCAGCTGACGCACTCGAATCTCAACCGCCTTCATGGATACGAAGATGGCATTCTCGTACTCACCGATGAGGAACTGCCGTCGAGCCTTAGCCTCGATCAGAGGATGGAGGTTGTCTTGCAGGCGATTAACACTGCGCATGGTCTCGATACCCTGCTCAACAGCTTCACGTCCGCGGCGGGTTACGAAAATAGATTGCGGATTGCTGTCACCGGGATTGCTTGCAAGCATTCCATGCGACAGCAACCACTGCACCGCCTCAGCTACAGCTCAGAAAGTAGTTGTACGAGTTCCCATGCGTTGGTCCGCGCCATGTCTTCAAGGACGTGCAGCGCCAGCTCATCGACAGGGTTCGAGGACATCTTGAGGGCTGGGAGCAATCATGCCCACAGACAGTCGCCTCGGTGCGATGTTTGTAAAGTGATTAATCGGCTGAGGACCAGAGTCTGATCCCTACTTAACTCGCGAGAAGATATCAGTTATGCCTGCCCCTGCTCCAAGGTCGGCAATCTGAGATGTGGTGAGCGAGTTACCGCCACCCCAATAGGTCTCACGAATCTTGCCGTCCTGGGTTGCCGTAAAGACATGCTGTACGTCGTCGGTCGTGATCTCAGCCGTTACAGAAGCTACAGGCGATCCAGCGTTCAGGAGCTCACCTGTTGCCAGGTTGAATCCGCCACCCCAATAGGTTTCCTTCACTGTTCCAACGCTCGTGCCGTTATAAATGTGCCAGGTGCCATTGCGAAAGCGCGAAGCCATGCTCGTAATCGTTGCACCGAGGTTGGCCATCTGGGCAGTCGTCAATGAGTTGCCGCCACCCCAGTAAGTCTCAAACGACTTTCCATCTACTGTACTGGTCATCACATGGTTCGTGCCATCACCAGTAATACCCGAGTCCAAGGCAACGATCGCGTTACCGATGTTGGCAAGTTGGTACGTGGTTAGGGTGTCGTTAGGGCCCCAATAGCTCTCGCGTACTTTGCCGTCGGCAGTACCCGAGTAGATGTGTTGGGTCGGTCCGGACGTAATGTCTGTAGATAGCGCATCGACTGACGAGCCGACGTTGGCGACCTGCCATGTAGTCAACGCGTCATTTGGTCCCCAGTACGTTTCGTTGATGCGGCCGTCTTGAGCGCCGGTATAGACATGCTGCGTGCCATCAGACGCAACCTGCGACGAGATGCTCTTGATTGGTGTGTTGAGGTCTACAAGCTGAGACGTCGTGAGCGAGTTACCACCACCCCAATAGGTCTCGTACACCTCGCCGCCTTGGGTGCCAAAGTAGATGTGCTGGATGCCATTGCTGCCAATCTGGTTCGTCACCGCAGTAACTGGCGAGCCGACAGATGCCGCTTGCCACGTCGTAAGGTTATTTCCGAAGCCCCAATAAGTTTCATAGATTTTGCCGTTGGTTGTACCCGAATAGACATGTGTCACGGGACAGCCGTTATTCTGGCTGAGACCAGGTTTAGTCGGGCACGAGTCATTAGGGTCTACGACACCATCGCCATCTGTGTCTGGTGAAGGTGGTGTTTCTGCGGGAGGAGAAGTAGCCCCAGAAGCCCCGTTTACGTCAATGAAGTGGTCCCAGTCGCGACCAGACGAGCGGATGAACTTACCGTCTGAATTCTTGCTGCTGTACGCCTCGTGCGTAAAAGCACCGTCACTGTTGTGGTTGTACTCTGCGACCTTGAGTTTGATGACGGCTCCAGCATCATTCTTGATGACGTCAGTTACGAAGCCGACATGACCCCAGTTCCCATCGTCGCTCTGGGCAACGTCGCCGGGCTCAATATTGTTAGCGTTGCCCGCCTTAACATCGTAGCCACTGGCATTGCTATCCCAAGATTTGGCATCGCCCCATCCAGAAACATTAACCCCAAGATATTTGTTCACCCAATATGCTGCTCCATCAGTGCAGTTGCGGTAGCCATAACCCAAAGGGCTATAGGTCTCCCCCGAGTTGTAGCTTCCGTTATGGTTTTCGTCGATCCACCAATCAAAATTTGCGAGGTTGAGCACCTTAGCACCGGCATACGGGTAGTCGTTCTCAAAAGAAATCTTTGTCGTTGTGTCTGCGTGCGCAACACTTGGGTTGATGGCACCCTCGGCGATGAACGCCGCTGCGGTGCCGCCCATGACAAGCAGTCCAGAGGCCGCCATTCTGCCCAGCTTCATGTATGCCATTCCTGCGTTGTCACGCAGACGGTCAAAGAAACCCGGTTCTTCTAGTTCAGGTTGTTCAAAGTTCTGCGGATATAGCTCCGTGCTCATATATTTTTCCATACAAAAGCCTCCCACCAGGCTATGCGTCTGCTGTATTAAGTTAGTTGGGTTGTCACGTCGCTGAAGGTGTGCCGCTGGAATGTATGTCTGCACGCAAGTTCGACAGCTCCACGATATCTTTTACAGCCGCCAGTAGAGCATCATCTGCTTCCAACTCGGCTTGCTCGTCTCCCGAGCATAGACCTTTGGGCGTTATCGCATAGAAGGGTTTGTAAATAGGGCCTCCGATGCCTTCAGAGGCAGGCACTGGCCGGTAGCTGAGTCAGTTTGGCCGACGGGGCGGATCCGGAGATCGGATCCGGCCGGTCAAACTCACCTGGCAAGCGGTCAAGATCACATGTCAGAGGTCAACGGTTCTTTCGCGGCGAAGGTCGAGCGTTCTCACTGAAGGCTTGGCGGTGGGCCTGTTTCTCATCGAAGGTTGAGCGGGCTGGTCAGAGCAGGGGTGACGCACCGCTTCACGGTGGCGTCCTGTGCCGGCGCGAGGCAGTAGGAGGACGGTCAGAAGCTCCAACTGTAGAGGCCGCCACCGGTGTTCACAGCAGATGCCGCGAGCCGGGCGACTTTCTGGAGGACCGCCAGGAGATCGTCGTCCGTTGTCCCGTCCCCATCCTCGGACCCGAGCCGCGCGGTCCAGCGACCGGCAAACTCTTCCAGTTCGTACATGTCCCACTCGGCAATGGACGTGTCCGGATCGATGAAGTGGCAGCTCACGGACTCGAAGGCCGCACCGGGTCCCCGCAACCGCGTAGCCGCCGCAGTCTCGTCGTCGGCGGCGAGGAAGAAACAGGACGCCGTGGACCATCCCCGCATGATCGCAGCCCGTTGAACCGGCGCGGCGATCTCGACCAGCCTCACTCTCGCGCGATCGGCGCTCAACCTTCGACGAGAAGAGCTCAACCTTCACTGAGAGAGGTCACCCACCTCATTGGGGCAGGGGCTCGGCCAGGCAGACCTAGTCGGGTGGCGGCGACTGGTCAGCCAGTTCGACGCCCCTCACCCGGCGAAGCCACCGAGTCAGGACGTAGAGGGCCGCCCCAAGGATTCCGCACGGCTCCCAGACTTCTGTGACTGGAGCAATTAGGCCGCCGCGCCCGACGATGTAGATCGTTCTCCGGGGCGCCGGACAGATGAGCGAGCCATTCCGTTCGCAGGTACGGACGCCTTCGTCCCGCCAGGCGGGCGGCCAGCGCGGTGACTCCGGTCCCGGGCTCGACGTCCCCGACCCGCTCTCGATCCCGTTTGTCCTCCGGCAGGTAGACCCATCCCAGTACCGTCGCGACACCCGCGACCGGGGGGAAGATTTCCATGAGGGAGCCAGTCTGGGAATAGACATCGACGGCCATGGCGATGCCGAGGGAAGCGATCGTCCCGATCATCATGTGAAAGGAGAGCGGCCGGCAGCAGCTCTCTCGACACCGGTGGCGCTGGCTCATGCGGTTTCACCTGCCAGGCGCGTCCCGAAAGCGCGCCCGCGGCGGGCACGGCGAGCACTGAGGGCCGCTTGCGCTTGGGCCCGGCCGGTGCCACTCAGTTCGTAGTGGCGCCGCGCCGGCCTGCCGGGGTGCGGTTCCACCTCGTCGCGACAGGTCACCCACCCGCGCTCGGCGAGTCGATCGAGGATCGGGTAGACGGTGCCGGAACCGAGGTCTGCGTCGCGACGATGCTGAGGCCCCAGGCGAGGGCTCAGGCACACGTGGGCTACGGGCCGTGCCGGGCGACGTACTGCCCCATCCCGTCAACGCCGGCGCTCGCCGAGGTGACGACTACAACACCGTCGTCGAGGTAGTCGGCGGCGACGTACCGCCCGTACCGCTCCTGCGGCGGGCGAGCGGTCCACGTCGCGGCAGGTGCTTGTATTCCCAGACTGCCGCGAGCGCCATCCGCTCGTCCTCGTCGAGACGGGCGCGCAGCAACGCCACCAGGTCGACCGTCACAGATTCGAACTGTGCGACGCGTCCCTGTGAGCGTAAGCCAACTACGAAACTCGAAAAGCTGGGCGAAGAGCACTGTTCCTCGATATTGGGATCGGCCGGATCGCTAGCGATCTCTCCCGTATCGCAACACTCCTCGTCGCCTACCGCACCCCTGAGCGGAGCAAAATAGCGGAGGATCGCCGATTACCCAAACCGGCGATCCTCCGCATTATTGATAGTCCACCGCCGCATCCCGCCCTACGTCGAAAGGCAAGCCCAGGCGACCAAGAACCCGGCGCGTGTAACGCTAACAGTCGGGGTGCCCTCAAGGCCTTACGCCTCTGCGTAGCTTGTGCGGAAGAGATGCAGCGCGCGCTCCACATCCCCCGAGTTGCGGAGCTGCACCTCCAAGTCGCCCGTGCCGTGGTGACCGAGCCCAGATACGTCCCGGGTGAACCCGGGAATGAGCTCGACGCGCGCCGGGTTGACCTTCAGGTAGACCAGGAGCTTGCTCCGTTGCGGCGGACAGACGCAGGCGAAGTTCCGCAGACGCTGGTACGCGCGGTACTGCTTGCGCTCAACCCGGTTCACGCCGTCCCCGAGCCCGAGCAGTGCCTCGTCCACCGCGCCCGCCAGCTCCTCCATCATGGACGTGCCCTGGACGTCCCATGCCGTCCGAGCCACCGCCTGACGCTGCGCTCGGCGTGCCATGTGTATGCCGCCACTCACGGAGGCCACGGTCTCCAGGCCGAACAGATCGCTGCCGAAGAGTCGGTAGCGGACCAGGTCGATCGACCTCCGATGCTCGCGTACGGGGTGCACGTCGTATCGCGTGAAGTCGCCGGCGATACAGATCAGCCGCGGACCGTTCCACAGAACCTGGGACGCGGCGATCGTGCCAAGTCGGTCTCGGACCAGACGCTCGAACTCAGCACGGTGGTCCAGCAACCATGCCAGGTAGAACAGCCCCTGGTTGATGACCCCGGCATCGACCCCACGCTTGTACTCGACGACGACCGGCGATCCGTTCTCGTCCAGTCCGAGCAAATCGATCCGACCGCCGTGAACCGGCCCCGTGCCGTACTCACTCGCCAGCAAGCAGACGCTTAAGAGAGTCTCCATGTGGGCATCGACCAAGCCCTGAACGTCAGCCTCGAACTCGGCAAGACGCGGCGCGACCTCAGTCACCCCGGCTTTTGTTACGCCCGTACGGAACAGCTTCGAACCGACCACCCACCCCCGTTGTCGCATCGGACATCGACAACGTCGGGCAGGCAGAGATTTGCTTCCGCGACGGGCGCTGATCCCCTAACGAAAGCGGGTTGGATCGCCGATGGACTGTGCCTAGCTTCACCGGGGCGCCGCACGCCCGCCTGTGGTCTCCACGCGACTCTTCGGCACCCAGCACGGATCCAGCACGGTACGGATGAAGAGGGGTGGCGAGGGGTGACGAGGGGTCAGATTCTCCAGCACCGATCCAGCACGGGAAAAACCTAGGGGCCCACCCCAGGAGGAGTGAGCCCCTACTGACCTGCATGTTTGCCAGATCAACGATGTGGTGCTACATCAACCCCTTGACGTTGTTGCCGAAGGTCCAGTTCTTTGAACCGTCCCAGTTGATGGACCAGGTCATCAGGCCCTTGAGCCCGTTGCCGTACTTGTTCCAGGCCTGCGTGACCAGATTCGGCGCCATGTAGCCGCCGCCCGCGCCCGCTTGGGCGGGGAGTCCCGGGACCTGCTTGTCGTACGGAACCTTGATCGTGGTGCCCTGCACGACCAGTCCCTTGTTGAGGCAGTCGGTCTGGGCGGTGAAGCCCGCGACGGTGCCCGCGGCGTACGAGTCGCCCGCGCAGCCGTACATGCTGCCGTTGTAGTACTGCATGTTCAGCCACCAGAGGCGGCCGTTGTCCGCGTACTTCTTGATGATGGGCAGGTACGCGCCCCAGATCGAGCCGTACGTGATGGAGCCGCCGGTGACGTAGGCCGTCTCGGGGGCCATCGTCAGGCCGAAGTTGGAGGGCATCTGGGCGAGGACGCCGTCGATGATGCGGATCAGGTTGGCCTGCGAGGTGGACGGCTTGGTGATGGTGCCGCTGCCGACCAGCCCGGTCTCGATGTCGATGTCGATGCCGTCGAAGTTGTACTTCTTGAGGATCGGCACGACCGTCGCGACGAACCGGTCCGCCACGGCGGTGGAGTTGAGGTCGATGCCGGCGGCGGCCCCGCCGATCGACATCAGGAGCGTCAGGCCGTTCTGCTTGGCCTGGCACATCTCGGACGGGGTCGCGACCTTGACCGTCGCGTCCATCCCGTCCTCCCACAGGACGGTGCCGTCCGAACGGATCACGGGGAAGGCCGCGTTGACCACGTTGTAGCCGTGGGCGGGGATGCGGCTGTCGGTGATCGGGATCCAGCCGAGCGGGGGGTGGACGCCGTTCGCGGCGCCGTCCCAGTTCTCCCAGTACCCCTGGAGAACCTTGCCCGCGGGCTTCGACTTGACCGCGCAGGTCTCGGCCTGCGGGGCGCTCGGCGCGGCGGTGGCGGGTGGCTGGGCGAGGAAGCCGAGCGAGGCGAGCGCGAGTCCGGCGCCGAGGGTGCGTATGGTCCGACCGATCATGCGGTAGTCCCTTCTTGCCATGGCAGCGGGCACCTGAGCGGGCCGGCCGGCCATGACGGTCTGTGGGGGGGGGACCCGGCCAACTCCCGGCCTGTGGGGGCCTGGAGACGTCCGTGGGGGTTCCGGTGTTCCGCCGAACGGTAATTTGGTCCAGACCTTCGGTCAATAGGTCTGGACCACACGCCCGTGGGCGCCGGAGCCGCCGGGGCGCCCGTGTCGGCCGGGTCGGCCGGGTCGGCCGGGAAGCATGCGGCGCCATTGACTCCCGGCCGCACCCCCACCACCATCCTCGGCACAGCCGCTTCCCCCACCGGCCGACAGGAGACCCCCATGTCCACCGCGCCCCCTCAGGAGCCGGACCCGAAGCCGGCGCGGACCGGTCCGCCCGCGCCCTCGGAGACGTCAACTCCCCCCGGAGACAACTGGCTCGCGCGGCTGGCCCTGCGTTTCACCGCCTTCACCGAGAAGTGGCTGCCCGACGCGCTGGGCTTCGTCCTGGTGGGTACGTTCGCGGTCCTCGCCCTCGGACTCGCCTCCGGGGAAGGGCTGTTCGGCAGTCCCTCCGATCCGGCGGACACCACCGGGTACGGCCTGGTGGACGCGTGGGGCCAGGGCTTCTGGTCTTTGATCACGTTCACCCTTCAGATGGCCATGATCATCATCGCGGGATACGCCGTCGCGGTCTCCCCGCCGGTGAGCCGGCTGATAGCGAGGATCGCGCGGCTGCCCCGTACCCCGCGCGGCGCCATCGCCTTCACGGCCGCCGTGGCCATGGTGACCTCGTACCTCAACTGGGCGTTCAGCCTCATCTTCACGGCGATCCTCGCCAAGGAGATCGCCCGCAGGATCGGCGGGGTCGACTACCGGGCGCTCGGCGCGATGGCCTTCCTCGGGCTCGGTACGGTCTGGGCGCAGGGCCTCTCCGGATCGGCCGCCCTCCAGGTGGCGAGCGAGGCGTCGAGCCCGCCGGCCGTGCAGAAGGTGATCGCGGAGGGGCGCGGCAGCGGTCTCATCCCGCTCAGCGAGACGATCTTCCTGTGGCAGGGAATCGTGGCCACGGCGGTCATCTTCGTCATCGCCGTGACGACGGCCTGGTTCCTCTCCCCGTCCCCCGAGCGCGCGAAGACCGCCGAACAGCTGGGCATCGATCTGGGGCCGAGCGTCGCGGGGAAACGGCCCGAGACGCGGCGGGGGCGGCCCGGCGAGTGGATCGAGTACAGCCCCGTCTTCGCGATCCTGCTGTTCGCGCTGGGCGCCTGGTATCTCGTACGGCACTTCGCCGACGCGGAGGGAGGTGCCCTCGCCGCGCTCGACCTGAACACCGTCAACCTCATCCTGGTCCTGCTGGCCCTCATCCTCCACTGGCGCCCGGTCCGGTTGGCCCAGGCCTTCCGCGAGGGCACCCCGGCCGCCTCCGGGGTGCTGCTCCAATTCCCCCTGTACGGCGGCATCTTCGGGATGATCGCCTTCACCGGCCTGAGCAGGACGATCGCGGACTGGCTGGTGTCGGTGTCGAACGAGTTCTTCTACCCGGCCCTCATCGCGGTCTACAGCTGCGTCCTGGGCGTCTTCGTCCCGAGCGGCGGCAGCAAGTGGGTGATCGAGGCACCGTACGTCCTGGACGCGGCGAACCAACTCCACGTGAACCAGGGCTGGGTGGTCGTGGTGTACGACCTCGGCGAGGCGAGCGCCAACCTCCTGCAACCGTTCTGGATGCTCCCCACGCTGACGATCCTGGGCCTCAAGGCCCGCGACATCATGGGCTACACGTTCGCCCTGTTCCTCGCCTGCTTCCCCGCGGTGCTGATCCTGGTCACGCTCTTCGCCCGCACCCTCCCGTTCCCGTAGGCGCAGGTCGCAGGGCGTAGGTCGCGGCAAGCAGGACATGGGGCCCGGCGCGGGACGGCGGGTAAGCGGACTCCGGGCCGGAGTGGTTCCGGTCCGGAGCCCGCTCGCTCCCCCGATATGCCCGTCAGGAACCGATGAGGATCCTGACGGACAGTCTGTGACGCGCGGCGGGTGGCTCAGTAGAGCTTGGCCACCGCCGTGCGGGTGGTCGTGCGGAAGCCGTTCAGGGGCGCACCGTCGAGGTCGCCCAGCTGGCTCCAGCCGATCACCGTGACCGCCCTGCCGTCGCGGCCGACCGCGTAGAGCGCGATGTCGGTCGAGCCCACCTCGGGGTCGGCGGTGTCGATGCTGTACAGGTCGGCGCCCTCCTCGACGTTGATCCGGCCGTGGTGGAAGGCCTCGCCCTCCAGGGTCGGGTACTCCGCCTGGAGGCGGTCGAGGCAGCCCTCGATCGCGGTACGCAGCTTCGCGGCCAGGGCCTTCGCCTTGGTCTCGCTGGCGGCGACCGTGATCGTCTGCCGGGCGCCGGTGTCCAGGTCGGTCCTGAACTCGCGGTGCCTGCTGTTCGTGTCCGGGGCGACGCCCTCGACACAGAAGTCGTCGGCCGCCCCGGACTGCACGGGCCCGGCGATCCACGGCGTGCTCGCGGCCGGCAGCTGGGAGGCCGAGAGGAAGGCGGGTGGGACCGGAGCGGCCGTGGCCGCGGTGATGGTGGCGACGGTCATCGCCGCGGCCGCCGCGGTCAGAGCGGCGGCGCGGAACCTGTTGGTGGTCATGGAAGTACTTCCCCCGTGTTCGTCGTCTGCTGAACGATCACCAGCTTTGACGGCTCGTGAGGTGGCCGCAAGCACCTGCGCCGTCCGTGGAACGCTGGAACCGTTCCACCCCCTTTGACGTGGGTCTCTTCAGTAGGGGTGGAACGCCGTCCTGTGACGGCCGGGGGGAGTGGGGCACGCTGTGAGCACGCCGAAGGACGCGGAGACCGACGCGTTCGCGCGACGACTGCGCGAGATCCGGGACGGATCAGGCCGTAGTTACGGTGCGCTGGCGCGCCGGGTGGGGGTGAGCGGCTCGACGCTGCACCGGTACTGCTCGGGGAGCACGGTGCCGGTGGAGTTCGCGCCGATCGAACGGCTTGCGCGGTTGTGCGGCTGCGAGGCCGACGACCTGATCGCCCTTCACCGCCTGTGGGTACGGGCCGACATCGAGCGCCGGAAGCGTCAGGAGGCCGGGGCGGCGGGAGTCGCCGCCGGGGCCGAAACGGGCGCCGAGGTGGCGGGCGGAGCGGCCGGCGCCACCGAGCCCCTCA
>NZ_WWJY01001005.1 GCF_009865405.1 Streptomyces sp. SID3212 | reverse complement strand
GGGCGTCGGCCACGCTGTGCCGTACCGAACTGCTCGCGGGCGACACCGGCGCGGCGGCCGGGCACCTCGCCCGCTGCCGGGAGTACGGGGACGCGTCGGCGGCCGTCCCGCACCTGGCCTCGTACTGCCAGTGGCTCGGCATCCTGCTGCACGCCGCACGCGACGACGTCCGCGAGGCGGCCGGCCTGCTCACCACCTCCGCCGGGCATCTGCCGTCCCTGCGCCCGCTGTTGCTGGCCGAGCCGGGCGCGGCGGCCTGGTTCGTCCGCTTCTCCCGCCGTATCGCCGACCGTACGCTCGCCGACACGGCCCTCAAGGCCGTGGAACGGCTGGCGGCCGACAACCCGGACGTGCCCGCCGTCCAGTTGGCCGCCCTCCACGCGCGCAGCCTGTACGAATGCGCCCCGGACGGGATCGCGCGGGTCGCGGCGGAGCACCAGGACGCGTGGGCCCGGCTCTGCGCGGCGGAGGATCTGCGGGCGCTGCTGGACGAACGGCAGGTGGCCCAGGAGGCCCTGCCGGAGCCGTCCTCGCCCCGGCACGGTCCGTGGATGGCGCGCAACCACGTGGGCCGGATGACCGTCGTCGAGGCGGCGGACTACCGGCGGCGGACCGCCCCGGAGCCGGCCGCCGACGCGCTGAACGACATCGAGCGCACCATCGCCCGGCTCGTCGTCGATGGGCTGACGAACCGTCAGGTCGCGCAGCACGTCCACCTGTCGCCGCACACCGTCAACTACTACCTGCGGCGCATCTACGGAAAGTTCGGCATCCGCTCGCGCGTCGAGCTCGCCCGCCACGTCCACGACCACGGCTTCGGGGCGGTGTGCGAGGGAATGTGACCGCGCGGAGCGGGGCGAGGGGCGAACGCCCGGCCGGCGTCCGCCCCCTGCCGCCCGACGGGGCGGTCACTGGGTCCCGGGCACCGTGTCCTCGAAGACCTTGCCCGCCGCGCGGTACGCGGCGACCTTGGCGTTGACCTGCGCCGGTGTCAGCACCTGATCCTTGACGTGCAGCACGTAGTCGACCTTCTGGTCGTACGCCCGGGGCGTCGTGCTCGTCTGTCCCGCGAGGTCGATCAGCCACTGGTTGAAGTTGATCGACATGGGCCGCTCGGGCAGATAGCGGGCGTCATGGGTGCCGAACGGCTGCCCGTCGACGTAGTAGGTGATCGCCGTGTTGTCGATGGTGACCACCAGATCGTGCCAGCCCGCGTAGCTGGTACGGGACTCGGAGTGCTGGTTGACCGCCTCCCACGGGTCGGGGCGGTAGGTCTCCCAGGAGGTGGTGTAGAGGATGTTGGACGGCTCCCCCCAGCCGCCGTTGGGCAGGTACTCGAAGTCGTACTCGGCGTAGTCGTCCGCCATCGGCGCCTTGAGGTCGTTGATGGTGAAGAACGTCTGCACGAGACGGTCGCCGTCGGGCCCCGACCGGGGTGTGTCCGCGAACTTCACCCGTGCCGCGTAGGTGCCGTTCCTGAACTTGCTCGCCTTGGTGAGCACTTCGGTCTGTTCCGTCGTGGCGGCGGTGCCGGCCGTCGACGTCTCCAGGTTCATGACCGAGTTGGTCCCCTCCTTGGCGAAGGTGACGTTGTCGGCCGCCCAGGTCGCGCCCGGGACCCCGGGGCCGCCCGCGTTGGACCGTACGTTCCAGCCGTGGGCACCGATCGCCGGATCCGTGTACGAGGTGTAGGTGAAGTCGTCGAAGAGGGTCGCGCCGCCGGTGGGCGGGTCGGTGGGCGGGTCCGTCGGTGGGTTCGTCGGGCCGCCCGGGTCGTTGCCCGCCGGGGCCGTACCCCAGACCGTGGTGCCGCCGACCGTCGCGGTCGCCTTGGTCCAGTCCCCGTACGTGGTCTGCGCGGGGCCGAAGGAGTAGTCGTCGCTCTGGTTGAGCGCCGCCCAGTTGGAGCGGTGGAAGCGCAGTTGCAGGTCGCCGGTGTCCGCCCCCGCGGCGAGGCTGCCCGCCCCCGCCGTGAAACCGATCTCCAGGTAGCGGTCGGCGGTCGCGGTCGGGTGGGCGAGGGTGCCGAAGGTGCCGGTGATGTTCGCGCAGCCCTTCACCGCCCAGGAGCAGGCGAAGGTGTACGAGGCGCCGGCCTCGGCCCGGAAGTAGTAGCGCACCTTGACGCCGGTGAGGGCGACGGAGGAGCCGGAGGTGTTGACGACCTTGAACCAGGGCTCCGCCTGGTCGGATCCCGTCGAACTCTGGCGGTACTGCACCTTCACGGTCGGGTCGGCCGCTCCGGCGGGCACCGCGGTCAGCGCCGCGCAGCCGAGTCCGGCCGCCACGCCCAGGGCGACGGCGGTACGGAGACGGCGGGCGGAGCGCCCTCCGGTGGCCTTGGTTCCTTCGGTGCCGCTGCTCTCTTGCCCGGTCATCGGCTGTCTGGTCATCGACCTGATTCCTCTCCTGGCGGGGGGATGTGCGGGGAGTGGTGCGGGCCGTGCGGATCCTACGGGTGGTGCTCGTGCGGGTCCTGCGGGTCCTGCGGGCCGTGCGGTGGTCGGTCCGGCACGCCGAGCGTGTCGAGCCGGGTTCTGTGGTGGGCGAGACGGCGCTGGAAGCCCGGCCAGTCGCGGTGGGCCGACCAGGCCGTCTCCGCGAGGGCGCAGAGCCGGGGGAAGGCCAGGTACTCGGCGTGCGCGGCGGTGGGCACGTACTCGCTCCACAACTGCGCCTGGGTGCCGAGGACGCGGGCCGCCGTGGCCGCCTCCCAGCCGGCGGGCGCTGGGTCGAGGTCGTACACGTCCCGCAGGGTCACCGGCCCGCCCGGCTGGCCGGGCGGTTCCTCGGGCCGTCCGCTCTGCGGATAGTCGAGGTACGTGGAGCGGTGGGGCGCCATGATGATGTCCTGGCCCCGCCCCGCCGCCACCAGGCCGTGCGCGGCGTCGCGCCACGGCAGCGCGGTGAAGGCGAGGGGCAGGTCACGGCCGCTCTCCGTCCAGCCGAGGGGCGTACGGCCCCGCTCCGCGAGGAAGCCGCCGATCCGGTCCATGAACCAGCGGTGCAGTTCGCCGGGGCCGCCGAGGCCTTCGCGCGCCGCCCTGCGCCGGGCGTCGTCGGACCGTTCCCACTCGACGATCGGGCACTCCTCGCCCCCGACGTGCACGTACGGCGAGGGGAAGACGTCGGCCACCTCGTCCAGTACGGCGCGGCAGAAGTCCAGGACCTCGTCGTGCACGCCGAGGATCGTGTCGCAGACCCCCCAGCGGTTCCACACCTCCAGCCGGCGCGAGGGGTCGTTGCCGAGTTCGGGATAGGCGGCGAGCGCGGCCCGTACATGGCCGGGCATCTCGATCTCGGGGACGACGGTGATCCCGCGCGCGGCGGCGTAGGCGATCAGGTCCTCCAACTCGCCCCGGGTGTAGGCCCCGCCGTGCGGCTCGCCGCCCACGGTGGTGAGGCGCGGATAGGCGGCGACGGGCATGCGCCAGCCCTGGTCGTCGGTGAGGTGCAGATGCAGCACGTTGAGTTTGTGCAGGGCGAGCAGGTCGACGAAGCGGCGGAGGAAGGAGACGGGCCGGAAGCGCCTGGCCACGTCGAGCATGACCCCGCGCCAGGCGAAGCGCGGGACGTCGGTGATCTGGACGCACGGCAGCGTCCACTCCGTCCCAAGTACGGGCTCCGCCGACAGGGCCTCGGGCGGCAGGAGTTGGCGGATCGTCTGGACGGCGTTGAGCAGGCCGTCCGGGTGCGCGGCGCGCAGGAGGACCGCGTCGGCGCCGACCGTGAGGCCGTAACCCTCCCGGCCGAGCCCGGTGAGGGCGGGGTCGACCAGCAGGACGACACTCCCGTCCCGCGCCGGGGGCAGGGGCAGTCCGGTGGCGGGGGCGAGGAGGGTGCGGAGGAGGTCCGCGGCGGCGGTGGCGCCGCCGGGCGCGGCCCGTACCGCGGTGTGCGCGTCGAGTGTGAACCTCCCCGGCAGGGCGGTCAGTTGGGACGGGCGGGGGATCAGGGGCGGTCCGCCGCGCCGGGTGGCGGGGTCGGCTGCGGGGTGCGCGGGTGCGGTCATCCGGTGTGTGTCCCTATCCCTTGACGGCGCCACTGGTCATCCCGGCGGCGACCCGGCCCTGGAGGACCAGGAAGAGCAGCAGAACGGGCAGGGCGAAGAGAGTGGAGGCGGCCATGGTGGCGCCCCAGTCCGTGCCGAAGACGTTGGAGAAGGAGGACAGCCAGACGGGGAGGGTCCGGTCGTCCTGGTTCTTGATGATCAGCATGTTGGCGAAGGCGAACTCGTTCCAGGCGGTGATGAATCCGAAGAGCGAGGTGGCGAGCAGGCCGGGTGCGAGGAGCGGCAGGGTGACCCGGCGGAAGGCGACCGCCCGGGTGCATCCGTCGACCTGCGCGGCCTCTTCCAGTTCGACCGGGATGGCGGTGAGGAAACCCCGCAGGGTGACGATGGTGAAGGGCAGGGTGATCATGAAGTAGATCAGTGTCAGAGTGGACAGCCGGTCGAGCATGTCCGTGTCCCTGGCGATGACGTACATCGGGATCAACAGCGCTTCCCAGGGCGCCACTTGCGCGATGAACACCATGAGGATGAAGCCGCGGCGCCCCTTCCACCGCAGCCGCGCCACGGCGAACGCCGCACCGAGGGCGACGATCAGGGCGAGGACGACACAACCGACCGTGACGATCAGGCTGTTGCGCCAGAAGAGCCAGAAGCCGTCGGCCTCGAAGGCCTTGGTGAAGTGGTCGAGGGTCACCGAGGTGGGCAGGAAGACCGGGGTCTCGGACTGGATGTCCGCGGTGGGCTTGAAGGCGGTCAGCACCATCCAGTACACGGGGAAGGCGGACAGGACGAAGACCAGCAGAGCGGCGGCGTGCAGCGGGACGCGCCGGGCCCGGGAGCGGCTCACAGCTCTGCCTCCTGCCGGAACATCTGCCGGAAGTAGAGGACGAGCACGGCCAGGAGCAGCAGGACGGTGACGGTCGAGACCGCCGCGCCCAGGTCGTACCGGTGCAGGGACTGGGCGACGCGGTAGGCGTACACGGGCAGGGTGGTGGTGGCGTCGCCGGGGCCGCCCTTGCTGATGGCCCAGATCTGGGCGAAGCAGCGGAAGACCCAGATGACTTCGAGGCAGAGCACCAGGCCGAAGATCGGGCGGAGGATCGGCAGCGTCACGGAGCGGAAGATCCGCGCCGCGCCGGCGCCGTCGAGCCGCGCCGACTCGTACAGCTCCGCGGGGACGGTGAGCAGGGCGGCGTGCAGTGTGATGGCGGCGAACGGGACGGACTGCCAGACGACGACGATCACCAGGATGGTGAAGGTGGCGCGGCCGTCGGCGAACCAGGAGTAGTTCTCGTACGACGTGAAGCCGAGGTGTACGAGCAGCCAGTTGACCACTCCGAGCCGGGACGAGAACAGCCACTGGAAGACGGTGGTGGTGGCGATGACGGGGCTGGCCCAGGCGAGCACCAGCCCGCTCAGCACCAACAGGCGGGCCCGGCGGCCGAGTTGCTGGAGCAGCAGGGCGACGAGCGTGGCCAGGACCATGATCAGGAAGACGTTGACGGCCGTCCACCAGAGGGTGCGGCGTACGACCTCCCAGAACTCGTCGTCCCCAAGGATGTCCCGGTAGTTGGCGAGGCCGGCGAACGAGGCGCCGCCGCGGACGAGTTCGCCCATTCCGTACCGCTGGAAGGAGATGACGAGGTTGCGGACCAGCGGGTAGAGGAGCAGACCGGCCGCTCCGAGGACCGTGGGAGCGACGAGCAGATACGGCCAGAAGGCCCGGGGAAGCGCCCTCGGGAGGGCCTTCGGGTGGGCCGTGGGGAGCGCCTCGGGGAGAGCCCGGTTCATGAGCCGAGTGTCTTGGTGATGCTGTCGGACGCGTCCCCGGCCGCCCGCGCGGGGTCGGCTCCGGTCAGTACGGCGGTCATGTACTGCTTGATGGGGTTGGTGGCCTCGACGGCGGCCCACTGCGGGGAGTTGGGAGTCGCCCGCCCCTGGGCGGCGCCGGCCGCCATCGCCGCCGTACCCTCGTCGCCCTGGACGGCCGACGCGAGGGACGTCCTGTTGGGTACG
This sequence comes from Streptomyces sp. SID3212, assembly GCF_009865405.1. GTDB lineage: Bacteria > Actinomycetota > Actinomycetes > Streptomycetales > Streptomycetaceae > Streptomyces. The sequence goes on along the minus strand of NZ_WWJY01001005.1, from coordinate 18,044 downwards.
TAGCTCATGGTCTTCGCCATGTCCTTCTGCCAGGTGTCGCCGGTGAGGGCCTTGATCACCTGGTAGGCGCCGTCCTGGTGGCCGGAGGCCTCGGGGACGACGAGGTCGGAGCCGCCGGTGAAGACGGATCCGGGTACGCCGGCGGTCCTGCCCGGCACCGGGAAGAAGCCGATCTTCCCCTTCAGCGCGGGATTGGCCTCCTCGACGATCTTCGCCCCGCCGGGGACGGAGATGATCTGCGCGACACCCCCCTCGGCGAAGACCTCGGCCTGCGGCGGCTTGGCCTCGTCGGAGTCCTTGGGCCCCTTGCCGAGCGCCTGGAGGCGCCGGTAGAAGTCCATCCCCGCCAGGGCTTGGGGAGTCTCCAGGGCCCCCTTCCAGGTGTCGCCGGAGCGGGTGGCGAGGTCCCCGCCCTGGTCCCAGATGAATCCGGCGAGGGTGTACCAGTTCTGCCCGGGGAGGTAGATGCCCTGCGTGGCGCCCTTGTTGAGCTTCGCCGTGGCGGCGAGCCAGGCGTCCTGGGTGGCGGGCGGCCCGGTGATCCCGGCCTCGGCGAAGAGGTCCTTGTTGTAGAGCACGACCCGGTTGGCCGCGTACCAGGGAATGCCGTACTGCTTGCCGTCGATCCTGCCCGGCTCGGCGAGACCCGGCAGCCAGTCGCCGCCGGACAGGTCCCCGGTCCGGTCGGTGAGGTCCTTGACCCCGCCACTGGCCGCGTACTGCGCGACCTGGGTGTTGCCCACCTCGATCACGTCGGGGGCGTCCTTGCTGGCGAGGGCGGCCGTGACCCTCTCGCCTATGCCGTCCCACTCCTGGATCTGGATGTCCAGGGCGAGGTCCTGGTGCCGGCGCTCGAAGTCCCGGGTGAAGCGGCCGAGGAAGTCGGAGGTGACGCTGTCCTTCATGATCCAGACAGTGAGCTTCTCGGCCCCGGCGGCGGTGTCGGAGGAGTCGGAGGAGGAACTGCAGGCGCTGAGCGCCAGGGTCGTGGCGAGAGCTGCGATACCGGCGATGAAGCGGATCTTCACGGACCACCTCGATGAGAGATTTACCAATTGGTCAACTGGCAAGACGCGGTGACCAGAAGGTGGCATGGACCAATCAGGCCGTCAAGCCCGGAAACAAAGGATTCACTTGGGCGTGACGGCCACGGCAGCGGCTAGAATGGTGCAGAATGGCCCTTACCAGCTGCCCTACCAGCTAACCAGTAGGGCCGATGCGGGATCGACGCGAGCGAAAGAGGTCACCTCCATGGGGAGCGGTTCGTCGGGCGGGGTACTCAAGCGCGAGCGGGTCAGGGACCACCTGCTCGGCCTGATCGAGACGCGCCACGCGGGCGACGCGATCCCCTCCGAACGCACCCTCTGCGCCGAACTGGGCGTCTCCCGGCCGACGTTGCGCTCGGCCGTGGACGAACTCGTCGCCACCGGCCTGCTGGTGCGGGAGCACGGCCGCGGCATGTTCGTCGCCCCGGCGAAGATCACTCAGGAACTCAGCGCCGACGACACCGCGTTTGTCGTCCCCCGGGCCTCCGGCGCCTGGTCGAGCCGCATCCTGGAACGCAGCACCTCACAGGCCGGCGCCCGGATCGGCCGCAAGCTGCGCGTCTCCCCGGCGGCCGAGCTGATCTACATCGCCCGCCTGCGCCTGGTGAACGGCGCTCCCATGGCGATCGAGCACCTGCACATCCCGGCCGAGCTGGCACCCGGCCTGACACCGCAGGAGCTGGAGTCGGGCGAGCTCTACGACCACCTGCGGGAACACCACCAGGTGTACGTGCACGAGGCCACCCAGTCCATCGAACCCACCGTCGTCAACGAGGCGGAGGCCTCCGTCCTGGACGTTCCGGTCCTCTCCCCCGCCCTGCTCATCGAACGACTGACCCTGGACACCTCGGGCCGCCCCGTCGAGTACGTGCACTCCCTCTACCGCGGCGACCGCTACCGCATCGTCTCCCGCCTGGCCCTCGGCACGTCGTCACCCCACCCGCGCCCCCAGGGCCACCATCCCGGCATCCCCCCGGGCGACTTCGCCCACGACGGCATCATCACGTCGTCCACGACGGGGGACGCGTACTGACGGCCTTCCAGGAGGCACAGGCGGAACGCGGGTCGGTGTGACGACACACGACCCGGACCTCTGAGGAGGTCCGGGTCCTGCGAGGACAATGTCAGGCGGTGTCACCGCCCGCCAACTCACGGGCCTTGGCCGCCCACTCCTCCATCCTCGCGATGGCGGAGGTCATTTGCTTCACCGCAGCGGAGATCTCCTTCACCGGCTTGCGGAGGTGACGACTCAACCGGACCATGGCACCCGCCGAATCGCCGAAGGCACCCATCTGCGCCAGACCGTCCCGCGCCGCCTCGTCCATGGACATCAGCTGCTCCAGGAACTCTGCCGCTTCCTCGCCGCGCTCGTCGGGCGGCGTCATCTCGATGAGCCCCAGTGCGGCCCTTACCCCACTGTCCAGCGCCGTCATCCGTTCGGCGAACGCAGTGGCGACGGCGTGCAGTTCACCTGCGGGGGCGCTGATGGTCTCGGCATACCGGGCGACGCCCGCAAGCCGGGCGCTCATGGGCGCGTTCGCCTGGGTCAGATCGAGCATCGCGTTGCCCGACTGTTCGGTCAGCGCCGCAATCGTCTCGATCGTCCTCGTGAACGCCTCCATGTCGGCGGCCATCGCGTCCAACCCGTCGTCGATCACGGCGAAGTCGTCGAGCAGACCGGGCGAATCCTCGTCCTCCTCCGTACCCCCGCCGGTCTCCGAGGCGGCCGGTCCGTCACCGGTCTGGAGTCCGCGCAGGACCCGGGCAGGCGTGAGCATTTCGAAGCCGTCCCGGAGCCCGGCCTCCAGAGCGCTCTCGATCTCCTTGCGTGCTCCGGCCAGATGGCTGCGCGTCCGCTGGTAGCGGATCGTCCTGATGGACGCGATGTCGAAGGGCAGCTGACCGGCCTCTCCGATGTGGATCGTCGGTTTGCCCGTGATGTGCCGCAGCCCCAACTCGTACATCACGTTGGGGTTGCCCTGGCTGACGTCGGCGATGACGAGGTACGACTCCACGACATGCCGGCAGATCTGCTCGTTGATGTCACCGGCGTGCGCGATGCCGTCCGCCCGCACGGCGCTGATGCCGTACTTCTCGCAGGCGGGGGCGATCACCTGCTCGAAAATGCCGAGGTTGTGCTCGTACGCCTCGCGCTCAGGACTGCCATGGGCGGCGTGCGGGTCGCCGATGGGGCCCACGACGAAGCACCTCTGAGGCTGGTCGGACTCCTGCCGGAGCGTCTGGGACGTGTTCATTCGGGCTCCTCCGATGCGTCGGGGTGGGTGTCGTCCGGTCGGTCTGCCGGCGCGGCCTCGTCCTCCGGGGAGACGGCGTACAACGGCCGCTCCTCGATGCCGAGGGTGTGCAGCAAGTAGGCGGTGGGAATGCGGTAGCGTCCGCCGACCCGCAGCACGGGGCACGGGAAGGCGTCGAGGCGGATCAGCTTGTAGGCCGTCGCGGGGCAGATGGCGAAGGCACGGGCAGCCGTGCGCAGGTCGACGCTCAGGGGCAGGTCAAGGGCCTCCGCGAAGCCGAGCGGCAGGCCGGACCGCCCGCTCACCGCCCGGCTCCCGAGGGGCGCAGGACCAGCGTGCCGATGAGATCGGCGTCCTCGTGGCGGCGGGCCCGGAACACGAGGTCGGGCAGGCCGGACGTGATCCGCCGGCCGTCTTGACGCGGGCGAGGCTCGGCAAAGCGGAGCGTGGCGTACAAACCTTCGCGGCGGGGCGGGGGCGTGATGTGCACTTCCCAACCCTCGGGCGGATGGGGCTGTTCCTCCGGTGGGGCCGCGGCGTTGCGGGCCTCTGCGAAGGCACTGATGTCGACGACGGGGATCTCCCGCGTGACGCGCCGCGCGTAGGCCCACATCCGGTTCACCGCCTCCTTGACCAGGCGTCCGCCGGTTTCGGAGTTGTCCGGGTCCGCCACGTCGAGGGCGGCAAGCACGGCCAGGACGGCCTCCGCCTCCAGGTCGATCCGTTCGACCCGCCGCCAGAGGCGCAGGATCCGGTGCAGGTTCCGGTACAGCGCCGGGAGAACCAGCCAGACAACGAGCAGCCGTCCTGTGCCGTCGCCGTCCCGCGGTTCCCGCCGGGCCTCGGTGACGGCCTGTCGCCACACTGCTGCGCCCAGCGTGATGTCTCGTCGTGGGCCGTAGAGGACCCTCCTGCTCTCCTGGGGGGAAAGCAGGACCACACGGGAGCCGACGTGCACCGTGAGAGACAGCCGCGTGGCACCGGGCGGTCCGAGGACGCTCCGGTCGATCCGGTCGAAGACGCTCCCGGGTTCGGTCATGGTCATCCTTCCTCCGTTCCGGGCTCATCGAGCCCGAGGTGTGCCAGGGCGGCAGCGGCTCGGCCGCATGCATGAGCCAGGCCGAACAGGGCCGACCGCACAGACTCAAGTCGACTCGTGCGGGCCGGATGCTCTGTCCCGTTCCGGCTACGGGACCCTGCGGCGGACAAGACGGGCGGGTGAAAGTGAATACCGCCGTACACGGCGTGGCCGACGTTGACCCCGTATTCCGCCCACTGGTTGTCGTTCCACTCCGGCCAGAACGGGGCCGTCACCGGGCGGGCCCGGAGCCGGCCGACGGAGGTATCACGGGCAGGCCGACGGTGAGACCACCGGTGACGTCCCGGCCGACGGCCGCACCCTGATGGACGTGTTGGGACAGGGCCGTCCGGCCCGGGGCCCCGGCGTCGGCCGCAGGCTTCGGTTCCGGCGTCTCGGCCACGGCCGACCGCAGGTCGTCGGGCGCGTGGCCCGGCACGCGAATCCATCCGTAGCCGCCGAACTCCTTGACCCGCACATGGGCCCGCACGTACTGGGCGGGGTCGAGGTCCCGCCGGCCGGATCGCACGACATCCTGGTACAGCCGGTCCGACACGATGACGGCGAGATCTGCTGCGGCAATGGTCGCGAGTACGGCCCTGAGCTGGGGCGCGTTGACGTAGCGCGCCACGGCGACCGGGGCCGGGCCGGCGTGGCCGAGGGCGGCGTCCGCGACCACGCCGGTGTCCACGGCCATCCGAAGCCTGACCCGCTGGGCGTCCGGACGGGCGTTGCGATCCGCGAGACGGACCGCGAGATGGTGGACGAAGGGGCCCAGCACGAGATCCTCCGGTGTGGCCTCGGGGAGGACTGCGAACTCCATGTCGCCCTGCGGCTGACGCGTCCAAGCTGTCCGGTCCAGCCCGGTCAGCGCAGCCGCCTCGTCAAGCATCCGGACCAGCTCGGACTGGACGGCCGACTGCGTCCGGGTGTCCAGACGGCTGTACTGCTCCACGTCAGCGGCCAAACACAGCCGACGGTGCGGCAGGCCGGCCGGCGGCCGGGGAGGATAGGTCTCTTTCATGACAACTCATCACCTTCCAAAGGTGGTTGGGTGCGGTTTGCACGCCAACTTTGGGCGGAAGGGACGAGAGCAGTCGAGAATGCCGCATTAATGCGGCATTCTTGCGTCCTCCCGAGAGGCCGGCACCCTCAGCCAGGCTGCCTCGCGCAGACGGGCCATATCCTCGATAGAGGTCTGCCGGAAGCCAGTGGTGATGATCTTGGCCTTTCCCAGCTGGACGAGGGCTTTGTGGACGGTGTTCTGGGTGGACGCAGCGAGAGCAGCGAACTCGGACTGCGACAAATTGACGTCGATGTGTACCCTGTTCCAGTCGAGGCCCTTGTACGTCTTCCGAGGCTTCCCGTACGACTCGGCGAGTTCGACGAGGACGCGCGCCACCCGAACGGGGACCGGATATCTGCTCAGTTCCAGTCGTAGGCGGTCGGCCCGGCGCAACCTGCGACAGAGCATGCGGTTGAGAGCCAGGAGTGCCTCGGGATGAGCGATGAGGAAAGACTCCAGTTCGTCAGGCGGAACTACCGTGGCCTCCACGTCACGGCAGGCGGTGACCGTTGCCGATCGCAGTCCGGCACCCATTGCCGCCAACTCACCCACCACCTCTCCGCCGATTCTGATGTCCATGAGCGACACCGGGTCACGGTCCAGCCGGGCGGTCACCTTCACCAAGCCCGCGTGGAGGACCACCAGTTCTTGCGCGTGATCGCCCTCTTGAATAATCACGTCTCGCGTTACGTAGTGACGTGGCGTGCCGAGCCGCGAGAAAGCCGCGCGCGCTTCGGGTGACAACGTGTCGAGGAAGGCCGCGCGACCGTTGGGGTTCAAGCCGTGCATCATCTGAACAGCACAGCACTCCGTCACCGCAGCAACGAACGTTTCCGCCCGGTCCGCCGGTGCGCAGGACGCACTCCGGGGCGCACGGCGGCGCACGGCCAGAACATTCTTCGGGCCGGAACCGGCCACGGTCAGTCCTGCTCTAGCTTCGGTCAGTGTCTTGGATCGCCGCGGCTACGCCGTAGGACCTGAGGAGCAGAAGCTGATCCAGCAGATCGAGGATCTCGGAACGGAGCGTGGGTGAAGAGGCCTGGACATACGCGCGGACCAGCAGGCGGCCGATGTGGTGGGCGTCGGCCGCCGCACCGCGTGCGAAGTCGGCCGCCGCGGCTCCGAACAGCGTGACAAAGCGCCGCACGCACGTCAGAACCAGTTCGTCCACCCGGTCAGGGGCATCTTCGAGCGTGATCAGCAGTTGAGGCAGAGCAGCCTCGAAGGTGCGGGATTCCATCAGCGCGATCAGTGTCCGCCGGTAGGGCCCCAGACGTCGGCCGCGCAGCTCGCTCGTCACCCTGGAGGCGGCCTCCCGCACGTCCTTCTCGGGATCGTGGAAGAACCTGACGAGTGCATGATGGGCAAGCGCCGCGTCGCCGGTGTTCAGCAGGCGCTGGGCACACACGTCGGCTGCTCCCTGCCGCTGTGCCGCGTCGCTCCCGGCGAGCACTTTGGCCAGCAGGTCAGGCATTTCCCACTCCATCGCCGCCAGCGCGGCGACCTGTCCACCGACCCTGCGCACCGGTGCCACCGGGGAGTGCAGCATGCGATTCGTCAGCGGTGCGGCCGACGCCGGGGCTCCGTGCATCAGGGCAACGGCCAGGCGGGGAACGTACGGTGATGCCAGCAGGTGGTCGGGGGCCTGGATGTACACCGCGAAGGCATCGGTCGCCGCTGAGCGGTCGTGACGGATCGCCGCATGCAGCACGTGGGCCACGCAGGCTCGGACGTCGAGGGAGGGATCGGCCGCCATTCGGCCCAAGAAGGGGGTGATCAGGGCGGCACGAGACCCGTCGGCGTCGTGGACCAGCAGATCACCCAGGATCTCGGCCGCACTGCCCCGCACGGTGTTGATCCCGGCGGTGAGCAGGTCACGCGGCTCGTTGTCGCCGTTCCCCCCGGACACGTGGACGACGGAACGATCCTCGGCGTCGCTCGGCTCGTCCCGGTCGAGAGCGCGGCGCAGGAGTACCTCCACCAGGTCGAGTGGCACATGGTCGAGGTGCTTCCGCAGGACGTACCCCAGCCACCGGTCATGCTCCGGCCTGCCCCTGTCCGCGAAGTGGCGCACCGCCGCGAACACGGTCTCCGGATCGGCGTACCGCTCGGCCTCTCCCAGGCCGAGGAGCAGCGAGGCACCATAGGCGGGGTGCGTCCCGGCGTCGATCCGGACGGCGAGCCGCGCGAACCTGTCGGCGTCCTTCACCGTCATGCTCTGCAGCACGTGGGCCAGTTCGCGTGCGCCGCCGGTGTGGTTCGCCCAGTCGATCCGGTCCTGGCTGTGTTTCTTCATGGCCCTCAGCCACTGGTCGTCACTCATGTGGCTGGCGGATTCCACCGAAATCGGCGGTCCAACGAACCCGCCCGTCGCCCCCTCCGGTTCGTCCGGCTCACGTCGGTCGCCGTGGAGCCGGCTGAGTTCGCCGAGTCGGCGCCTCGCCCGCTCGGAGAGCCGCTCCTCGGGAAGCGCCGTTAACAGGGTGAACTCATGCCAGGGCAAGAGTTCCCTGTCCGGGGGAATGCGCAGGTGGAGCAGAGACTGCTCCACCCGCCCGAACGTGTGGTCGGGCAGGATGCCTCCAATGGCGCGGAGGACCTCACGGGCGCCCCATACGGCATTGGCAGCGAAGCCGGACAACAGACGGTGTTCGCCCTGGAGAAGGATCTCGGCGGACCAGGGGGCAAAGTCATGTCCCGCTGCGGCCAGTACCTGGTAGAGCAGCCACTGTGCCGCCTCGTACGGCTCGCTCACCAGATGTTCCACCAGCTGACGCGCTCGTGCAGCGTCTCGGCCGGCCGTACTCCGCAGCGCCTGGGCTGCGCCTCGCAGCAGAGCGTCACCCAGGTCCCCGGGGTCGTCGTCGGGATGGCGGTGCGAAAAGTGGCGGTCGTGGACGGGCCACCCCGTCCGTGCGGGATAGGCGGTCAGCCTCATGACGGCCAGGAGAACCGGCAGCATCCGGACGCAAAACTCCTCCGGTGCGCCAGCAGCGGCGGCGGTCACCATCTGGAGTGCCTCGTATTCCCGATCCAGCAGGACCGCCACCCTGCCCTGGTCGTCGAGCCGAAGGGCGTCCGGGCGTTCCCCCAGAAGTGCGGCCAGCAATTCGATCGCCCAAAGAGGTTCTTCGACCGCCAGGTTGCTCGCCGGGGCCCAGAGAGCGCGTTCGAGACCGTTGAAGACGCCGGCTCGCACGCCGTCGAGCAAGAGATTGAAAAACAGTCGGCTGCCGGCGAGGCGGGCACGGGAAACGATCTGGATCAGCCACGTACCGTAGCCGGGGTCAGCGATGTGCGGCTCCAGAAGGCGGGCCACCCGGTCGGGTAGGGCATCCGCCACCGCCACCAACAGCCGGAACGCCCAGTCCTGTTCTCTCTTGTCGACGCTGTCGAGCCAGTTCTCGAAGACTCCCTCGTCATCCCCACGACGGAACCAGGCCGGCGTGCCGAGCATGTCGACGAGGGAGTCACGGAAGGGCGGCCGCGTTTCGAGCACGCGGGCCACCACGCCCCACTCGATGGCGGTCGGAGCCTCCAGGCCTCGTAGCACGGCCAGGGTCAGGTGCTTGAGGTGGTAGCGGATGTCCGGACTGGTCAGTAGCCCCTCGACTTCCTCCGCGAATCGTTCGGGGTCGAGATCCCGTAGGTGATCGAGCACCTGCCGAAGCTGTCCGCGGCGGAACAACTCCTGCTCTCCGCCAGTGAGGAAGGAGACAAGGCTCTCTTCGCGCCTCAGCCAGTCGCGAGCAAAGGCGTAGTCGAAGAAGCTCTCGTGGAAGAAGGCCAGTTGACGACCGTCACGTACACAGACGTGTTCGGACTCCAGTACCTTGCGGCTGACTGCGAGGTCGTCCGTGTCGAGGACGCTGTGGGGCACGGACAGCCTCTGGCGTTCGCTCATGGCGGCGACGACAGTCGAGACCGCCTCGTGGAAGCGCACCTTCGGGCGCCGGGCGCACTCCTCCTCTTTGGTGTCCCAGAAGGCGTCGAAAAGCTGCCTAGTGGTACGGAAGTGAAGGGCCTCCTCCTGGTCGGCGATCTGGGCAAAGAGAACGAGGTGCAGCGGTGAGCGCAGCAACACCCTTTGGGACGCGGTCAATCCGGAGACGTCCAGGCCCATATCGGTGACAGCGGCGTCGATCTGGGCGTCGGCGAGCGACCCGACGGTGACGCGTGTGCAATGGTCCGGGTCGGTGAGCCTGCGGATGCGGGCGTCGGCCTCGGCGTCGAACGCCCGGCAGGCCAGGACCACCCGCATGCCGGGATACGTCACAGCCTCGTCCACCAGGTCGGCCACCGCGTCGAAGGTTTCCGGGATGCGCCCCGACACCATACTGACCGCGTCGAGCTGGTCCACGACGAGGACGCAGGACCGCCCGTCCGCCATGGCGCCGAGGGCAGCGGCCGGGGAGATGGGCAGGTCGAGACGCTGTCCCATTTCATGGGTCGAGCCGAAGGGTTCCAGGCGGTCGAGACGAAAGGCGAGAACAGGAATGGCCGCCTCGACAAGGGTGGTGACGGTCTCGTGCAGTGTGGCGCTCTTCCCGCCCCCTGCGGTTCCGGTCAACAGGATGAGCCGTCGGGTGCCCTCCGTGGCCTCCGTCACGAGGCAGACGGCTTCCTCCCGGGCGATTGCGGGCCTCAGCAGCGTACGTTCCACGCTCGCTGCCCACCGGCGCGTCACGGTTCTCACGGCATCGGACACCGCCACCGCGTCGGCCCGCCCGACGCTGCGCAGTCCGTACGGCGCCAGCCCGGTGGCGAGGGCCGCGGCGTCGAGCGAGGTTCCCAAGTTGTCTAGTAGAACTTGACCGAGGGCTAGCGCCGCGAGGCGGCCCGGTGCTCCGACCAGAACCTGCTCGGCCAGAACAGCGTTGGTGCGCACGAGGTCCCGTTCGTCATGCCACTCCACCCGAAGTCCTTTTAACATCCTCCAGGCCGTTGCGGTCGATCCGTAGATGGCGTCCGAGGCGAGGGAGGCCAAGGGGCCCCGGAGCTCGTCCGTCAGCCAGTCCGTCTCGAAGGAGGCGACATCGTCGGAGCGACGGGCACGGTCGGCGAGTTCCTGGAGTGAACGCGCGGGGACAACGGAGACGAAGTGGAACGCTCGTCCCGCCTCAACGTGCGAACGCAGGCTGTCCCAGACTCCCTTGGCATGGAGAGAAGCCACATTCCAACTGTTCGCGTTACGGTTCTGTCGCTTGACCTGGTGCGCCTCCGTCCCATGGTCGTGCCGGTAGACAAACTCGACCCCGTCCCCGAGCGGACCACCCGGTTCGACGCGGAGCGACCTGCCCGAGCCCAGCAGTATGTACAGGGCATGTCTGACCGTCCAGGCTCCCTCATAGCGGTTGCCGAACTTGTCCGTCTCGCCACCCGGCCGCGGTGCCACCGTGCCCCCTGCCCCCTCCGACCCGATCAGACGGGCCGCGCGTGCGCGGACGCTACCGCATGCGAGGCGTGCCGAAAACCGCTGGGCAAGTCTCGTGGTGTAGAGCCGGCGTTTGCGTCGTCCTAGAACGGCCGGCTCCTCCACCACGCGGCCGCTCGGGGCGCGACTATCGGCTCACCCGGGACCGGCGTCCGGACCATTTATGGGTGCGGCCGAACCGTTGGTACTCGAATTCCGCCAAGACGGACGCCGAGATCGCCGGGCCGGCTCAGCGTGGGCCGTGCAGCGGCATGATGCGGGCGTTAATCCCGGCCCGGTCGGGTGGGTGGCCGGTGGTCATGGTGATCAGGATGATGAGCGCCGGGCCGAGGGCGGCGCGCTCCTCGAAGTCCGGTGGGGAGCCGATCAGCCGACGCAGGCGCTGTCGGTGGGCGGCGCGAAAGGTTCGATCTTGGCTTCGCGGATCGCCTGTGAGAGTTCGGTCCCGAATTCGGCCAGGAGGCGGCCCAGCGGGGGGGCGGGCGCCGCCGTTGAGGCTCTGTGCCAGCAGGACCATGCCTTCGAGGAGGTCCGCCTCGGGGTCGTCGGTGGGCACGACGTCGATCCCCCGGGTGGCGGCGGCGCGCAGTGCGGCGACGACCAGGTCGCGCTTGCCGGGCCAGCGCCGGTACAGGGCCCCGAGGCTGGTGTCCGCGCGCTCGGCGACCTCGCTCATGCCGAAGCCGTCGTGGCGTCACGTCTGCTGACCGCCGCGTGGGTCTGGGCCTTCCTGCGCGGACGCGGCGACCTCGAGCGCGTGGGGGCCGGGTTCGGGACCGTCGCGCGCCGCTTCACCCCCCGCGTCTCCGAGGAGGAGAGGCTCCGCACAGTACGGGCCCGGCTCTGGACCACGCCGTGGCCCCGCACGCTGCGCGTCGCGGCGACGGACGCCGACACCGGTGTCCTGACCGTGTTCGACTACATCCGCGGACACCCGCTGGTGGACGTCGTCTCGGCCAGCGGCGCGGTCCCGGGCATCTCGCCCGCCATTCGGTTCGGCGGCCGTACCTGGATCGATGGCGGAATGGTCTCCACCGCGAACGCCCGCCTGGCCGACGGCTACGAACGGGTCCTGGTCATCGCCCTCATGCCCGACGGCCATGCGGGAATCCCCTCGGCCGGACAGGACGTGGCGGCCATGCGGGCGACCGCGAAGGTCGAACTGATCACTCCCGATCTACGATCCGTCCGGGCGGTCGGCCCCAACCCTTACGACCCGGCCCGCCGGGGCCCCGCCGCCGTCGCGGGCCGCGACCAGGGCCTGGAAGCCGCCCACCGCGTAGCGGATCTCTGGCACTGAACGCGTCCCGCGACGCGGTGGGCGGCTTCCAGGCCCGACGGCCCGCGCTCCCGTGCGTGCGACCTGCCCGCGCTCAACGCGGGGTCGGGCCCGGGGGGCCGTAGTGCACGAGTGTGGTCGGTACGACGGTGCGCCGGTACGGAGTGGCGGGCCCGGCGCTCGCGGGTCCTCCGGCCATGCGCGCGACGAGCAACCGGCCCGCCTCACGGCCCAGTTCGTCGCTGTCGTAGGCAACGACGGTCAGCGGCAGGCCGAGTGTGTCCGCGAGTTCGAAATCGTCGAAGCCGGCCAGCGCCGTGGTGGTTCCGGCGCTGCGGATGGCGCGGAAGGCTCCGATGGTGTTGCGGTTGTTGGAACAGAACAGGGCCGTCGGGGGCTCCGGCAGGCCGAGCAGCTCCGCGGCGGCGCTCGCGGCGTCGCCGGTCTGTCGCCCGCCCTGCCTCACGTACGCCGGGTCGGCGGACAGGCCCGCTGAGGTGAGCGCGTCGGCGAATCCGCGCAACCGCTCCGCGCTGGTGTGGACGGCGGGTGACGAACCGACAAATCCGATCGTGCGATGACCGGCGCCGAGCAGCCTCTCGGTGGCGGCGCGAGCGCCGCCGTAGTCGTCGACCAGGACAGAATCCGCGCCGAATCCCTCGGGCGGGCGGCCGGCGACCACGACGGGCACCCCCTCGGCCGCCGCGGCGGCCAGATGCCGTTGGTCGGTACCGGCGGGCACGGCGATGATGCCGTCGACACGCCGCCCGACGAGATCCTCGACGAGGCGGCGCTCGGTGTCGAGGTCCTGGCCGGTGTTGCCGATGACGGCCTTGAGGCCGTGCCGTACGACAACGGAGTCGACGCCCAGGGCCAGGCGTGAGTAGAACGGGTTGGCCAGGTTGGTGACCACCAGGCCTACGAGGCCGGTGCCCCGTCCGAGACGCAGGCTGCGGGCCATCTCGTTGCGGCGGTAGCCCAGTTCCGCGACCGCCGCGCGTACGCGGGCGGCGGTGGCCGGCAGCACCTTCGGATCGTCACGCAGCACGCGGGAGACGGTCATGGCGCTGACCTTCGCCCTCTCGGCGACGTCACGCACCGTCGGCTGAGGGTCCTTCGACCCGTGTGTCCCTGGCATGCCGGCCGTGTTCCCTTCCGTCCGTCCTCACGCGGTGGCCGCCGCGCGCGCCGCACCGATCAGTGCGGCGTCCTCGGCGGAGCCGGCGGGCTTCACCGCACGAGTATGCCGTGTGGTGAAGGCCGGGGTGCGAGGCGGACCGGTGATGGTGGCCGGAGGGCTCCGAGGGGCGTCGGTACGCCGCCGGTCGTCGCCCGGCTCCCGGTCGCCCGACTCCCGGTCGCCCGACTCCCCCTCGCACGGCACCCTGCCTTCCGACTCCCCGTCGTCCGATACCCCGCCGTCCGATACCCCGTCAGCCGACCCGCCGTCGTCCGGGACCCAGCCGCCCGAAGCGAGTCCGCCGCGCAGCGCGGGGGAGACGAGATCCCAGGAGCGGGCCATGGACCCTCCGACGACCAAGGCGGTCGCGCCGAAGGCCGCCAGGCGCGGGCCGAGCGCGGCACCCAGCACCGTCAGGGCGTCGGCGAGGACCCGGCGGGCCCGTTCCTCCCCCGCCCTGGCCCGGTCGGCGATGTCACGCACGTCGGCGGCCGGATCTCCGTACCGTACGAGGATCGCCCGCCGGGAAACGGTGTCCTCCAACGGCCTGCCGCCGACCTCGGTCAGGTCCATGCGCCCCCCGGGCGGCACCCCGGAACCGTCCTCGCGGATCAGTCCGTCGGCGAGAAACGCCGAGCCGACGCCCGTACCGAGCGTGATGCCGACAGCACGACGGTGTCCGCGGACGGCACCCCCGTACCACTCACCGGCCAGGAAGGCGTGCGCGTCGTTGAGGAACACGACGTCACCGGGGCGCTGCCACAGGCCCCCGAGGAGCGCCGCCCGCACGTCCACTCCGTACAGGGCCTCGAACTTGCCGACACCCGCGAAGAGCGCGACTCCCTTCGCGTAGTCGAACGGTCCTGGCACGGCCACGCCCCACCGCGCGCCAGAAGGCACCGGCAGCCCGGCGGCGCAACGCCGTACGTCGCCGAGGATGTCCCCGGCGTCGCCGTGCGGGTCGAGCGGACTCCTGGTGCGGTGGACGACCCGTCGCCCGGGCAGGTCGACGAGGGCGGCGGTGACATGGGTGCCGCCGATCTCCAGGACGGGGATCACCGGACGAGCGCCTTCACGACCCGCACCGGGCGGTCACCGACCGCCCGCAGGGTGTAGCCGCCGACCGCCGCCGGCACGGTCAGCGTCTCCGCGTAGGCCAGTTCGTGCAGGTCCCCGGCCGCCGTGTGTACGGTGACGCCCCCACCCTCCACCACGTTCAGGAGGTGGAAGCGGTCGCGGGTGTGGTCGTCCGCCTCGGCGCCGGCGTCGATCACGTACCTCCTGACCTCGTAGAACATCTCGTCCAGCGCGCCGATCACCTCTTCCCGCCAGCCGTTGCCCTCGCGCAGGGTGCGCGGCTCCTGCACCAGGTCACGGGCGACGCTGCCGCCCCGTCGCCCGCTCTCCAGGTTGGCGAATCCGTGGTCGTACGGCAGGGGGCGCGGGGTGCCGTCGGCGGCGGGCCGCAGCCAGTCGTAGAACCTCAGGCTGTACAGGTACGGGGTGGCGCTGATCTCCAGCACCACATTGCCCGCACCGCTGGCGTGCGGGGTGCCCGCCGGGATCATGAACAACTGCCCCTGCTCGGCGGGGAAGGCGAGGACGTGGTCCTCGGGGTCCATGGGCACTCCCCCGGCGACGGACTCCCGTACCTCCTTGCGGAAGAGATCGATGTCGGCGTCCTCGCGCAGGCCGAGGAAGACCTTGGCACCGGGGCCGCCGAGGGTCAGGTAGTACGTCTCGTGCTGGGTGTAGGGCCAGCCGAAACGCTCGCGCATGTACGCCTCCTTCGGGTGGCAGTGCACCGAGAGGTTGCCGCCGCCGACGGTGTCGAGATAGTCGAAGCGGATCGGGAACGAGGTGCCGAAGCGGGCGTGCGCCTCGGCCCCCATCACGCTCTCGGGTTCCAGCACGCACATCAGCTGGAAGGGCACCTCGACCTGATCCCGCGGCCCGGTGCCGACGAGGATGCCGGCCTCCGGCGCGATCAGTTCGTAGCCGAGCGCCGTATTGCCGCCCTCGGGGGTGAACCCGAGCTCACGCTGGGCCCAATGGCCGCCCCAGGGAGTGGAGTTGAAGTACGGGCGGGTACGGACGGGGCGCCGCGCCAACATCGCGTAGGTGGCGCGCAGGCCCTCGCCGTCGATCAGCGCGGGACGGTCGGGTTCCTGCATGTCGAGCCAGGCGTCGAGGCGGTGGGCCCACGCGTCGCGGTGGCGGTCGAGCATCGGCCAGTCGACGTAGAACAGCCGCCTGAAGTCGGGCTTCCCGTCGGGCAGTCCGAGGTTGGCCCCCCGCTTGCCGGCGGCCACGGCGGCCTCCGCGTACCGCTTGGGCACGTCGGCGTACCACAGCAGGTCGTGCTCCACGAGAGCGGCGCCCGGTCCGTAGACGAGCAGGACTCCTTTCTGCGGGGGAGCCGGTCGCGGGACGGTGTCGAAGAGGTCGTCGAGGGGGTTCTCGGCGAGCTTGCGGAAGTACGGGTCGTCCGCGTCCTCCGGTCGCTCGGTGCGCCGTTCGACCTGGGCCGGTGATCCGTAACGGGTGCGGACGTCGAGCAGGACGAGCGGGGTGCCGCGCGCGGTCAGCTCGCGTTCGAGGCCGTCGCGGAGTTGCTCCCAGTCGACGGACGGGGATCCGTCGACGGCCACCACGGCCGGGCCGTCCGGGAGTTGCGCGGCCACGGCCCGCCATCCGGTGGCGAGGACGGCGCGGGGGGCGGGGGTGTAACGCGGGTCGAGCCGGTACACGCGGTCTCCTTTTGGCGAGGCCGCTCTGCGGATCCCGCAGGCGGATATTTGATCATCGAGAATGTTATCGTTAACACGCTGCACGTCGAGATTGCCCGCCGAGCACCGCCGATGTCAATGCCCCGCACCGCCGGCCGGCGCGGGACGCCCGGCGCGGGACGGGCCCGCCTTGATAGGCAAGTGGTGACTTGCCTATCATGTGCTCGTGGCCGACGATCTCTTCAAAGCCCTGGCCGACCCCACCCGCCGTACCATCCTCGACGAGCTCGCGGAGAAGTCCGGACAGACCCTGTTCGAGATCTGCTCACGACTGGCCATGAAGCATCAACTCGGCATCTCGCGCCAGGCGGTCTCCCAGCACCTCGCGCTGCTGGAGGCCGCCGGCCTGGTCGAGACCAGGCGGGAGGGGCGCTACAAGTTCCACGATCTCAACACGGCCCCGCTGCGGCGGATCGCCGAGCGATGGCCCTCGCCCGACCCACCCGGACCGGAGGAGAACACCCCATGAAGATCCATCTGACCAGCGTCTTCGTCGACGACCAGGCCAAGGCCCTGCGCTTCTACACCGAGATCCTCGGCTTCGTGAAGAAGTACGACGTCCCGCTGGGCGGGCAGGACCGGTGGCTGACCGTCGTCTCGCCCGCCGATCCCGGCGGCACCGAACTCCTCCTGGAGCCCGCCGGCCACCCGGCCGTCAAGCCCTACCGCGACGCGCTCGTCGCGGACGGCATCCCGGCCCACCAGTTCGCCGTTGAGGACGTAACGGCGGAGTACGAGCGGCTGCGCGGCCTCGGCGTCGTCTTCACCCAGGAGCCCCTGGAGATGGGCCCCATCACCACCGCCGTCCTCGACGACACCTGCGGCAACCTGATCCAGATCGCTACGCGGCCGGAGCAGGCACCCATGGACACGCCCTAGGACCGCAGCGCGTCGACGGCGTCCTCCAGGGTGGGCTGGAAGCTGAAGAGCTGGTCGAGGCCGACGATACGGAAGACACGCGTCAGGTCGGCGTTCAGCCCGACGAGGATCAGCGGGGTACCGGCCTGCTGGGCCCGGTTGTAGGCGGCGACCAGAACGGTGAGGCCGGTGGAGTCGCAGTAGGTGAGATCCGTCAGGTCGATGATCACGGGAGCGTCGGAGGTGAAGGGGGCCTCGTCGACGACCTGGCTGAGCTCCCGGGCGGTGTGGTGGTCGAGTTCGCCCGTGACGGCCAGCACCGTGGCGCCCGCGGGATGGGGTCGTCGGGTCGCGGTCAGAGTACGGTCGGTCACCTGTTCTCCAGTACGGGTCGGTCGTCGGTGCCCGGGTTGTCGGTGCCCAGGGGGACCAGGGGGACGGAAAGGGCGAGCAGCGCGGTGTCGTCGCTGACTCCCGTGCCCAGGTCGGTGAAGAGGGTGTGCAGCATCGCGAGCAGGGCGTCGGTCCCCTGGACAGGATGCTCGGAGAGATGGCGGGCCAGTCCGTCCTCCCCGAGCATGGCGCCGCCCGAGGTGCGGGCCTCGCTGAGTCCGTCGGTGTACAGCAGCAGCGCGTCGCCGGGGGCGAGGCGGGTGGTGGTCCCCACGAAGTGGGGATCGGGCAGCAGTCCGATCAGCTGGCCGCCCGTGGTGGAGATGGCCTCGACGGTGCCGTCCGCGCGCAGCGCCAGGGCCGGGGGGTGGCCGCCGCCGGCCAGCGTGACGGCGAACGACCCGTCGGCCAGGGCGTCGAGCACCCCGAACACCGCGGTGCAGAAGCGGGGGGTGCTGCCCTGGTACTCCCCCTTGAGGACGGTGTCGAGGTTCGCCAGGGCGGTGCACGGGTCGGGGTCGTAGATGGCCGCGGCGCGCAGGGTGTAGCGGGTCAGCGACGTCAGGGCGGCGGCGTCGGCCCCCTTGCCGCACACGTCACCGAGGAAGAACGCCCAGCGGCCGTCGTCGAGGGGGAACAGGTCGTAGAAGTCGCCGCCGACCTCGT
>NZ_WWJY01001004.1 GCF_009865405.1 Streptomyces sp. SID3212 | reverse complement strand
GCCGCCGGACCGGTCGAACGGGCGGGCGCCGTGACGGACATGGAGTCGCCGGAGCCGTCCGGCCTGTCCGGCTCCTCCGGATCGGAACCGGACTCCGGAGCGGCCAGGACCGCCCCCGCCGACGCCCCCCCGCGCGGGCGCAGGCGCGCCGCGAGGTGGCGGCGGAGCCGGGCCACCGGGTCCGCCGGCGGGCCCTGCGGGCCGTGCGCGGTGGCGGGCTCCGTGAAGCGGGAGCGGGAGCGCAGCACCAGGACCGCCGCCATCGCGGCGAAGAGCAGGTACGGCGCGAGGTCCGGGGCCACCGAGACGCCCAGCGTCTGCACCTCCCCCACCGCGACCGCCGCGAAGAACGTCGCCCACAGCGAGCGCAGCCCTCCGAGCACGACCACCACCAGGGACAGCATCAGCACGTTCTCGGACGTGCCGGGCCCCGGGCCGATGATCGGCGCCCCGAGGACGCCCGCCGCCCCGGCCAGTGCACCCGCCGCCGCGAGGACGCCGGTGTGCACCGCCCGGGGGTTGTGGCCGGTGGCCGCGAGCATCTGCGGGTCGTCGGCGGCGGCCCGTACCGCCGCGCCCACCCGGGTCCGGGTCAGCACCCACGTACCGAGAGCGGCGAGCAGGACGGCCATCGCGATGAAGCAGAGCCGGTACGCGGGGTACCGGTGGCCGAGCAGGGTCACCGAGGAGTCCAGCGCCTCGGGGACCCGTACCGGAAGCTCGTCCGCCCCGAAGAACTGGATGAGCAGATCACCGCCGATCAGGGCGAGCC
>NZ_WWJY01001003.1 GCF_009865405.1 Streptomyces sp. SID3212 | reverse complement strand
GGCGCGCCCACCCGCGCGCTGTTCGCCCCCGGCCTCGCCCCCCGCCTGCTGTCCGTCACCGCCGCCGACGGCCGCGCCTACTTCGTGACCTGGTCGTACGGAAAGCTCGACGCGACCGCCTCCGCCTCCGCCTCCGCTCCCGCCTCCGCCCCCACCGACACCATCGTCTCCCTCGACGTGTACGACGCGTCCACCGGCGAACGCCGCCGCGTCGAAGTGCCCTGGCCCGCCGCGCCCGTCGTCACCGCCGCCGGCTCCCGCGTGCTGATCAGCGACGGTAAGGCAACCGGCGCGGTGGTCGACCCGGCGACCGGCGCGGTGTCCCGGGTGGAGCCCGGCGCGCTCGGCCGGCCGAAGGGCTGCGGGGGGTGCGGCCAGCTGACCGAACTGCGCGCCGTGACCGAGCAGGGCGTCCTCGTGGGCGGCGCGGCCGAATTCTGGGTCCGCGGCGGCTGGTTCAGCCGTACGGTCGCCCCCACCGGCACCGCCCCCGCCTCCGGTGTGCTGTCCTCCGTGGCACCGGGACGGATCCTCGCCCGGTGGCAGGGCAAGAAGGGCGCCAAGGACGCCGCCACGCACGAGACCTGGGCGGTGCACGACATGACCACCGGCAAGGTGCTGGCCCGTACGCGCTGCCGCAGGCCCGCGCTCGAGCCCGTCGACGCGCCGCAGCCCGCCCTCTCCCCCACCGGCCGTTACCTGATCGCCGGCCGCCTCGCCTTCGACCTGGCGACGGGGAAGGGCCACTGCTTCGAGGAGGCGGACGGTACCGGTCCGCTGACCCTGACGGCCGTGACGGACGAGGGCACGGCGTACGGCGCGGCCCTGGCCCGCTCGGTGGCCGACGCGCTGGCGGGCGGCGGCAGCCCGGTCGCGGTGGACCTGACGGCCGGGGAGCCCGAGGCGGTGGCGCTGGCCTCCAACGTACGGCTGCCGGGCGGGAGTACGGCGGGCCTGGGTCTCTTCCCCTGGACGGACGCACGGGACCGGCCGCACCTGACGGCGTACGCGCTACGCCCCTGACAGAGGGCGGACAGGCACAGGCGCCCTACGGCGTCGGCCGCCGCCGCTGCCAGGGCCGTACCAGCCCCAGGAAACAGCCGATCGCACCGGCCGCGCTGACCACCTGGACGAGGGCCATCGGCGCCGCCGTCCCCTCGCCGCCGATCCCCACGAGCGGCGACGCCACGGCCCCGATGAGGAACGACGACGTACCGATGAGGGCCGAGGCGGACCCGGCGGCGTGCGGCGTGCGCATCAACGCCTGCGCGTTGGTGTTGGGCATCGCCAGACCCATCGCGGACATCAGGACGAACAGGCCCGCGGCGACCGGGAAGAGCCCCACCCTGCCGAACACCCCGGTCGTCATCAGCAGCAGCGCCACCCCGGCGAGCAGGATGACCGCCAGCCCGAAGCCGAGCACCCGGTCCAGGCTCACCCGGCCGACGAGCAGTTTGCCGTTGATCTGGCCGACCACGATCAGCCCCACGGAGTTGACACCGAAGAGCAGACTGAACATCTGCGGCGAGGCGCCGTAGATCTCCTGGACGACGAACGGCGAGGCCGCGATGTACGCGAACAGCGCGGCGAAGGCGAGACCGCCCGCCAGCATGTAGCCGGTGAAGACCCGGTCGGCGAGCAGCCCGCGCATCGTACGCAGCGCCTCGCCGACACCCCCGCTGTGCCGCTTCTCCTCGGGCAGGGTCTCGTGCAGCCACTTCCACACCACGAACGTGAGCAGCGCGCCGATCACGGTGAGGACGAGGAAGATGCCCCGCCACTCGGTGAGCCGCAGGACCTGACCGCCGATCACCGGCGCGATGATCGGCGCGACACCGGAGATCAGCATCAGCGTGGAGAAGAACCGTGCCATCTCCACCCCGTCGTACAGATCACGCACCACGGCCCGGGCGATGACGATGCCCGCGGAGCCCGCCAGCCCTTGGAGGAGGCGGACGCCTATGAGGAGTTCGACGTTGGGGGCGACGGCGCAGAGGGCGGTGGCGAGGACGTAGACGACCATGCCGAGGAGCAGCGGTCTGCGTCTTCCCCACCGGTCGCTCATGGGCCCGACGACGATCTGGCCGAGCGCCATCCCCATCAGGCAGGCGGTGAGGGTGATCTGGACGGTGGCGGCGGGCGCCGCGAGCGAGCCGGTGACGTCGGGCAGAGCGGGGAGGTACATATCCATGGAGAGCGGCGGAAGAGCCGTGAGCCCGCCCAGGACGAGGGTGACGAGGAGCCCGGCCCTGCGGGCGGTGGTGGGGTTCTCCGTGAGCCGATGCGCGTCCTGGGGAGGTGCCTGGCGCTGGGCCGGCAGCTTCCCCGCCGTCCCGGCCGGGTGCGAAGCCGCCTCCTCGGGCAGCCTCTTGGCCGCGTCCGGCAGGAGTTGCCCCGGTGCTATGTGGCCTTCTCGTCCCTCGGTGGTCCGCCCGCCGTCAGGCATCCGCATCTCCATGTCGTTGAATCCTTACCTATGCTCTCAGCTCAGGCGGAGTGATCAGGACCTGTTTATCCGGGATCCATGCGAAACCTGTGAACACCTACGAACGAGGCGGCAGCACATGACAGCGGAAGCGGAACAGCCGATACCCGCGACACCGAGGGCACGGGTGACACCGGTGGCGGCCGACCGGGCGGTGCGCTGGGGTGTCCTGGCGACGGGCGGGATCGCCGAGCGGTTCGTCACCGAGGTCGGCGAACTGCCGGACGCCGAGATCGTGGCGGTCGGCTCGCGCGGTGACGCCTCGGCGAAGGAGTTCGCCGGACGGCTCGGGATCCCGCGCGCGTACGGCAGCTGGGCCGGGCTCGTCGCCGACGAGGACGTCGACGTCGTGTACGTGGCCACCCCGCACTCCGCGCACCGGGCCGCCGCCGGGCTGGCCCTCACCGCCGGGAAGCCGGTGCTCTGCGAGAAGGCGTTCACGCTCGACGCCCGGGAGGCGGGCGAGCTGGTGGCGCTGGCCGGGGAGCGGGGGCTCTTCCTGATGGAGGCCATGTGGATGTACTGCAACCCGGTGATCCGGCACCTGGTGGAGCTGGTACGGGACGGGGCGATCGGCGAGATCCGTACCGTACAGGCGGACTTCGGCCTGGAGGGCCCGTTCCCGCCCGAGCACCGGCTGCGCGACCCGGCGCTGGGCGGCGGCGCGCTGCTCGACCTCGGCGTCTACCCGGTGTCGTTCGCCCAGCTGCTGCTCGGCGAACCGGACCGGGTCCAGGCCGACGCGCTGCTCTCCCCCGAGGGCGCCGACCTCAACACGGGGATCCTGCTGGGCTGGGACGCGGGCGCGACGGCGCTCCTCACCTGCTCGGTGACGGCCGAGACACCCCGTACCGCCACCGTCACCGGCACCAAGGGCCGGATCGAGATCCCCGCGGGCTTCTTCGCCCCGGACCGCCTCGTCCTGCGGCGGTCGGGCGCGGAGCCGGAGGAGATCACGGAGGAGCGGCTGACGGGCGCGGGCGGCCTGTGGGGGATGCAGCACGAGGCGGCCGAGGTGATGCGCTGCCTGCGGGCGGGAGAGACGGAGTCCCCGCTGGTGCCGCTGGCGGGCACGCTGGCGGTGATGCGGACGCTGGATGCGGTGCGTTCGCTGATCGGGGTGCGTTTTCCGGCTGTCGCCGGGGGGTGAGGGTCCGGCGATCGCGGGGGCCTCGTGCCGGACGGCGTCTGCGGCCCGGTGGTGGGCGGGGCTTACTGATGTCCTCAATCGCCGGACGGGCTGGGTTGGTCGGCGTGACGGGCGGTCGGACCGGACTGGAGCAACAGGCGGTCAGGCCGGGGTCAGGCCCGGGTCGCCCGCCTCTGTCACGAAGGACGCGGCCGTTCTGACCGGGCTCCCCGGTGACGTGACCACGTCCACCGTACGGAAGTCCGCCCTGGCGCGCGTGAGGCCCAGCTCGACGTTCACGTAACCTCGCCGCCCGCTGTAGAACTTCATGTGCGGATTGGCGGCCATGAAGGTGTCCCAGTCGGCGGGCCGGTCCTGTCCGTCCTTCCCGCTCGTGACGGACGTCGCCACGATCTCCGTGCCCAGCGTGCGGGAGTCCGGGTCGTCCCAGTCCTTCTTGATGTCGTACGCGTGCCCTGTGTGCACGTCCCCCGACAGCACCATGAGGTTCGCGAGACCGGCCGCCTCGGCCCCGTCCATCAGCCGCTGCCTGGACGCCGGATAGCCGTCCCAGGAGTCCATCGACAGCTTGTGGCCGGCGGTCGGGGAGGTACGGCGCCGGGCGAAGGTGATCTGCTGCGGTACGACGTTCCAGGTGGCCGTCGAACTCTTCCAGCCGTCCAGCAGCCAGCGTTCCTGGGTCTCGCCGGTGAGGGTGCGCGAGGGGTCCTCGGACTTCGGGCCCGGCACCTGCCAGCCGTCGCCGTACGCCTGGTCGGAGCGGTACTGCCGGGTGTCCAGCACGTCGAACTGGGCGAGCCGTCCGTACTGGAGCCGCCGGTAGAGCCGCATGTCCGGGCCGGACGGCGCCTGGAGGGGACCCAGCGGCATGTTCTCCCAGTACGCGCGGTAGGCGGCGGCCCTGCGCAGCAGGAACTCCTCCGGGGAGACGGAGTTCTCGGGGATGTCGCCGGCGTAGTTGTTCTCGGTCTCGTGGTCGTCCCACGT
>NZ_WWJY01001002.1 GCF_009865405.1 Streptomyces sp. SID3212 | reverse complement strand
CACGGCCCGCTCACCGGGCCGCCCGGCGGTGTGCACGCGCAGCGGCACCCCGTCCCCCGCCTTGGTGTCGAGGCGGGCGGATAACCGCCCGAAGTCCGCCGCCGCGGTGTCGTCGACGATGCCGGCGAGCCGGTCGGCGCCCTCGACCCGGCCGTCCGGGGTGAGGGGCAGCCCGGCCAGGTCCAGCCGGTCCGCGATCACCTG
>NZ_WWJY01001001.1 GCF_009865405.1 Streptomyces sp. SID3212 | reverse complement strand
GGCGAGGTCCGCCCAGCTCGCACCCGCGCCGCGCGCCGTCTCGACCAGGCCCGATTCCCATGTCGCGAGCTGATCCCGTACCTGGCGCAGCAGCAGCAGCGCGTCCAGGACGGGCCGGGGATCCGGCCCGCCGTCGTCGGGTGCGTCGGGCGCGTGGCTCCGGGCCGTCCGCAGGGCCTGGTCGATCGCTTCGAGGGCCGCCGCGGTGGCGAGGAAGGACGCCGGACCCGGCGCCTGCGCCGGGCCGGGATCGGGCTGGTCGGCCGCTGTCATGCGGGTCTCCTCCGGTCGTGTCATCCATCGGACGACACTCTGGTTGTCATCCGATGGATGACATGCTACAACAGATCGCAGACGAAGCGCATGGGCAGTACAGCCCGGACCTTGGAGGTGT
>NZ_WWJY01001000.1 GCF_009865405.1 Streptomyces sp. SID3212 | reverse complement strand
CGAGGGCCTCGACGCGCTGCCCGCCGCCTCGGGCCCGCTGGCGGACATCGCGGCGGAGGCCCACGCGGCCTGGCCGGTCCGACTGTTCGCCTCCTGAGGGGCGGACACCCCCGGAGACCACAAGCCCTCAGGGACGCAGGCCCTCAAGGGCCGGAAGCCAAGGAGTCGCCCCATGCACCTCGACCACAATCCCTCCGGTCCCGCCGCCGTCAGCGCCGACGCCGCGCGGCCCGACGGGACCCGGCGCGCCCTGCGCATCGGTCTCGGCGGGCCCGTCGGGTCCGGCAAGACCGCCACCGTCGCCGCGCTCTGCCGCGCGCTGCGCGACCAGTTCTCCCTCGCCGTCGTCACCAACGACATCTACACGCGCGAGGACGCCGAGTTCCTCCTCCGGCACGCCGTGCTGCCCCCGGAGCGCATCCAGGCCGTCGAGACCGGCGCCTGCCCGCACACCGCGATCCGCGACGACATCTCCGCCAACCTGGAGGCGGTGGAGGATCTGGAGGACGCGGTGGGGCCGCTCGACCTGATCCTGGTCGAGTCCGGCGGCGACAACCTCACCGCCACCTTCTCCAAGGGGCTGGTCGACGCGCAGGTGTTCGTCATCGACGTGGCGGGCGGCGACGACATCCCCCGCAAGGGCGGCCCCGGCGTGACCACCGCCGACCTGCTCGTGATCAACAAGACGGACCTCGCGCCGTACGTCGGCTCCGACCTCGGCCGGATGGCCCGCGACGCCAAGGAGCAGCGCGGCGAACTCCCCGTCGT
>NZ_WWJY01000101.1 GCF_009865405.1 Streptomyces sp. SID3212 | reverse complement strand
CCGCCGGGCGGTGTCCGACCGGTGAACGGCTGGCTCCTCGCCGCGATCGTCCTGCTCCTGGGCGGTACGGCCCCGGCGATCCTGGGCGTGGCCACCGGACCCGTACGACGCCGGGTCCTCGCGCAGAACCTCGCCACCCTCACCGGCTGCCTCGTCCTGCTCCTGCTGGCGCAGGGGTACGGGCGTTCCGCCTACCTGGATTCCGCGCTCGTCCTCGCCGTGCTCGGCCCCGCCGGCACGCTGATCTACGCACGGCTCTTCGTGGAGGAACTGGTCGCCGACCCGCCGCGCGGCCGCGCCTCCGACGTCCTCGCCGTCGTCGCGTCGGCCGCGGTCGTCGTACCGCTGTGTGTGGTCACCGACCCGGGCAGGGCCACGGTGAAACTCCTCGTGATCGGGACGCTGCTGGTGGCGGGCAACCTGATCTCCTCCCGGGCCCTGCGGCACAGCCCGCCGCCCCTGCCCCAGGACACCGAAGGGGCCGCCGGCCATGGATGACGTACTGATCGTCGTCACCCTCCTGCTCGTCGCCGCGGCCGCCACCGCGGCCGTCCTGGTCCGCGACCCCGCGCGTCAGGCGCTCGTCCTGTCGCTGCTCGGCCTCACCCTCGCCCTGCTGTTCACCGTCCTCCAGGCCCCCGACGTGGCGCTGTCCCAGCTCGCCGTCGGCTCGGCGCTGACACCGCTCCTGCTCCTTCTCTCCGTACGGAAGATCCGGCGCCGCGGCCTGCCACGGCCCGCCGAGCCGTCGCCGTCCACGGCGAACGGCCGGAGGGGGACGGCATGAGCCGCAGGCTGCGGATGTGGGTGCTGGCGCTCGGCACCGCCGGGGTCGCCGTCCTGCTCGTCACCGCCTACCTCGAACTCCCCGGCTTCGGCGGCGACTCCCACCCCTACGGCGACCGCGCGGTGAGCGCCTCACTGGCCCACCGCACCGCGAACGTCATCTCCTCCGTCAACTTCGACCAGCGCGGCTTCGACACGCTGGGGGAGGAGAGCATCCTCTTCGCCGCCGTCCTCGGCACCGTCGTGCTGCTGCGCCAGACCCGCGACGAACGCCAGGTCGAGCCCGCCCCCGCCCAGGTCGCCGCCTTCGTACGCCGATACGCGCTCTACGCGCTGCCCGTCACGCTCCTGGTCGGCCTGTACATCGTCGCCCACGGCCAGCTCAGCCCCGGCGGCGGTTTCCAGGGCGGGGTGGTCGTCGCGACCGCGCTGCACCTGCTCTACATCGCCGTCGACTACCGCGCCCTGGAACGGGTCAGACCCCTCTGGCTGTTCACCCTCGGCGACGCGATCAGCGAGAGCGCGTACGCCCTGCTGGGCATCGCCGGACTCGTCTGGGGCGCCGCGTTCCTCGCCAACTTCGTGCCGCTCGGCACCTTCAACACCCTCTCCTCCGGAGGGACCGTCCCGCTCCTGAACGCGGCCATCGGCGTGGAGGTCGCCTGCGCGGTGGTCGTCCTGCTCGCCCGTTTCCTGGACCAGGCGGTCGAGATCGAGAAGGCCGGGTGAGAGGGGAACCGATGTCCGTACTGCCGTACCTGGTAGCCGCGTGGATCTTCCTCGTGGGCTGCTACGGGCTCGCCACCAGCCGCAACCTCCTCCACGCGGTCGGCTGCCTGGCCGTGTGCCAGTCGTCCACGTACGTCCTGCTGCTCGCCGTCGGCTACCGCGACGACGGCACCGCCCCCGTCTTCTCCGACCTGGCACCGGGCTCCCGCCCGGTCGTCGACCCCGTCGTCCAGGCCCTCGCCCTCACGGACGTCGTGGTCGGCGCCACCCTCACCGCGCTGCTGCTCGCCCTGGTCATCCAGGTCTCCAAGCGGCACGGCACGGTGGATCCCGACGAACTGTCCGAGCTGCGCGGGTGAACCAGCTCCTGCCGCTGATCGTGGCATCGCCGCTGCTCGGAGCGGCCCTCCTCGTCGCGACCGGCCGCCGGCTCCGCCGGATCGTCGCCGAGACCGTGGGCTGCGCCGTCGCCGCGGGCACCGCCGGCCTCGCCGTGTACCTCCTCGTGGCGTCCCCCTCCTCGCGTCCCCTGGTCGAATGGGCCGGCGGATGGACACCGCGGCACGGGCACAGTGTGGGGATCGTGCTCGTCGGGGACAGGATCGCCCTCGGGCTCGCCACCCTGATCTCCCTCCTGGTCGTCGCCGTACTCGCCTACTCCTGGCGGTACTTCGAAGAACCGCCGCAGCAGCAGACCGGGACCTTCCCGGCGCTGGTGCTGCTCTTCCAGGCCGGCATGTGCGGATTTGTGCTCACCGGCGACCTGTTCAACGCCTTCGTCTTCTTCGAGCTGATGAGCGTCGTCGCCTACGCCCTGACCGGCTACCGCGTCGAGGAGGCCAAGGCAGTCCAGGGCGCGCTCACCTTCGGTGTCGTCAACTCGCTGGGCGCGTACGTCACTCTGACCGGTCTCGTGCTGCTGTACGCGCGCACCGGCGAGCTGGGCATGCGGCAGATCGGCGCGCGGCTCGACGCGAGGGGCGGCCCCGACGCGCTGGTCCTCGTCGCCTTCGCGCTCGTCCTGACCGGACTGCTCGTCAAAGCCGCCGCCGTCCCCTTCCACTTCTGGCTCCCCGACGCCCACGCCGTCGCCCCCACCCCGGTCTGCATGCTGCTGTCCGGCGTGATGGTCGAGCTGGGCGTGTACGGCGTGGGGCGCGTGTACTGGACCGTCTTCGCCGGGCCCGGCGGCGTGGCGTCCTCCGACGCGGAACGCGCCCTGGTCACGCTGGGCACCGCGTCCGCCCTGGTCGGAGCCGTCATGTGCTGGCAACAACGCCACCTCAAACGGCTGCTGGCCTACTCGACCGTCGCCCACACCGGCCTGTTCCTGGTCGGCCTCGGCCTGCTCGGCCCCGACTCGACGACCGGCATCGCCCTCTACGTCCTCGCCCACGCGGGGGTGAAGGCGGCCCTGTTCGCCTGCGTCGGCATCCTGCTGGACCGGTACGGCAGCGTCGACGAGCACGAACTCCACGGCAGGGCGCGCCGGCTCCCCCTGGTGGCGGGACTGTTCGCGGCGGGCGGCCTGGCCCTCGCCGGGCTGCCCCCGTTCGGTACGGCCCTCGGCAAGGCGCTCACCGAGGAGGCCGCGGGCACCCCGCTGACCGTCCTCTTCGTCGGCGTGTCGGCGCTCACCGGGGGAGCGGTGCTGCGCGTGGCGGCCGGCGTCTTCGGCGGCTGGGGACCCCGGCCCGTCGGCGACGAGACGTACGAGACCCACGGTGAGCGGGAGAAACCGGAGACCAGCGGGACCTTCGGACGCGTCCCCGACACCATGGTGGCGGTGCCGGCCGTCCTGCTGCTCGGCGGTCTGGTCGTGGGTGTCGTCCCGGCCGTCGCGACCCAGGTCGGGCTCGCCGTGGACGAGGCGCTGCCCGGTACGGCGTCGTTCGCGCCGGAATGGACGACCACGGGCGTGCTGCTCGGGCTCCTCTCGGCCGCCCTCGCCGCGGCCGTCGGCACGTACGCGGCCCTCCGTCCCCCGGGCGCCACGGCGCGCGACTGGACCGCGCCGCTGCGCCGCCTCCACTCCGGGCACATCGGGGACTATGTCGCCTGGCTGCTGGTGGGCATGGCGCTGCTCGGCGCGCTCACCTTTCCCGGCTACCTCGCGAGTTGAGCGGGACGGGGTAGCGGGCCGGGGTCAGGAGCCGGGGCCGGTGCCGGGTCGGAGGGGATTCGGCGCCGGGTTTCGGAGGCGGGTCCAGGGCCGCGATCAGGGCCGGGACCGAGGACGCGCCGAATTGCGGGCGACCGGGAGATGACCCAGTCGGAGATCGGTGAGACACTGGTCCTCTCGCAGACGCATGCCGCTCAAGGCTGCTCTCGCGCACCCTCCCCCAGCTCCGTACGGGGACGCCCACCGACCGGTGGGCGATCAGTGAGTGATCATTGACCGGCCACGCCGAGCACAGGCGACGTGTGGCCGTGCCCGACGGGGAATGATGAGGGAGACAGCTTGCCAGCGGGTCGACCGGCATTCAGGCCGCGCGTCCGCTCGACTATCCGAACGGTTGTGCATGCCTTCTTCACCGTCGCGCCAGGATCCGTCGCAGGAACCGGCCGCCGAGGACGCGCTGAACGCGCGCCCGCAGCACCACGACATCTTTCTTGAGCCCCGCTACACCGTCGAACTGGCGCCGCTCCCGGAGGACGAGATGGACGGCGAGAGCGAGAGCTTCTTCGTCAGACCCCCCGTCCCGGTACGCCGCCGTACCTCCGCCCCGCGTCGTTCGTAGGAACTGGGCTGATGAGCGGCACGGAATCGGGTAAGCGGTCGGGTATGGATCTCCCGAAGGACGGCGACCGTCCTCTGCTCGACGGCCTCACCGTGGACGACCGCCGCCCGGAGCAGCCGGTGCTGCTCGACGGCCAGGGCCGGGCCGTCCGGACGTGGCGTGAGAACTACCCGTACGACCGCAAGGTGGGACGGGCGGAGTACGACAGGACCAAGCGGGTCCTCCAGATCGAGCTGCTCAAGCTCCAGCGGTGGGTCAAGGACACCGGCCAGCGCGTCGTTGTCGTGTGCGAGGGACGGGACGCGGCCGGCAAGGGCGGCACGATCCAGCGCTTCACCGAGCGGCTCAACCCCCGTGGGGCCCGCGTGGTCGCCCTGGAGAAGCCGACCGAACGCGAAGCCGGCCAGTGGTACTTCCAGCGGTACGTCGCCCACCTCCCGTCCGCCGGGGAGATCGTCTTCTTCGACCGCTCCTGGTACAACCGGGCGGGCGTGGAGCGCGTGATGGGCTTCTGCACGCCCGGCGAGTACGAACAATTCCTCCAGCAGGCCCCGCTGTTCGAGCGGATGATCACCGAGGACGGCATCCTGCTGGTGAAGTTCTGGTTCTCGGTCTCCCGCACGGAACAGCGCACCCGGTTCGCGATACGGCAGATCGATCCGGTACGGCAGTGGAAGCTGTCTCCGACCGACCTCGCCTCGCTGGACCTCTGGGACGAGTACACCGCCGCCAAGATCGACATGTTCCGGGCGACCGACACGGCGGCGGCGCCCTGGACGGTCGTGAAGAGCAACGACAAGAAGCGCGGCCGGCTGGAGGCGATGCGCAGCCTGCTCCGGCGCTTCGACTACGCGAACAAGGACGAGAAGGTGGTCGGGGAACCGGATCCGCTGATCGTTGGCCCGGCGGACACCCTGCTGGAGCCGGGGGAGGAGAGCACGGACCTCTCGCCCACCCCGCTCGCCGACCGCATAGAGGGACCGGGCGACCATCCGTCCGAATGATCCGCCGGCAGGATCCGCCCGTCCGAATGATCCGCGGGCAGGATCCGCCGGCCCGGGGCCCGGGACAGGACGTCCCGGGCCCCGGGCCGTGTCCGGTCAGAAGACCCCGGACGCCTCCGGCCACGTGATCCGGTAGTACTTCAGTTCCTCGTCCTCCGACACCAGGCGCATCCCGGCCGCGCTCATGACGTGATGGGACGCGACGTTGTCCTGGTCCGCGTCGCCGTCCACCCGCGTGATGCCCCGCGACCGCGCGAATCGGAGCAGCTCGCGCAGCGCCTCGGAGGCGTACCCCTGGCCCTGCGCCGAGGGGATCAGGCCGTAGCCGATCGTGACCCTACGGTCCTCGTCGGGGGCTCCGTGAAAACCGAGGCCGCCCACCGCCCGGCCGTCCTCGCGGCGGCGGATCTCGTACGCCCCGAACGGCTGGGGATCCCCGGTGATCGCGCAGGTCGTCAGGAAACGCCTGGCCCCGACCATGTCCCCGTCGGCGGGGTAGCCCGGCGCCCACCGGTCCTCGCTGTCCGGCTCCCCCGCCGCCACCCGCTCGGCCTCCATGACACTCAACGGATGCAGTACCAGCCGCTCTGTCACAAGATCGTCCATGACAGGGAGGACTATCACGGGACAGCGCGGCGTGTCACCGGCGCCTCCGGGCGTCGTCCGGGCGTCGTGCGGGCGTCGTGCGGGCGTCAACAGGGCGTCAACGTACGGCGGGAGACCGCCAGGGTCCCGTCAGGCCTCCGGCCGCGCGAGCCGTACGGGCCGCGGAGGAGCACCCTGGAAGGGAGGCCGGTTCCCGGCCCCGCGAGAACCGAAGAGGTGCATCATGACTTTCCGCTTGCGCGACCGCGTCGCACCGGGGCTGGGCGCCGGGCTGATCGTGACCGGACTGGCCCTCTACGTACGGAGGTTGCGTACCATCGCGGCGGCCGACGCGGGGTATCTGCGCCGCCTCCACGACACCGCCGAGCTGTCGCAGGCGGCCGGGGCTCCGGACGCCGTGGTCGACCAGGTCGGCCGCCAGCTGGCCGACACGCTGGCGTTGCGGGGCTGGCGCTTCGAGTACGGCAACCTCATGGGCCATCCCGCGCGGCTGGCGCAGGACGGCGAGGTGATCGTGGACCGGCAGCCGTGGGACCTGGAGCGGCGGGGCTGGCCGGAGGGCGAGATCGAACTGCGCGCGGCGGCCAACGGCCACTACTGCGGCCGTTTCATGATCGTGCCCGCGCCCGGGACCGTACCGTCCCGGCAGGTCAGGCTGGTCGCCGTCACACTCGCGGACCACGCGGGGGCCGCGCTGGACACCGCGAGGCCCGTGGCCGACCGCTGACCGGCGGAGGCGGTGGTTCCGGGGCGACCGCACCCCACCCGGCGTAAGGAATCTGTCAAAGCCGTCGTGGCGACCGTAAGGGACCCGTCAACGCCCCGCCGCGCCCTCCCGAACCGGGGTTGGCTGTGGATTCATGGGACATGGCAGACGCGGCAGGCTGCGCATCTATCTGGGTGCGGCGCCCGGGGTCGGCAAGACGTACGCGATGCTCTCCGAGGCGCACCGCCGGGTCGAGCGCGGTACGGACTGTGTGGTGGCCCTGGTCGAGCACCACGGCCGGCCGCGTACGGAAGTCATGCTGCACGGCCTGGAGGAGATCCGGCGCCGGGAGCTGGAGTACCGGGGCACGGTCTTCACCGAGATGGACGTCGACGCCGTCCTGGAGCGCGATCCGGCCGTCGCGCTGGTCGACGAGATGGCCCACTCCAACGTCCCCGGCTCCCGCAACGCGAAACGCTGGCAGGACATCGAGCAGTTGCTCGACGCGGGGATCGACGTGGTGTCCACCGTCAACATCCAGCACCTGGAGTCGCTGGGGGACGTGGTCGAGTCGATAACGGGGGTACGGCAGCGGGAGACGGTCCCGGACGAGGTGGTGCGGCGGGCCGACCAGATCGAGCTGGTGGACATGTCCCCGCAGGCCCTGCGCCGCCGCATGGCCCACGGCAACATCTACCAGCCGGACAAACTCGACGCGGCCCTGTCGAACTACTTCCGGCCCGGGAATCTGACCGCGCTCCGTGAGCTGGCGTTGCTGTGGGTGGCGGACCGGGTGGACGAATACCTCCAGGTGTACCGGGGTGAGCACAACATCCGCTCGACCTGGCAGGCCCGTGAGCGGATCCTCGTGGGGATCACCGGCGGGCCGGAGGGCCGTACGCTCATCCGCCGCGCGGCCCGCCTCGCCGAGAAGGGCGCGGGCGGCGAGGTGCTCGCGGTGTACATCGCCCGCAGCGACGGGCTGACCTCCGCGTCCCCGAAGGAACTGACCGTCCAGCGCACCCTGGCCGAGGATCTCGGCGGCACGTTCCACCACGTCGTCGGGGACGACGTGCCGCACGCGCTGCTCGACTTCGCGCGCGGGGTCAACGCCACGCAGATCGTGCTGGGGTCCAGCCGCCGCAAGACCTGGCAGTACGTGTTCGGTCCCGGCGTCGGCACGACCGTCGCCCGGGAGTCGGGGCCCGACCTCGACGTCCACATCGTCACGCACGGCGAGGTGGCGAAGGGGCGCGGGCTCCCGGCCGCCCGTGGGGCACGGCTCGGACGCTCCAGGATCATCTGGGGATGGCTGGCGGGGGTGGCGGGACCGGCGCTGCTGACCCTGCTGCTCAACCAGATGGCGCCGGAGGTGGGCCTCGCCAACGACATGCTGCTGTTCCTGGCCCTGACGGTGGCCGCGGCGCTGCTCGGCGGACTGTTTCCGGCCCTGGCCTCGGCCGCCTTCGGCTCGCTGCTGCTCAACTACTACTTCACGCCGCCCCTGCACCAGTTGACCGTCGCCAGCCCGAAGAACATCGTCGCCATCGTCATCTTCGTGGCGGTCGCGGTGTCGGTGGCGTCGGTGGTGGACCTGGCGGCCCGCCGTACCCACCAGGCCGCCCGATTGCGGGCGGAGTCCGAGATCCTGTCGTTCCTCGCGGGCAGTGTCCTGCGCGGGGAGACCACCCTGGACGCCTTGCTGGAGCGGGTACGGGAGACCTTCGC
>NZ_WWJY01000999.1 GCF_009865405.1 Streptomyces sp. SID3212 | reverse complement strand
GCCGCGCGCGGCCACCGCCGCGCCGCCCTGCACCTCGGCGCGATCCTGGAGAAGCGCGGCGAGCTCAAGGAGGCCGGCCGCTGGTACCTGACGGCCGCCAAGGACGGCGAGGCCAGGGCCGCCTGCGCGCTGGGCTTCCTGCTGCGCGACGCCGGGGACGAGGAGAGCGCGGCCGTCTGGTGGCTGCGCGCCGCCCAGGACGGCGACGGCAACGCCGCCAACGCCCTCGGCGCGCTCCACGCCGCCCGGGGCGAGCCGCAGACCGCCGA
>NZ_WWJY01000998.1 GCF_009865405.1 Streptomyces sp. SID3212 | reverse complement strand
CTAGCACTCGATGATGTTCACCGCGAGGCCGCCGCGGGCCGTTTCCTTGTACTTGACGGACATGTCGGCGCCCTGTCGCACTATGCCCTTGAGCTGCATGTCGACTCCTGTCGTGTGGGGCGATGACAGGACGAGATTCCAGAGAAAGGGCGAGTTGGACGAACCGGATTCTTGAGATAGAGAGGGCGTTGCTGAGGTAGGACTTGTGATGCCGTAGCGGCTAACGGTAGTTGTCCGCTGCGTTAAAGCCGAGGCGCGAGGTGTGTACACGAGGGCGGGCCGAATGCTGAACGGCAGCAATATCGCGAGGAGTTAGGGCTATCCGCGGCGGAGCGGTTCGCCATGGGCGAAGGTGAGCTCGGTGATGGCCAAGGACCTAGAGAAGCCATATTCTTGATGTCCAGAGGAACTACTTCTCGCCTATGTGACAACCCGTCGGACAGCCCGCTCCATCAAAGCGCGAGGTTAGCGGTCAAACCGCGCGGCGGCGCAAAACTGACCCAGAACGGAGACGCCGTGACGGACCTCCCCGAAGACGGCCAGCCCATCGAAGCCGTACCGACGGTGTACAGCGGCACCACCTTCCGCTCTCGGCTTGAAGCCGACTGGGCCCGCACCCTCGACACCCAAAGCATCCTCTGGCAGTACGAGCCCGAGCAAATCACCTTGCCGTCAGAGGCGCATTACCTGCCGGACTTCTGGCTGCCCGAGATCGGGACATGGCTTGAGGTCAAGGGGCCAGCCACCCCCCGCAAGGAAAAGGCCGTCGAGCTGGGCAAGGCGCGCGCCTGCCGTTGCGACGGCCCCTGCGCGTGCGCGTGGCCCGGTGGCGAGATGGTCCTCCTTGGCTGGGTCGCGGAACGCACCCACGGCGACATCAACGTGGCTCGCAGCCGGTCAGGCTACGCCAGTTGGGCCGCCGCTCACGGGCCCAGTGCGTACTTCGCGTTGTGCCCCTCGTGCGGGCTCAGACAGTGGATCACCTTGCGCCGTCCGTGGAAGTGCCGCGCCTGTCGCCGCAGTCTGGAAAGCGAGGAGCTGCACCAGCCCCACGACCGTGTGCTGCCTTTCGGGAGCGGCTCGGGGTGGTCGCCTGCGGACACGGTGGCCATCCGTAGGGAGATTGCCGAGCAGATAGCTGAGGCAGAGGCCGCCGACTCGGAGGACTCTCGCTGGGAGGCCCCGTACGAAGAGTGAGGGCGCGGGCGCGTAAGGCCGGCCCACTCGCAGGTGAAAGTGGTCCACCCTCGGCCGGCACCGACTGGGCGCCGTGCGGCCGCCACACGGCGGCGGCACTTCGACGGCTCTCCAGGGGCGGTCGGCCGGGGGGCGCTGAACCCCACAGGTCTGAAACAGATCCGCGCGCCCGGCGTTTTCACAACATGGCGGCCCGAACACTGCGGGCCGCCTCCGCCGAAGGAGAGGTTCATCATCCGCGTCTACCGCCGACATCCCTACGCCGTCTTGGTCGACGCCGTCACCCTTCTCAATCAGGACCTGAGCCCCACCGCCCGCCCTACATGCGCCGTCCTCGCCGCAGACCAACAGGTCGACGAGAACAGCGACACCTTCGATCTGGACCAAATTGCCCACGTTGTGGGCCTGGCCGACTCGAACGCCGTCCGGTCACCCTTCTGGGTTGAGCTTCTGCCCTCAGCCGATCCGACGATGCCCAGAACCCCACCGGCGACAGATTCAGCGGCAAACGATTCGACAAAGCCCTGGGTGTCACCCTCAACTCGGTCGTGTTCCGGTCTTCCGGCCAGGGCCCCACGACCGCTGGCACCTACATCGAGATGATCTCCCGCGTCACCGAACCCGTCCTCCTCGGACTCGCGGTCCTCGCCATCCGCAACCGCGTCAAACGCTGACCCGACCCTCCCAGCGGTGGACACCGCAATAACCATTTGCCCCCGAACCGCCACGAGCCACCGCACGAAAGTCTCCCGGACGTCGGCCACGCACGCGCCAGTGACCGGGTCTTGGACTCGTCCAGCCCGGGTCCTGCGCCAAGGTCCGCCGGCACGTCCGCGCCCTGCTGGAGGATGGCGCCCGCAGGCATGGAGCGGCTGCACGCTGGTTGGGGCCAGCCAAATCGTCGCCGCCGAGGTCCGACCCGCGTCTGCTCTCCCTGCCGCGTGAGGCCGCGACCGCCCCCGCCCCCCCGGCCAGGCCGCGTGGACACGCCCGAGGGTGGAATCCCCTGGCGCGCCCATGAGCTTGGGCACCGGGCGGGGGCTCATGGCACATCGAAGTTCATCTCGACTCTGGGGGAGTCGGCCGCGAACCTGGAGATCCGCCAGCCCGAGTGGATGCACGTCGTTCGCTCGTAGGCGTTCGCGAACCTTTGGTACAAGGCATACAAGGCCCACCAGAAACGCCGTACGCGCTTGGTCGGCCTGACCGTACGGCCCTCCAAGCTGGAGGCGCCGATCGACAAGATCCACCCGATGCCGTTCCCCGGCCTGAACATCGACAACGTGCCGTTCTTCGCGGCGATCGCGGCGGTGGCCCAGGGCAAGACGCTGATCCACGACTGGGCGTACGACAACCGCGCGATCTACCTTACGGACCTCAACCGCCTGGGCGGCCGACTCCAACTCCTCGACCCGCACCGGGTCCTGGTCGAGGGCCCCACCCGCTGGCGAGCCGCCGAGATGATGTGCCCCCCGGCCCTGCGGCCCGCGGTGGTGGTGCTGCTGGCGATGATGGCGGCGGAGGGCACGTCCGTCCTGCGCAACGTCTATGTCATCAACCGCGGTTACGAGGACCTGGCGGAGCGCCTCAACTCGGTGGGCGCCCAGATCGAGATCTTCCGGGACATCTGACGTACGGATGCCGTCGCACCGAGTCTGCCCCCCCGCCCCGCCGGGACGCGGGCCGGACTCGGACGACTACCGGTCCCCATTGGTGGAATGCCCGCGTCCACCACCCCTTGGATGGGACGGTGACACTGTTGCCGTCGGCACCTGGAAACGGGGTTGCGGGAGACGGGGTCGTCATGGCCCTGGCGAAAGGGGTTCCGTATCGTGCGCAAGATCGGTAACGCCACCTGTGACAACGGCCGCCCACCGACCACGGAACAGACGTCCGGAAGGCTCCGCGAGACCCTGGAACCAGGCTGACGGCGGCTGAGGAAGCCGCTACCGTTTCGGCATCACTCCCGCCCCGGTCAGAACCGGCGGGTCGACAGCGCTCCACCTCTGTGCACCAAGGCGTCCGGGCGGGAACCTGGTGGCCGGTGCCCTCGTTCTTCGCGTACCGGAACCACGCACGGAACCGCCTCCAGCCGTTCGACGCCCTGGCCCGGCGCGTCAACGCGACGCGTCCCTACCCCCTTCGGGAGGGTTCATGACGCTGCGCTTCCGGCGCGGAAGCCCCACCACGTCACCAGCACACGCGCCCTCCGACGCCCCGCCCGCTGCTCTCCACGACAGCTTTGTCTCTTTGGCCCTCGCACCGGGCTCACGATTCGCTCCCGTGTGGCTCTTTCTCGGCCTTCTCGTCACCTGCTGCTTCTGCCTCACCTCCCTGCTCCTCGTCAACTGGGACACGCCGGAGGACCGGACCCTCTACAGCACCGTCAGCGTCGGTATCGGCGGGGTTCTGCTGGGGGCGTTGGTGCAGCACTACTCCCGCCTGACGCTGAACACGGCCGTGGCCATGACCATCGCCCTGGTCGTGGTCCTGACTGCGGTGGTGTGGTGGGGGTCCGCGTGGAAAAACCGCCGACCCGTCAATGTGACCGAGACGGTTCGCCTGGACGAGACCAACGAAAGGTTGACGACCCGCCCAGGGACCACCTTCACCATCACCGTGGCGCTGCCGCAAGCCCGGCGGATCCTGGACCTGCGTCTGGGAGCGGTCGATCTCGACGGTCACACCGGCGAGGACTGCGTGCTCACCGCCGAGCTTCGGTTGTCCGGCGCCGGCCTCGGAGCGGGCGGGGTGCGCGTACCCATCGCGGACGAAGTACGGATCCCGATCGGCGATCGTCGTAACAGAGTCGTTCTCGAAGCCGAGATCGACAGCAATCCGGCGTGCAGGATCAGGATCGCTCCTGCTCACGCTGTCATCCACGGATAACGGGCCCCGAAGAGAACGTGGCCATCTCTGGAGGAACGATGAAGACGCTGTCCCGACTCTGCCTCTTAGCATTGACCGTAGCCGCGCTGGGCAGCGCGGCCTGCTCGCCCGACAGAACACCGAAGCACGCGCCGATCTCCCCCGCCACCCCCACAACAACACCCGGCGGCGACCCGTCCCCGACCACTTCCGGGGGCGACCCGCTCTTTCCGAAGAACGTCTTCATCGGGTCCAAAGTGGACCAGCCCGGCTTCAACGTGTACACGGACCACACCTGGGTCGGCTTCGAGGCGGAACTGAGCGCGTACCTCGGCAGGAAACTCAACTTCACCCCTCAGTATCACGACGTCCCGTCCGCACAGCGCGAGAAAGTACTCCAGGAGGAGGTGGTCGAGTTGGTGATCGCGACCTACTCCATCACCCCCGAACGCGCAAAGCTCGTGGACTTCGTCGGTCCGTATCTCAAGACGAGGCAAGGGCTTCTCGTCAAGAAGGGCGACCACAGGATAAGGACGGTGAACGACACCGCGGGCAAGCAGATCTGCACGGTGAAGGGCTCGACGTCCGCACCCGAGGAAGGGAAGAGCAATCCGACGGCCGGACAGGGCAATTACCTTCACAAAGACGCCCACTTCGTCCATCTCAGCGACTACCAGGCATGCGTGGACGATGTCCGCGCCGGAAACTCCCACGCGGTCTGGACGGACATACCCATCCTGTACGGGTATACCGAGGCCGGGGGAGTTCCGATGGAAGTGGTCTCGGGCATCGAGGTCGGGAAGATCCAGCTGTACGGAATCGGCATTGCCAAGGAAAAAGATCTGGACATGAGCCTGGAACAGAATCGGCACCAGCCAGAACGGTGCCGGGCCCTGGAAGGAGCGCTTAAGACGTTCCTCCAAAACGAGTGGTACGAACGGTTCCGCGTGCGGTTCGAGAATCTGACAAAAGCGAATCCGGACTTCGAAGCCACTTACAAGCCGACCGAGGACGAGGTTTCCCTCAACACGACCTGTGGGTAACGCGACGCCAGGCCGGCCAGGGGCGGAAGCTATCCGCCAGGCGGTCCACCAGACGGTCGGGGGCCGCCTGTTCCAGGAGTCCACGAGGATGTCGCGGAGCTCGTCTACGTCCTCCAGCGCGCCGAGCTCGACCCGTACCCACGCCGAACTCGCTTCGTGCGGCGGCACCCAGAACTTCTCCGGTTCCGCCGCGATCAGTTCCGTGCGCTTGTGCCGCGGGCAGCGCACCGCGAACGACGACTGATCGTCGGGGACCGTGACGAACATCTTCCCCGCCGCCCGCAACGTTGGCATGCGCCCACGCCTCCTTCTCCGCCGTTTCCGGCAGGGAGAGCGCGATACGGCGGACATCGTCGGCATCGATCACGGCAACGACTTCAGTGGTCAGGTCACAGCGCCGCCCACTGAGATCTTCCGTGCGGTCTGACAGCTGAAGGCACTGTGGAAGACATACAACCCGTGCTGTAGCTCTTCTAGGCACCTGCGGTGGCCGGATGCCTTTGGACGACGTAACACGAGGCCGCACAGGCAAAGAAGGTGCACGTGCTCTGATGAGGCAGAACAGCACCAGCTAGTACAACGAGGGACCACGCAACATGATCGCTCACGGTCTTGTAACGCATAGGTCGTCGGTTCGAATCCGACAGGAGGCTCAGCAAAAACCCAGGCCAGACGAAATCTGAACTGGGTTTTCTCGTTCAGAGAAGCAGCGGGGCAGCAGCTGCCGCACCTCCGGGAGCTGGTCGACGGAGGCGAGGTATCCAAAACCACCGTTCACCAGGCGTACCAGGCGCTGGAGGCGGAAGGACTCGTCACCTCGTCACGCAGGCACAGCACCGTGGTGCGTCAGCAGAGTCCGCTCAAGCGGCTTGGCGCGGGGCGGTACGACAAGGCGAAATGCCGGGACGGGGATCAGGTCGGAGCTGTTAGCCCGGACCTCCACCCCGGAGGAATGCGTCTCCTCCACCTGCCGAGCGGTGAGCCTGTTGTGAAGCTCCACCGGACGACCTACACGGCGGATGGCACAGTGGTGGATTTCGCCATCGGCGTGCACGCGGCCTCACGCTTTGCGTGGGAGTACGCCTTCAAGGTCCCGGACTCGGCACAGGCCAGAGAGGACGAGGAGTGATTTCGACGCAGGCATGGGCGGACGCCCGCCGACTGTGGGACTTCCACCCGATGCACCACGAACCGCGGCCGTGCTCGGTGGCGGTCGGGCTCGGCAGCCACGATCTGAGCGTGGCCGATACGGCGGTGGACTTCTACCGGCGTGGCATGGTGCCCTGATCGTCTTCACGGGGGCGACCAGCCTAACGACGCGCGAACGCATGCCCCGTGGCGAAGCCGTCCACCGGGAACGAGCGCTTGAACTCGGGGTTCCCAACTCTGCGGTCCTGGTGGAACCGCAGGCACGGAACACAGGAGAGAACGTCCGCTTCCCCCGCGGCCTTCTCCAAGAG
This sequence comes from Streptomyces sp. SID3212, assembly GCF_009865405.1. Classification (GTDB taxonomy): domain Bacteria; phylum Actinomycetota; class Actinomycetes; order Streptomycetales; family Streptomycetaceae; genus Streptomyces. The sequence goes on along the minus strand of NZ_WWJY01000998.1, from coordinate 5,826 downwards.
GCCGGAGTCGATGTCTCCTCGGTGCTGATCAGCGCCGGATGCATTTGGAATGAGATCCGACAACTTGTCATGCGGAGGTCTCGTGACATGGCCGCGTGCGGCCAACTGCGTGCCTCACGATGAGACGGCATGGCCTCTCAGAGGGGGCGCAAAGCATCTCAAGAGCAAGGCACAGCGGGGACGTCCCAGGGATTTTTCAGGGACTTTCACGTCTGTCCCAGGGCGTTTCCAGGGACTTTCCGCCGTGCAAGCAGGGAAGGCCCTGACAGCGCTGAAAGACACGTACGCGCTGGTCAGGGCCATTCCGGCTAGCACTCGATGATGTTCACCGCGAGGCCGCCGCGGGCCGTTTCCTTGTACTTGACGGACATGTCGGCGCCCGTCTCCTTCATGGTCTTGATGACCTTGTCCAGGGAGACCTGGTGCCTGCCGTCGCCGCGCAGGGCCATCTTCGCCGCCGTCACGGCCTTCACCGCCGCCATGCCGTTGCGTTCGATGCACGGGATCTGGACCAGGCCGCCGACCGGGTCGCAGGTCAGGCCCAGGTTGTGTTCCATGCCGATCTCGGCCGCGTTCTCGACCTGTTCGGGGCTGCCGCCCAGGACCTCGGCCAGGGCGCCCGCGGCCATCGAGCAGGCCGAGCCGACCTCGCCCTGGCAGCCGACCTCGGCGCCGGAGATGGACGCGTTCTCCTTGAAGAGCATGCCGATGGCGCCCGCGGAGAGGAGGAAGCGGACGACGCTCTCGTCCTTCTCCGCCGCGGTGGCGCCGCCGGCCGCGAAGTTCATGTAGTAGTGCAGGACGGCCGGGATGATGCCCGCGGCGCCGTTGGTGGGGGCGGTGACGACCCGGCCGCCGGCGGCGTTCTCCTCGTTCACGGCCATCGCGTAGAGCGTGATCCACTCCATCGCGTGGGCCTGCGGGTCGCCGTCCGCGCGCAGCTGGCGCGCGGTGTTCGCGGCCCGCCTGCGGACCTTGAGGCCACCGGGCAGGATGCCCTCGCGGGACATGCCGCGCGTGACGCAGTCCTGCATGGCCCGCCAGATCTCCAGCAGCCCGGCCCTGATCTCGTCCTCCGTGCGCCAGGCCTTCTCGTTCTCCATCATCAGCGCGGAGATCGACAGGCCCGTCTCGCCGGCCAGCCGCAGCAGCTCGTCGCCGGTGCGGAAGGGGTGGGTGAGGACCGTGTCGTCCAGCTTGATGCGGTCCTCACCGATCGCGTCGTCGTCCACGACGAAGCCGCCGCCCACCGAGTAGTACGTCTTCTCCAGGAGCAGGCCGCCGTCCGCGTCGTACGCGAGGACGGTCATGCCGTTCGCGTGGTACGGCAGGACCTCGCGGCGGTGCAGGACCAGGTCCTCGTCCACGTCGAAGGCGATCTCGTGCATGCCCAGCAGGTTGAGGCGCTTGCCCGTGCGGATACGTTCCGCCTCGGCGTCCGCGCGCTCCACGTCGACCGTCCGGGGGGAGTTCCCCTCCAGGCCGAGCAGGACGGCCTTGGGGGTGCCGTGGCCGTGGCCGGTCGCGCCGAGGGAGCCGTACAGCTCCGCCCGTACCCGCGCGGTGTGCGCCAGGAGCCCCTCGTTCTTGAGCCGGCGGGCGAACATGCGCGCCGCGCGCATCGGGCCGACCGTGTGGGAGCTGGACGGGCCGATGCCGATCGAGAAGAGGTCGAAGACCGAGATGGCCACGGGAGGGACTCCTAGCTGGTTGGTAGACGCCGTTGTCTGCCGGGGTGGTGCAGAGATCACGGGTGTACGGGGGGCGGGGCACCGCGCCCACGGTCCAGTGTGCGCGGTGCCTCACGAACGCGGGCCGTACGGAGAGCCGTACGGACGATGACGTTCCGGTGTGATGGCGGAGGGCCCGGGTGGGGCCCGGTGCCTACAGGCCGGGGTAGAGCGGGTGCTTCTCGGCCAGCGCGGTGACCCGCGCCGCCAGGGCCTCGCGGTCGAAGTCGGGCTTGAGGGCGGCGGCGATGATCTCCGCGACCTCGGCGAAGTCCTCGGTGGTGAAACCGCGGGTGGCGAGCGCCGGGGTGCCGATTCGCAGGCCCGAGGTGACCATCGGGGGGCGCGGGTCGTTCGGGACGGCGTTGCGGTTGACCGTGATGCCGATGCCGTGGAGGCGGTCCTCGGCCTGCTGGCCGTCCAGCTCCGAGTTCCGCAGGTCGACCAGGACCAGGTGCACGTCCGTACCGCCGGACAGCACGGACACACCGTGCTCGGTGACGTCCGCCCGCACCAGGCGCTCGGCGAGGATCCGGGCGCCGTCCAGGGTGCGCTGCTGGCGCTCCTTGAACTCGTCCGAGGCCGCCACCTTGAAGGAGACCGCCTTGCCCGCGATGACGTGCTCCAGCGGGCCGCCCTGCTGACCGGGGAAGACCGCCGAGTTGATCTTCTTCGCCAGCTCCTGGGTGGAGAGGATCACTCCGCCGCGCGGGCCGCCGAGGGTCTTGTGCGTGGTCGTGGTGACGACGTGGGCGTGCGGCACCGGGTTCGGGTGCAGGCCCGCGGCGACCAGGCCGGCGAAGTGCGCCATGTCGACCATCAGGTACGCGCCGACCTCGTCCGCGATGCGGCGGAAGGCCGCGAAGTCCAGCTGGCGGGGGTACGCGGACCAGCCGGCCACGATCAGCTTCGGCCGGGACTCCTTGGCGAGGCGCTCGACCTCGGCCATGTCGACCTGACCGGTCTCGGTGTCGACGTGGTACGCGACGACGTTGTAGAGCTTGCCCGAGAAGTTGATCTTCATGCCGTGGGTCAGGTGCCCGCCGTGGGCGAGGTTGAGACCCATGATCGTGTCGCCGGGGGAGAGCAGCGCGAACATCGCCGCCGCGTTCGCCTGCGCGCCGGAGTGCGGCTGCACGTTGGCGTGCTCGGCCCCGAACAGCTCCTTCACACGGTCGATCGCGATCTGCTCGATCACGTCGACGTGCTCGCAGCCGCCGTAGTAGCGGCGGCCGGGGTAGCCCTCGGCGTACTTGTTGGTCAGGACGGAGCCCTGGGCCTCCATGACGGCGACCGGAGCGAAGTTCTCCGAGGCGATCATTTCGAGCGTGGACTGCTGACGGTGGAGCTCGGCGTCGACGGCGGCGGCGACGTCCGGGTCGAGCTCGTGGAGCGGGGTGTTCAGAAGCGACTTCGAAGACATCACAGTCCCTGGGGTGTCTAGTTGCCGGAAAATTCCGTGTACTCGTCGGCGGTGAGCAGGTCGCCCGGCTCCTCCGCGACGCGCACCTTGAACAGCCAGCCACCCTCGAAGGGGGCCGAGTTCACCAGCGAGGGGTCGTCGACGACGTCCTGGTTGGTCTCGGTGACCTCGCCGCTCACCGGCGAGTACAGATCGCTGACCGACTTCGTCGACTCCAGCTCACCGCAGGTCTCACCGGCGGTGACCGTGGCACCGACGCCGGGGAGCTCGACGTACACGACGTCACCGAGGGCATTGGCCGCGAACTCGGTGATGCCGACGGTCGACACACCGTCCTCGGCGGCCGTCAGCCACTCGTGCTCCTTGCTGTAGCGCAGCTGCTGGGGGTTGCTCATGGGCTGAATTCTCCTGTACGAGGGGGAGTGGTCGGGACGGGCGTCTTGAGGATCGAGACGCGCGGGGGAGGGATCGGGGCCAGGGACCGGACCGGTCAGGGCCGGGCCGGGCCGTGGCGTCGCGGGACTGTCGGAGCTGTCAGAGCTGTCAGAGCTGTCGGGGCTGTCGGGGCTGTCGGGACTGTGACGTCCGAGACGTCCGTATCACTTCCGGCGCTTGTAGAACGGGAGCGCCACGACCTCGTACGCCTCGTGGGACCCGCGGATGTCGACCCCGACACCCACCGTCCCCGGCTCGGCGTGCGAGGCGTCGACGTACGCGATGGCGATCGGCTTCCCCAGGGTGGGGGAGGGGGCGCCCGAGGTGACCTCGCCGACGACCTCCCCGCCCGCGACCACGGCGTACCCGGCGCGGGGGACGCGGCGGCCCTCGGCGACCAGGCCGACCAGCTTGCGCGGAGGGGCGGCGGCGGCGCGCTCGGCGGCGGCCTCCAGGGCCTTGCGCCCGACGAAGTCGCCTCCGTTGGAGGTCTTGTCGAACTTGACGACCCGGCCCAGGCCCGCGTCGAAGGGGGTGAGGGCCGTGGACAGCTCGTTGCCGTACAGGGGCATGCCCGCCTCCAGGCGGAGGGTGTCCCGGCAGGACAGCCCGCAGGGCACCAGGCCGACCGGGGCGCCGGCCTCCGTCAGCGCCCGCCAGAGCGTCTCCGCGTGCGCGGGCTCGACGAACAGTTCAAAGCCGTCCTCGCCCGTGTAACCGGTACGGGCGATCAGCGCGGGGACGCCCGCGACCGTGCCGGGCAGGCCCGCGTAGTACTTCAGGCCGTCCAGGTCGGCGTCCGTGAGCGACCGCAGGATGCCGGGGGACTCCGGGCCCTGGACCGCGAGCAGCGCGTACGCGTCCCGGTCGTCCCGTACCTCCGCGTCGAAGCCCGCCGCGCGGGTGGTCAGCGCGTCCAGGACCGTCTGCGCGTTCGAGGCGTTGGCGACGATCATGTACTCGTCCTCGCCGAGGCGGTAGACGATCAGGTCGTCGAGGATGCCGCCGTCCTCCTGGCAGATCATCGTGTACCGGGCACGGCCGACGGCGACCGCGCCGATGTTGCCCACCAGCGCGTGGTCCAGCAGCTGGGCCGCCTGCGGTCCGGTGACGGTGATCTCGCCCATGTGCGAGAGGTCGAACAGACCGGCCCTTGTACGGACCGCGAGGTGTTCGTCGCGCTCGCTGCCGTACCGCAGGGGCATGTCCCAGCCCGCGAAGTCGGTCATGGTCGCGCCCAGCGCGCGGTGCACCGCGTCGAGGGCGGTGAGGCGGGGGGTGCTGCTCGGGGCAGAGTTCATGGTGGTGACTCCCAGGGCATGACGACGAGGACGGCCCTCCCCATCTGTCATCGGAACCTGAGAGGTTCACCACGACCGTACGGAACCACGGACGACTCTCCGTACGTGCTCACGGTCGTGACTTGCACCTTGGGTGGGACCGCGACGGCGGCCCGCTTTTCAGATCTGCCTCATCCACGCGGTACGGGGCCTGAGAGATTCAAGGGGAGAACTTGCTCCTTCGGCGCCCGGCGCACACGGTGAACCGGGACTCTCCCGCGCGGATTCAAACGGCCTGTATGCAGTTGGCGCCGTCATCATCGCACGCATCACCGGCGCGTGGGGGAGGGAGTCCCTGAACATGGCGACGACCCGCCACGCCCCGTGAAAGGCTTGCGCGGCATTACCAATTCTTTACACTTTATGGGCAAGGGTCTGGCAGGGGTCGAGGCCAGTCAAGGGCCGGGGTGTCTGACCTGACAGGGGGACGGCGATGACGTCGCAGGGGTCCGGTGCGTATGTGACAGCGACAGGGGTGGCCGCGACAGGGGTGCCGGGGGTGGCGGGCGTCCCGTCGTCCGGACTGCCCGTCCAGCCCGGTGTGACGGGCGCCCGGGACGTCCCGGCGCGGTCCGCGCCGGTGGTCCGCGATCTGCGCGGCCGGGACGGCAGGGTGCCGGGCACGCTCCACTTCGCGGCGGGGGACGTCGTGGTCGTCTCAGGACTGCCGGGCAGCGGCAAGTCCACGTTGATACGGAGGGCGGCGCCCGCCGGCGGCATCGACTCCCAGGACGCCAGGGACCGCTGGGCGCGCCGGCTGCCCCGCGCCGTGCCGTACGCGGTCTACCGCCCGCTGGTCCGCGTCACCCACTACGCCGGGCTGTGGCGCGCGCTGCGCTCCGGCGAGAGCGTGGTCGTGCACGACTGCGGTACGCAGACCTGGGTACGGCGCTGGCTC
>NZ_WWJY01000997.1 GCF_009865405.1 Streptomyces sp. SID3212 | reverse complement strand
GCGGATCAGGGCCCTGCGCGCGGCGGGCCGCCCCGCCGAGGCACTCCAGGCGTACGAGGAGGTACGAACCGTCCTGGCCTCCCGACTCGGCACGGACCCGGGCCCCGAACTGCGCGCCCTGCACGCCGAGTTGCTGGCAGGTCCCACGCCTCCGCTCCCCACTCCCCGTCCCACCCCGACCCCCCGTCCCGCCCCGGTCGGCAACCTCCGAACCCGACTCACCTCCTTCCTCGGCCGAGAAGCGGAACTCGCCGCCCTCGAAGCGGAGTTGACCACCGCGCGCCTGGTCACCCTGATCGGCGCGGGCGGCGCGGGCAAGACCAGGCTGTCCCTGGAGGTGGCCCGCGCG
>NZ_WWJY01000996.1 GCF_009865405.1 Streptomyces sp. SID3212 | reverse complement strand
CCGTGTCACCCGGGTGCCGGGTCGGCCCTGCGGGCGGCCGGCACCGGCTCGTACGCACCCAATGCGCCCAACCCAGCTGGCGGTCGCACGTGCATGGGGCCGGGGCGTACGGCCGTGCGTTCCCGGCGATGGGTCGCCCCGGCGGGCAGGTTGCCCAGGCTGGCACGTGCCCGAGCTGTCGGGTTCGGGCGGGGTCGGGGCGTACGAGTGTGCGGTCCGGGCCGTGGTCGCCCCGGTGGGCAGGCTGGCACGAGCCCGCTCGGGGCGGCGGTCGGGTTTACGCGGGGTCGGAGGCGTACGACCGTGCGTTCCCGGCGGTCGGCCCTGCGGGCGGGTGGCGCAGGCTTTTGCGCGCCCCGCCCAGGTGCGTGCCCCGCCCAGGTCGGCGGTCTCGCCCGGGTGGGTGTGGTCCGGCACCGACCCCCGGTCCGGCCGGCCGCGAGGCCGGGCCGTCACAGCTCCGCCAGGAGCTCCGCCTTCTTCGCGCTGAACTCGTCGTCCGTCACCAGGCCCGCCTGGTGCAGTTCCCCGAGGTGGCGGATTCGTTCCG
>NZ_WWJY01000995.1 GCF_009865405.1 Streptomyces sp. SID3212 | reverse complement strand
CGCGGGTGACGGGTCGTCGCTGGAGCCGCCGGCCGGTTCGGTGGAGCCGGGGGCCGGATCGCTGGGACCGCGGGCCGGATCGCGTCCCGGCCCCGTTCGCGCCTCCAGCCCCGTTCCGGCCCTCGGGGCCGAGACTGCCCCCGGAGCCGAGGCGTACCTCGGGAGAGCGGCGGCCCAGGATCTGCCGGGGCCGACGGTACGGCTGGCTCCCGCGTCCGGCCCCGTACGCGCGGCGCGGTACGGCGGCCCCCTGCGGATGAGCCTCGCCGCGACCCTCGCCGCCTGCGCCCTGGGCGGGATGGCCCTCGTGGACAGCGGGGGCGTACCGCACGCAGGCCCCGGCACCGGTCAGCACTGGGACCGGGCGGAAGCGGAAGCGGAGTCGGCGCGGACGCCCCAGCCGCTCGCCTCCGGCCG
>NZ_WWJY01000994.1 GCF_009865405.1 Streptomyces sp. SID3212 | reverse complement strand
GGTGGCCGCGCTCGCGCTGGTGCTGACGGTCCTGGACGCGTACGGCCTGTACGCGACGGCGCTGTCCGGCACGCCGCCCATGGGCTACGTCGCGGGGGCGGCTGCCGTGCTGGCGGCGCTGTGGGCGGGGTACGGGCGGCTGGTCGGCGGCCTCCGCGTTCCGCTGCCCGCCGCTGTGGTGGCCGCCCAACTCCCGCTGCCGCTCGGGGTGTCGGCGGCGGGGGCGCCCGTGTCGGCCACGGCCTGGGCGTTGTTGGTGACGGCCGCGCTGGACGTGGCGGTGGTGGTGTGGGCGAAGCCCGCTCCGGTACGGGGTTTCGCGGCGGCGGGCGCCGGGCTGACCGGGGTGCTGGCGCTGCTGACGGGCTGCGAGTTGTCCCTGACGGCGGGGTCGCCGGTGGCCGCGGCGGGC
>NZ_WWJY01000993.1 GCF_009865405.1 Streptomyces sp. SID3212 | reverse complement strand
CGCGGTACGGGCCCGGCTGGTCCTCCCGGCCGTGTCGGCGCCGCTGCTGCCGGTGCACCGGATGGCGGCGGAGCGCGCGGCGGGCATCCTGGCGGTGGTGCTGATGCAGGCACGCCAGGACGAGGAGTTGGCGGCGCGGGGGCGCGGCGACTTCCTGACGGACCTCGCCGAGGGGCGCATCCGCGCCGAGGACGCGCCCGCGCAGGCGAAGGTGCTGGGCTTCAGGCCGGGCGACGGTCCGCTGCTCCCCGTGGTGATGCGGCTGGCCCCGGAGCTGTCGCCGTCCGGCAACTGGGCGCTGCTGGCCCGAGCCGTACAGGAGGAGCTGTCGTCGTCGGTGGGCGGAGGCGTGCCGGTGCTGCTGGGGGTACGCCCGGTGGAGGGCCGGGTGCCGCTGCTGCTGGGCCTGCGCTCCGACGGTGAGCGTACGGCGGTGGCGGACCGGGTCGCGACGGCGCTGCGGGCCGGTGTG
>NZ_WWJY01000992.1 GCF_009865405.1 Streptomyces sp. SID3212 | reverse complement strand
GGCCTCCCCTTCGGCGCCGCGGGCCTGCCCGGAGAGGCGGCCGAGCTGTCCCGACACGGCGGACTTGGCGCGGTCGGCGGCGCGGCGGAGGTCGCCCAGCTCCTCGACGAGGGCGGCGCGCTGGGCGCGGGTGTCGGTGGCCCTGGCCTGCGCCTCCGCCAGCTCCTTACTGTGTGCGTCCAGGTCGCGGAGGGTGGCGGCGGCCTCGTCCACGGAGGCCTGGACCTCCAGCAGGCTGGGCGCGCCTGCGGAGCCGCCGTGCGCGAAGTGCGCGCCGAGGAGGTCGCCGTCGGCGGTCACGGCGACGAGGCCGGGCTCGGCGGCGACGAGCGCCTCGGCGTCTTCGAGGGTCCCGACGACGACGATGTCCCTCACGAGGTGCCGCACGGCCTCCATGAGCTCACGGGGCCCCCGCACGAGCTCGGCCACCCGGGGCGCCCGGGTTCCCCCGCCTCCGGCGGAAGGGGTGTCCTCAATCGCCGGACGGGCTTGATCGGCG
>NZ_WWJY01000991.1 GCF_009865405.1 Streptomyces sp. SID3212 | reverse complement strand
GGGCACCTCGGACGGCACTCTCAAGGTGAAGGCCGAGGGGCCTACGGACGTGGTCGTACGGACCATCACCGTCGCGCCGGGCGGCTCCACCGGCTGGCACTACCACCGGGGCCAGCTCATCGCCGTCGTGCAGTCCGGCACGCTCACCAGGACCCTGGACGACTGCTCGGTCGAGGAGACCCCGGCCGGGAAGTCGTTCGTCGAGCCGTCGGGTGCCCGGCACCGCCACATCGGCCGCAACCTGGGCAGCGAGCCGGTGGTCCTGTACGTCACCTACCTGCTGCCGGCCGGCAGCGCGCTGTCCGAGGACGCAGACCCGCCGAAATGCGCGCACGAGTCATCGCCGGGTGAGTGACCGATGATGAACGGGTGCGACTCGAAGCGATCACCTGGGACCGGCTGACCGACGCCCTCGCCGAGCGGCTGCTGGAGACGGCACCGGCCGACGGCGGCCCCTGGCTGCGCGTCGCCGTCGACGGCGCGCCGGCCGCGGGGACCGGCACG
>NZ_WWJY01000990.1 GCF_009865405.1 Streptomyces sp. SID3212 | reverse complement strand
GGCTGGGGGGTGGGCCTTCGGGCCCGTCCGATCCGTCCGACCCTTCGGACTCGTCGGGCCCCGCGGGCTCCGGCGGGGTCGCGTACGGCGACGGTCCCGCCGACGCCCCCGACGCCTGCCTCGTCCTGGACGCCGACACGTGCCGCGCGGTGGGCGCCGGGACGCTCGCGCTCGCCGACGGGGTGCGGGACGGGCGGATCGAGGTGGCGGGGGACAGCGCCCTGGCGAAGGCGCTGCGCGGCGTGTGACGGCGAGCAGTGTGACGGCGGGCGTGTGTGACGGCGGGCGTGCGACGCCGGGTGTGTGACGCCGGGGTGTGACGGCCGGCGTATGACGCCTCGTCAGGAGAAGTCGCCGAAGTGGGCGAACCGGGCACGGGGATCGAGTAGCGTGAACCGATTCGGCGGGGTCGTCGGCGGATCGGGTGTGCAACTTGTCCCGCAACTCCGCTCGCCCACAGACGAGTTGGAGGAGCCATGAGGGCTTGGAGCAGACGGCGCGCGGCGGGGCTCGGGTGGGCCGGGTGGCGGCCCCGGGTGGCCGGCTCCGGCAGGGCGGC
>NZ_WWJY01000100.1 GCF_009865405.1 Streptomyces sp. SID3212 | reverse complement strand
CCCGCCCCCCGGGTCGGCGCGGCGCCGAACGGCCGGGCGCCGCGCAACCCCGTCGAGGAGGTGCTGTGCGGTCTGTTCGCGCACACCCTCGGTCTGCCGTCGATCGGCATCGACGACGACTTCTTCGGGGTCGGCGGCCACTCCCTGCTGGCGACGCGGCTGGTGAGCCGGGTGCGCACGGCCCTCGGCGTACAGCTGACCCTGCGGGAGTTCTTCCTCTACCCGACCGTGGCCCTGCTCGCGGAGTACGCCGCCACGAACGGCGGCGAGCCGGCCCGCCCCGCCCTGACGGCCCAGGAGCGCCCCGAGCCGCTCCCGCTCTCGGCGGCGCAGCAGCGGTTGTGGTTCCTGGACCAGCTGGAGGGCCCGTCGGCGACGTACAACATCCCGCTCGCCGTGCGGGTACGGGGTGAACTGGACCTGTCCGCGCTGGAGTCGGCGTTCACCGATGTGGTGGGCCGGCACGAGAGCCTGCGTACGGTGTTCGGGCAGGCCGGAGGGCAGGACGGGGGTCAGGCGTACCAGCGGGTGCTGCCGGCCGACGGGGTCCGCGTCGGACTGCCGGTGACCCCGGCGACCGAGGAGACAGTGGGCGCGCTGCTCACCGCCGAGTCCGAGCGGATCTTCGACCTGACGTCCGATCTGCCGTTCCGCGCCCGGCTGTTCGCCCTCGGCGAGCGGGAGCACGTCCTGTTGGTGGTGATGCACCACATCGTCTCCGACGGCTGGTCGTACCAGCCGCTCATGCGTGACCTGAGCACCGCCTACACGACCCGCTCGCGAGGGGAGCGGCCCAGTTGGGAGCCGCTGACCGCCCAGTACGCGGACTACGCGCTGTGGCACCGGGACCTGCTCGGCGACCCGGCGGACGACGGGAGTGTCGGAGCCCGTCAACTGGACTTCTGGAAGAAGACGTTGGCGGATCTTCCGGAGGAGGTCACCCTGCCCGCCGTACGGCAGCGGCCGGCCGCCGCCTCGTACCGGGGCGCCACCCACACCGTCCACTGCCCCCAGGACGTCCACACCGCGCTGGCGGACCTGGCGCGCGAGTCGGGCGCCTCGGTGTTCATGGTGGCCCAGGCGGCGGTGTCGACGCTGCTGTCCCGGTCCGGCGCCGGGCACGACATCCCGCTGGGCTCCCCGATCGCCGGCCGTACCGACCAGGCACTCGACGAGCTCGTGGGCTTCTTCGTCAACACGCTGGTGTTGCGTACGGATGTGTCGGGCGACCCGAGCTTCCGGGAGCTGCTCACGCGGGTCAGGGAGACCGACCTCGCTGCCTGGGCGCACCAGGATCTTCCCTTCGACCGGCTGGTCGAGGCCCTGAACCCGGACCGGTCGGCGGCCAGGCACCCGCTGTTCCAGGTGATGCTGACGCTCACGGACGCGGCCACGCCGACGCTGGTGGCCGACGGTCTGGACACGGAGTCGGAGTTCACCTGGCTGCGGTTCGCCAAGTTCGACCTGACGTTCTCGTTCGCCGAGCACCGGGCGGAGGACGGCCGGCCCGGCGGTCTGGACATCACCATCGAGTACGCCACCGACCTCTACGACGCGCCCGCCATCGAGGCCACCGGCGACCGGCTGGTCCGGCTGCTGGCCGGAGCGGTGGCCGCACCGGATCTGCCGTTCGGGGAAGTGGAGTTGCTGTCCCCGGGCGAGCGCGGGCTTCTCCTGGAGGGGTGGAGCGGCGCGGCGACCGGCGTCCCGGACCAGGGTCTCGCGGAGCTCTTCGCCGCGCAGGCCGCCCGCACCCCGGACGCGATCGCCGTTGTCGCCGACGACCGCGAGCTCACGTACCGCGAACTCGACGCTCTCGCCAACCGGACCGCCCACCACCTGATCGCCCAGGGGGTCGGGCCCGGCAGCCGGGTCGCGCTCCTGCAAGAGCGTTCGCTGACCGCCGTGGTCACCACGCTCGCCGTGGTCAAGGCGGGTGCCATGTACGTCCCGCTCGACACCCGCTACCCGGGCGACCGCATCCAGCTGATCACCGAACAGTCCGCGCTCACCCACCTGCTCACGGACCACGACCCGGGGCATCTCACCCTGCCTTCCGGCATCACCACACTGACCACCGGGACCCACTCCGACGACACCACCGATCCGGCCGTGCCGGTCCACCCCGACCAGCCCGTCTACGCGATGTTCACCTCGGGCTCGACCGGTGTGCCCAAGGGCGTCGCGGTCACCCACCGCAACGTCGCCGACCTCGCCGCCCAGACGATGTACGCCAACGGCAACCACACGCGGGTGCTGTTCCACTCGGCGATGGCCTTCGACGCCTCCACGTACGAGATGTGGGTCCCCTGGCTCAACGGCGGCACCCTCGTCGTCGCACC
>NZ_WWJY01000989.1 GCF_009865405.1 Streptomyces sp. SID3212 | reverse complement strand
GGGCCTGCCTCGCGCGGTACGTACGCCGCGTACGGCACGCGTGGTGCACGCGGCCGGCGCGCCACGCACTCCCCGCCTGTCGCGGCTGCCGCGGCTGTCGCACGCCCCGCGCGCATCGCACGTGACTCACGTATCGCTGTCCCACCAGGCCAAGCTGGTACGACGCGAGACGGCTGCCGGACTCGCCGCGCAGGCGCTCCTGTTGCTGCTGCTCAGCAAGGCGATCGGGCTGGGCCCCGCCGGATGGCTGACGGGAGCGGCGGTCGCCATCGCCACCTGGGCCGTACTCACGCGCGCCCTGAGCCGGTCCTGGTCGCGCCCCTTCGGCCCGGCGAACCGCGTCACCCTCGCACGCGCGACCCTCGTCGGCGGAGTCGCGGCGCTGGTCGCCGACTCCTACGAGAGCCCGCCGCCCCTCACGGCCCTGGTCGCGCTCGCCACGGTGGCGCTGATCCTCGACGCGGTCGACGGCCAGGTCGCGCGCCGCACCGGCACGTCGTCCAAGCTGGGGGCGCGTTTCGACATGGAGGTCGACGCGTTCCTCATCCTCGTGCTGAGCGTCTTCGTCGCGACGTCGCTGGGCGCGTGGGTGCTGCTGATCGGCGTGATGAGGTACGGCTTCGTCGCGGCGGCCCGCTTCCTGCCGTGGCTGAACGGCTCCCTCCCCCCGAGTACGGCCCGCAAGACGGTCGCGGCGCTCCAAGGAATCATCCTCCTTACGACGGCGTCGGGCCTCCTCCCGTACGTCCCCGCACTTGTGGCCGTGATCGCGGCCCTGACCCTGCTGACCTGGTCGTTCACCCGAGACATCATCTGGCTCCACCGCACGGGGCGAGGAAGGACGCCGCTGCCCACGGGGCCGGCCACGCCCCCGAAGACCGCCTGAGGTCCGCTGCCCGGCGGTTTTCCTGCGGACGTCCTGAGTGGGGGACGTCCGGTAGTCCTGCGACTGGTCCTGCGACCGCGAGCTCGGCGGTTCTTCTGTCCGGAGTCCTCGTGCGCCCGGCGGACGTTCGCCGAGCAGATGCCGGGTCCGGCACGCTGCCCGTGGGGCCCGCTCGGCGCGGCGGTGGCCGGGACCGGTGCGGTGCTGCTCTGATGGGTGCCTATGTGACGCGTGGAGGTGACCATGAGCACAGCACGGGAGCTGCTGATCGTCGCGATGGACATGACGTCCGTCCGTACGGTGGAGCGGGGCGCCCTGTCGCTCGCCCTCGCGGGAGCCGAGGCGATCGACCTCCTGGCGGTGGGGGCGATCACCCTGGACGGGGACCGCGTTGTCCCGTCCGACGGGCCGGGGACGGACGACGCGTCCGGCGATCCCCTGTTGGGCGAGGCCTTGTCGTCGTTCGTACGGCAGGCGCCGTACGAGTCCGTGGGCAACTGGCTCTGGCGCCGGGGCCGGAACCTGTCCGCCATGTATACGGCCGCGCTGGAGGCGGAAGGGCAGCTCGTCCGCCGGCACCACCGCCGGTGGGGCGTGTTCCGGTCCAGTGAACTCGTCCTGGTCGACTCCCCCGCCCGCCGCCGCGCGGCCGACCGCTGGACGGCCGACGAGCCGGTCCTCGCGGCGCTCGCCACGGCCGTCGGTATCCGCGACAAGCGCACGACGAACTCCCCGGCCGTGACCGACGAGGCGGCGGCGACCGTACTGACCGCCGTCGACGACGCGTTGAGCGAACTCACGGCGGAATCGGAACGCCGCGCCCACAAACTGGACGACGCCGCCATCACCAACGTACGGCGCGGATACTGACCGTTCGCCTGTGCGTCGTTGCGATCGGCAATATCCGTAACGGCCGGGAGTCCTCTCAGACGCCCGTACGGCCGTCGACCCGTTCGCGTATCAGATCGGCGTGCCCGCAGTGGCGGGCGTATTCCGTGATCATGTGGGTGTAGATCCAGCGCAGCGTGACCTGGCCGCCCATGAAAGGGCTGGTGTCGTTCAGCGCGCGGTCCGCGCAGTTCTTCCGTGCGTGGTCCATCTCCGCGTGCCACGCCGACAGCGCCCTGTCGAAGGTGATGTCCTCGGTGAGGTCGAAACCGCCGTCCGTCGCGTCGACATCGGCGTCGGGCGCGTAGATCGGCGGCGCGTCCTCCTGCGCCAGCACGCGCCGGAACCAATTCCGCTCGACCTCCGCCGCGTGCTGGATCAGCCCGAGCAGCGTCAGGGGCGACGGCGCGACGGCGGCCTCGCGGAGCTGGTGCTCGTCCAGGCCGTCGCACTTCTGGGCCAGGGTCGTACGGTAGAAGTCGAGCCAGCTCTCAAGGGACGTCCGCTCGTCGGCGTCCAGAGGGGGCATGGCGCGTGGGGTGCTCGGCGTGGCCGGGATGTGGGACGAAGTGCTCATGTCCGTCATCGTGGCACGGGGGTCTGACAACGGCTCGTGCGAACGGGCGGGAACGGGCTCGTCAAAGCGGCGGATCTCGAACAGAATGACGCCTCGGAGCAACTCTCGGTGTTGCCCCACTGACACGACGAGCAACGAGCGACGAGCAACGAGCGAACGGCGAACGACAGGGGCGGCGGGGGCGCGGCATGGCACGGGACTACGACAGCCAGCTTCTGGAGTCGGTGGCGGTACGCCGGCGGAGGATGCGGGACGCCCTGCTGTTCGGCGCCCAACGCGTGCGCCGTACGGCGGACGAGCGGCTCGGGAAGGTGTTCGCGGGCATCGCCATCGCGGCCGTCCTGTGCGCGGGGTGCGTCGGCTGGTCCTTCCTCCAGGCCACCCTGGCGAAGCAGAAGGCCGAGCAGGAGAAGCAACAGCAGCTCCAGGAGCAGCAGTACGACCGGCCGGCCGCCGATCCGGCCACACCGTAGAGCCGCACCGTACGACCGTGGAGCCGCACCGTAGGACCGTGGAGCGGCACCGTAGGACCGTAGAGCCACGCCGTAGAGATGAGCCGAAAAGGGGGGAGGGCGCGGAATGTGCGAGACCTTTCCGTCAATTGCGCGCGACAGGACGGGCTTTCAGTGAAGGCGACTGAACAGAATCGCGAGCCCGCGGCGGAGCCGCCGACCGCGCACGAAATCCCGAAAGCGCCCGACAACCCGATGATAGGTTCCGGCACGTGGTGACCACAGCGGCAACTTCGCGGGCGCAACTGAGCCGGGTGACCCTGGTCGGTGAGCGGCGCCGGGCCGACATCGTCCTGCCCTCCGACACCCCCATCGGGCAACTGCTCCCGGACATACTCCAGTTGCTGGACGACCGGGCCGCGACGCGCCCGATGACCCGGCAGTTGATCACGTCCGACGGTTCCGCGCTTCCGCACGACAGCACGCTCGCGTCGGCCGGCATAGCCGACGGCGCGGTCCTGCGGCTCGTACGGGCCCACTCCGCACCGCCCGCCCCCGTCGTGCACGACGTCACCGACCAGGTGGCCGACGACCTCGACCTCCAGGCGTGGCGTTGGCGCCCCGCCGCGCGCCGGACCAGCGCGGGGGTGGCGACCGTCGCGTTCGCCGTGGTCGCCGCGCTGCTCGCCCGGGGCGAGTTCGCGCTCGACGCCCTGGCCGGCGTCCTGGTGGCCGTGACGCTGGTCCTCCTGGTGGCCGGCGCGCTCGCCGCCAGGATCGGGGAGGGCAACCGGGGCCTCGCGAGCGCGCTCCTGCTCGCCTCCGGCGCCCTCGGCGTCCTCACCGCGTGGACCGCCGCCGACGCGTACGAATGGCCGGGCACCGCGCGCCTCGCCGCCGTCGCCGGTGCGCTGACCCTGACGCTCGTACTCCTCGGCTTGTTCTCGCCGTTGGGCCGCGGCGGGCTCATCGGCGCCGCCGCGACGGCCGCGATCACCGTGGTGTGGGAGGCCGTCGCCGCCGCCCAGGACAACCCGGCGCGGCTCGGCGCGGTCATGGCCGTCTTCTCCGTGGTGCTGCTCGGCCTGTTGCCGCGCCTCGCGCTGATGGCGTCGGGGCTCACCGCGCTCGACGACCGCCGCTCGGGCGGTGTCTCCGTCAGCCGCCACCAGGTGGGCAACGCGCTCGCGGCCACCCACCGGGGCCTCGCCCTCGCGACGACGGCCACGGCGGTGTCGGCGGCCGGCGCGGGCTGGCTGCTCACCCTGGCCGACGGGCCGACCGTGTGGACCGTGACGCTGCCGTCTCTCGTCGCCGTGGTGCTGCTGTCCAGGGCGCGGGCCTTTCCGCTGGTCGCGGAGGTCGTGGCGCTGCTGGCCGCCGCCGCGGTCCTCGTCGTACGTCTCGTGACGCTGTGGATGGAACACGCCGGGGGCGCGGGGCCGCTCGCGCTGCTGTGCGCGGCGGCGGTGCTGCCGCTTCTCGTCCTGGCGGTGCAGCCGCCCGAGCATGTACGGGTCCGGCTGCGGCGCGTGGCCGACCTGGTCGAGTCCATCGGGGTGGTGGGGCTGTTCCCGCTGGCGATCGGGGTGTTCGGGGTGTACGGGCAGTTGCTCGACAAGTTCTGAGCGGGGCGCACGGATTCGGTACGGGGAATTCCGGCACGGGCAGTGCGGTACGGCGGGTTCCGTACGGCAGAAGCGTCGCGGCGGAAGCGGAAAGGGAGGGCGTACGGACATGGCGGACCGGGACAACTGGCAGGGGGACGTCCTGCGCGACCTGCGGGGCGGGGCCTCGCAGCGTACGCAGGGGGCTCAAGGAGCCCAGGGTCCCGACGGGCCGGCGTCGCAGCCGCAGGCCGCGGAAACACCGGCGCCACCCGCTCCGCCCGTACAGGTCCAGGCGCTCGAAAGCTCCCCACCCCAGGCCGCACCCGCCCCGCCGGCACCACGCGTGGAACAACCCA
>NZ_WWJY01000988.1 GCF_009865405.1 Streptomyces sp. SID3212 | reverse complement strand
AGGTACAGCTCGCCGCTGACCCCGGCGGGCACCGGGCGCAGCCGCTCGTCGAGGACGTAGGCGCCGGTGCCCGGCAGCGGGGTGCCGACGGGCGGGGCGGTGCCGTCGGCGGCGAGGGGCGCGGAGAGGGTGGAGACGACGGTGGCCTCGGTGGGCCCGTACGCGTTGTGGAGGCGCCGGCCTCCGGCGGTCCAGCGGGCGATCAGGTCCGGCGGGCAGGACTCCGCGCCGACGAGGAGGGTGCGCAGCTCCGGGTGGGGTCCCGGGGGCACGGTGGCGAGCACGGACGGCGGGACGAAGGCGCAGGAGATACGCAGCCCGGTCAGTACGTCCGCGAGGGCGTCGCCCACGAGTGGTCCCCGGGGCGGCAGGACGAGGGTGCCGCCCGAGCCGAAGGCGAGGCACATCTCGCCGACGGAGATGTCGAAGGTCGGCGGTCCGAGCTGGAGGACCCGGCTGCCTGCGCCGAGTGCGGTGCCGTCCACGAGACCGGCCGTCAGGGCGGCCACCCCGGCGTGGGTGACGATCACGCCCTTGGGGGTGCCGGTGGAGCCGGAGGTGTGGATGACGTGGGCGGCGCCGGTGGTGTCGGGGTGGCCGGACGCCGGCAGGGGTTCGTCCGCCCAGGCGTTCTCGTCCAGGACCAGGGTCGGGAGGTCCGCCCCGAGGGGCTCGGCGCCGGGCGCGGTGACCAGGAGTACGGGGGCGGCCTCGGCGAGGACGCGCCGGACACGCTCGACGGGGTGCGCCGGGTCGACGGGCAGGTACGCGGC
>NZ_WWJY01000987.1 GCF_009865405.1 Streptomyces sp. SID3212 | reverse complement strand
GGCGGCGCCGACCGGGCGGATCGCCGTCGTGGCGGCATCGGTCCGGGTGCCGGGAGCGGCTTCCGTGGAGGAGTTCTGGCAGAACCTGGTGCGCGGCATCCACTCGGTGTCCCGCACCCCCGAGGACCGCTGGTCGCCCGCCTGGTTCGCGGGCGCCGACCTCGACGTGGTCGACGCGGCCCGCTGGGGCGGGTTCATCGAGGGCATCGACCACTTCGACGCCGAGTACTTCGGCATCAGCGAGCAGGACGCCGCCTGGATGGACCCGCAGCAGCGGCTCTGCCTGGAGCTGGCACAGGAACTGCTCGACCGGGCCGGCTACTCCCGCAAGGAAGTCGCCGGAGAACAGGTGGGCGTCTTCCTCGGGGTGGGCGCCAACGACTACGTCCGCCGCAACTGCATCGGCGGCCCGCCGACCACGCCGCAACTCCTGGTCAGCGCGCTGCCCAACATGGTGGCCACCCAGATCAGCCATGTCTTCGACTTCCGGGGCCCGTCCCTGGCCGTCGACACCGCCTGCTCCTCCTCCCTGGTCGCCGTGCACCAGGCGGCGCAGAGCCTGCTGGCCGGCGAATGCGACTACGCCGTCGCGGGCGGTTGCGAGCTGCTGCTCGACCCGTTCGTCTACCTCGGCCTCGGCCGGGCGGGCGTGCTCTCGCAGGACGGGCACAGCCGGGTCTTCGACCGGGCGGCCACCGGAACCGTACCCGGCGAGGGACTCGGGATGGTCCTGCTGAAGACCGAGGAGCGGGCCCTGCGCGACGGCGACCAGATACTCGCCACCCTCCTCGCCTCCGCCGTGAACAACGACGGCCGGACCCTCGGTCTCACCGCCCCCAGCCACGAGGCACAGACGGATCTGCTGCGCACCGCGATGGGGGCCGCGGGGGTCGACTCGTCCACCATCGGCTACCTGGAGGTCAACGGCTCCGCCAGCCGCTTCGGCGACCCCATCGAGATCCACGCGGCCGCCGAGGTCTACCGCAGCCTGGGCAGCGACACCCAGCACTGCGCCGTCGGCTCGGTCAAGTCCAACCTCGGCGCACTGCTGCACGCCGGCGGCATCGCGTCGTTGGTCAAGACGGTGCTCGCGGTGCGGCACGGATACCTGCCCGCCACGCTGCACTGCGAGGAACCCCATCCCAGGCTCGGTTTCGAGCGCACCCCCTTCCGCCCCGTCACCTCCGGTCGCCCGTGGCAGTCGGCACCCGGGCTGCCGCGCCGCGCCGCGGTGTCGTCCTTCGGGTTCGGCGGGACCAACTGCCATGTGGTGCTGGAGCAGGCACCCGACGGCCACCGGCCGCGCCGTACACCGCTCGCGCTCACCGGCTTCGAACGGCGCCGCAGGTGGATCACCGCCGGCGCCGGCAGCCCCGGCAGCGACCTGCCGCCGTCCACTGCACCCCACCCGGGCGGATCACGGCCCGCCCGTACAGCCACCGCCGAGGAGACGAACGACATGACACCGGGCGACGACGTACGCGACGCCGTGGCGGGCTACCTCGACGAACTCGTCCGCGAACTCCTGGGCACACCCGTCGCCCCCGATCCCGGCGGCTTCCTCGACCTCGGGCTCACCTCGGCCGACCTCATGACGCTGAACGACCGGATCGAGGCCGACCTCGGCCGCCCCCTGGTGCCCACCGTCTTCTTCCGCCACCCCGACGTGGGACGGCTGGCCGCGCACCTGTGCGCCGAGTTCCCCGAGGAGACCGCCCGGCTGGCGCGACCGGCGCGGCAGCCGGCCGGGGAACCCGGCGACGCGGCGATCGCCGTCATCGGCATGGCGGGCCGCTTCCCCGGCGCCCGCGACACCGCCGAACTGTGGCAACGGCTGCTGAGCGGCGCGGACCTGGTCACCGACGTGCCGCCGGACCGCTGGGACCACCGTGCGGTCTACGACCCCCGGGGCGGCGACGGTCGTACGGACTGCCCGCGCGGCGGCTTCCTCGCGGACGCCGACCGCTTCGACGCCGCTCTCTTCGTGATGTCGCCGGACGAGGCGGAGGCGACGGACCCGCAGTCCCGGCTGCTGCTCGAAGTCCTGTGGGAGACCGCCGAGGACGGAGCGGTGGCCGGCCGCCTCCAGGGCTCGGACACCGGCGTGTTCGTGGGCCGCTCCTTCCGGGACTACGAGGAGGAGATGATCCGCCGCGACCGCCCGGTGGGGCCGTACGAGCCGATCGGCACCGCCGTGTCCATGTCCGCCAACCGGCCCTCCCACTTCTTCGACCTCACCGGGCCGAGCCTCACGGTCGACACCGCCTGCTCGGGCTCCCTCTACGCCGTGCACCTGGCCGTGGCCGCGCTGCGCCGTGGCGAGTGCGAGATGGCCTACGCCGCAGGGACCAACCTCATCCTCACCCCCCGGCACTACACGCAGCTCTCCGCGATCGGCGCACTGTCGCCGAGCGGCGCCTGCCACGCCTTCGACGAACGGGCCGACGGCTACGTGCCGGCCGAGGCGGTCGCGGCCGTCCTGCTCAAACCGCTTGCCGCCGCGCTGCGCGACGGCGACCCGGTGCACGCGGTGATCCGGGGCACCGCCGCCAACCACGGAGGCCGGGCAGGCGCCGTCACCGCGCCCAACCCCGAACGGCAGAGCGAACTCCTGGAAGCAGCCTGGGCCGACGCGGGCGTGGCCCCGGACACCGTCGGCTATCTGGAAGCCCACGGCACCGGCACCAAACTCGGCGACCCCGTGGAGGTCGACGGGCTCGTCGCGGCCTTCGGCCGGCACACCTCCCGTACCGGCTTCTGCGCCATCGGCACGGCCAAGGCCCACCTGGGCCACACCGAGGCAGCAGCCGGCCTGACCGGTCTGATCAAGGCCGCGCTGACCGTACGGCACGGCGTCATTCCGGCCATGCCCGGGTACGGTCGCGCCAACCCGTACTGCGCCTTCGACGGCGGCCCCCTCCGCGTCAACGACACGACCGAACGCTGGGAGCCCGCCTCCGGCCTGCCCCGCCGCGCCGGCGTCAGCTCGTTCGGCTTCGGCGGGGCGTGCGCCCATGTCGTGGTCGAGCAGCCCCCGGCGTCCCCGCCGCGGACGCAGTCGTCCGAAGGACCGCTGGTGTTCCCGTACTCGGCCACCGACAGCGGGCAGCTGTTGCGGGTGATCGCCCGTCAGCGGGCCTTCCTGGCCGACTCGGACGTGCCGCTCGGCTCCCTCGCCGCCACGCTGCAACAAGGCCGCATCGCGCTGGACACCCGCGCCGCCGTGGTCGCGTCCGACCGCCGGGCACTGCTGCGCGGCCTCGACGAACTCCTGGCCGCCGGGCTGACCGACGACACGCTCCGCCTGGTGGGCGCCGACCCGTCGGCCGAGGCCGCCCGGACGGCACGCCGGTGGACCGAGGGGGGAACCGTGGACTGGTCCTCCCGCCCCGAGGCGTCCGCGCCCCGGCTCGCCGCGCCCACGTACCCGTTCGCACGCGACCGCTACTGGCTGTCCGCCCCGGCCACCGCCGTGGACGGCCCGGAGGAGCCCCACTCCCTTCCGGCCGCTCCCCCCGGCGCGCCGCTGCCGGCC
>NZ_WWJY01000986.1 GCF_009865405.1 Streptomyces sp. SID3212 | reverse complement strand
GGTCGTGGGCGGCGCCGTCCCCCGCGACCGGCAGCTGCATCGCGCCGAAGCCCAGCCGGGGGATCGTGGTGGTGCCGCCGAGCGGGAAGTCGCGCCGGGGGGCGGGGTCGGGCGGGGAGGAGGGAGTCATGGGGGAAGCATGCTCACGCGCGCGCCGTACGATCAAGCCCGTCGCGCCCGCCGCTCCCGACGCCCGCGCCGTACCGGGAACCGCTCCGGTACCACACCGGCACCGCCCCGGGCACACACGCGGTTTTCTCCCAACAAGCCGTGCTCAGCGGCCTGTTGCTGTGGCAGACTGCCCGCGGCGCGTCCGCGAGGCTGAGGGGTGGAGTGTGAGCGAGCCACGGTCCGCACCGACGGTCGGTCAGCTCGTCCTCAGCAGGCGGTTGCGTGTGCTGCGCGAGAAGGCCGGCCTCACCCGTGAGCAGGCCGGTGCGCTGCTCCGGGTCACCGCCGCCACCGTCCGCCGGATGGAGGCGGCCGAGGTCGGGCTCAAGATCCCGTACGTCCAGATGCTGCTGCCCGCGTACGGCGTGCCGGAGCCGGAGATCGCGGTGTTCCTCCAGCTGGCGGACGAGGCGAGCCGGCCGGGCTGGTGGCAGCATTTCCACGACATCCTGCCGGACTGGTTCAGCGGTTACGTCAGCCTCGAAGAGGCCGCGAGGACCATTCGTACGTACGAGCCGCACTTCGTGCCGGGTCTGCTCCAGACCGAGGAGTACGCCCGGGCGATCCTCGCCCCGGACGCGCTGGGCCTGGCGAGCAGCCCCGCGCGGATCGAGCGCCAGGTGGCGCTGCGGCTGGAGCGCCAGACCCTGCTCACCCGCCCCGACGCCCCGGTCGTCTGGGCCGTGCTGGACGAGACGGTGCTGCGCCGGCCGGTCGGCTCGCCCGCGCTGATGCGGGCGCAGATCGACCGGCTGCTGGAGGC
>NZ_WWJY01000985.1 GCF_009865405.1 Streptomyces sp. SID3212 | reverse complement strand
CGCGCGTGACACGTCCCTGGTGTCCGACGCGGCGGCGCGCGCCGCGCTGGCCCGGGACGCGGTCGCGGTGAAGGGGGGCCTGGGCGACTGACGCCGAGTGCCGCTCCGTCCCCCGGCGGGGCGGTGCGCGTGAAGGGCAGGGGCCGGTCCGTGCCGGCGCCTGCCCTTCACGGCGCTCCCCCGGCTGTCGCGTCCCGCCGGCTGTTCCGTCCCGCTCCATCCCTGTGGTGTTCCGGCCTAAGGTGTCCCGAGGAAGGGAGCCCGTGAACATTCCGTACCGCGTCATGAGCCTGCTGCGCGACAACGGGCCGCTGTCGCGCGCCCAACTGGCGGACCGGGTGGAGGTACCGCGCCCCCGGCTCCTCACGGAACTCGACCGCATGGTCACCGCCGGCCGGGTCCTGGAGGCCGGCCCCGCCGCCTCGCGCGGCGGACGCCGCTCCACGCTCGTCCAGCTGGCGCCCGGCCTGCGGTTCGCGGCCGTCGACCTGGGAGCCAGCTCCATCGACATCGAGATCACCGACGGCGGCCTGGAGCCGGTGGCGTCCTGCTCCGAGGAGGCGGACATCCGCTCGGGCCCGGTCGCGGTGCTGGACCGGGTCAGCGAACTCCTCGCCGGGATGCGCGAGCGGGGCCACTATTCCCGGCTCGACGCGATCGGCATCGGCCTGCCGGGGCCTGTGAGCTTCCGGGAGGGTGTGCCCGTCTCGCCGCCGATCATGGCGGGGTGGAACCGCTATCCCGTACGGGACACCCTCGCCCGGGCGCACGACTGCCCGGTGGTCGTGGACAACGACGTGAACGTGATGGCGCTCGGCGAGCAGCACAGCGGGGTCGCCAGGACCGTCGAACACCTGCTCTTCGTCAAGATCGGCAGCGGGATCGGTTCCGGGGTGCAGCACCACGGCCACATCTACCGGGGGGCGGCGGGGGCGGCCGGGGACATCGGCCACATCCAGGTCGAGGCGGAAGGACCGGTCTGTTCGTGCGGCAACTCCGGCTGCCTGGAGGCGTACTTCGGCGGGACGGCCCTCGCCAGGGACGCCCTGGCGGCCGCCCAGGACGGCCGGTCGCCGGCCCTCGCCGACCGGCTCGCGGAGCGGGGCACGCTGACCGCCGTCGACG
>NZ_WWJY01000984.1 GCF_009865405.1 Streptomyces sp. SID3212 | reverse complement strand
CGCCCACGCGGCGCTCGCGGGCGACCCCGAGGACCCGGAGGCCGTCGACGCGACGATGCTCGTCGGGGGCGCGGGACGGGCCCTGGACGCCGTACGGGCGCACGATCCGGCCCTCGCCGGGCTCGCCGAGCGGATGGGGGAGATCTCCATCCTGCTGGCGGACGTCGCCGGGGAGCTGGCGGGATACGCCGACAACCTGGACGCCGATCCGCTGCGGCTGGCCGCCGTGGAGGAGCGCCGGGCGTCCCTCACCTCCCTGACCCGCAAGTACGGCAAGTACGGCGACGGTATCGACGGTGTCCTCGCCTGGGCCGAGGAGAGCACGGCGCGCCTGGCCGAGCTGGAAGGCGACGACGAGCGGATCGGCGAGCTGACGGCGGAACGGGACGCGCTGCGCGCCGAACTGTCCGGCCTCGCCCAGGCGTTGACCGACGCCAGGTCGGCGGCGGCGGCGCTCTTCGCGGAGGCCGTCACGGCGGAACTGGCCTCGCTGGCCATGCCCCACGCGCGGGTGTCGTTCGACATCCGGCAGACGGAGGCGGCCGACGAGACGTCCGGCATCGAGGTGGGCGGCCGGTCGGTCGTGTACGGCCCGCACGGCGTCGACGAGGTCGAACTGCTCCTGGCCCCGCACCCGGGCGCCCAGCCCCGGCCGATCGCCAAGGGCGCCTCGGGCGGTGAACTGTCCCGCGTGATGCTCGCCGTGGAGGTGGTCTTCGCGGGCTCCGACCCGGTGCCGACGTACCTCTTCGACGAGGTCGACGCGGGGGTCGGCGGCAAGGCGGCGGTCGAGGTGGGCCGCCGGCTCGCCAAACTCGCCCAGTCCGCGCAGGTGGTGGTGGTCACCCACCTCCCCCAGGTCGCGGCGTTCGCCGACCGCCAGCTGCTGGTGGAGAAGACCAACGACGGCTCGGTGACCCGCTCGGGTGTGACGGTCCTGGAAGGCGAGGACCGCGTACGGGAGTTGTCGCGGATGCTCGCGGGGCAGGAGGACTCGGAGACGGCCCGCGCCCACGCCGAGGAACTCCTGGCCACGGCCCGCGCCGACGGCCCGCGCCCCGGCTGACCTCCCTCTCCGCAGGTCACCCGGTTGGGTGAACCTGGTGGGGGAGTTGAGGCGCCGGACACACGAACGACGCTTTCGCGGTGTCGGAACGTGCGTACGGACTGGCATCCTTGACGTACCCCCCGATCCCGACCCAGGAGCCTTGGCCACGTGACACCACTGCGTACGGTCCAGGTGCTCGGCGGCGGCAGCGCGGGCAGCAGCGCGCACGTCCGCTCCCTGGCGGCCGGCCTGGTCGCCAGGGGAGTGCGCGTGACCGTGTGCGCCCCCGCCGACCTGGAGCGCTCGTACGACTACGGCGGCGCCGGGGCCCACCACGTACCCGTACCGAGGCGCGGGGACCCGGCGGCCGTCGCCGCG
>NZ_WWJY01000983.1 GCF_009865405.1 Streptomyces sp. SID3212 | reverse complement strand
CTCGAACAGCACGGTGGGGGACAGTTCGCCGTACCACTCCTCCAGCGCCACCGTGGCGTCCACGACGGCGAGCGACGAGGGACGCAGTTCCTCGAGGGTGGTGTCGGCGTGCAGCGTGGCGGCGGGCAGCCCCAGGGTCCGGGCCACGACCTCCACGACCCGGGCGAGCGCGGTCCGCCGGCCGGTGGCGGACGGGTCGGGGTCTCGCGGGCCCGCGACGGCGGGGGCCGGCGGCTTCCCGGCGGACACCGGTGGTTTCTCGGCGATGCCGGCCAGTGCGTGGTGGGCCGGCAACGCCAACGGACGGTCCGGCCGCGCCGGTTCCTCGGTCCCGGGCCGCTCGGTGACGGCTTCCGGGCGGAACGAGGCCGCCGCCGCGGCCTCGACCGGCAGTTCGTACACCACGGATCCGTCGGCCCGGTCCTGGGCCCACTCCCCTGCCACGGAGTCCAGGAACCGCCGGGCCGGCTGGTTGCGCCCGGTGGGCCGGTAGGTCACCCGCAGCACCGTGCACTCGTCCGCCAACTCCGCCGCGAGCCGTGCCAGGAAGGCGTGTTCGACGCCTTTTCCGAGCACCCGGCAGCTCATCAGGAACGTCTCCAGATCGGCCGTGGTCCCGTCGGTGCGCAGCACGGCGGCGCCGACCACGCCGTAGTCGCCGAAGCGGTCGGTGACCTGGACCGTGCGGCAGCGTACGGAGGGGTCCGCGAGCACGGCCCGCAGTTCGGACTCCTGGTACCGGGCCGGGGCGGCGTTGAACTGGTTGGTGCGCTGGGTGAGTTGGGCGACGCGGGTGAGGGCCGCTCCCTCTGCGGGGCGCACCTCGACGCGGAGGTCCAGCTCCTGGATGAAGTCGGCCAGGGTGGCGGTGGCCCCGCGCAGTTCCTCGCGCCGACCGGCCGCCTCGTAGAAGGAGGCGCGGGCCCGGTCCTCGTCGGTGACCTGGAGCCGGTCGAAGGCCCAGACGCGGTCGACGAACCCGGGCAGGTCCGCGGGGTCGGCGGGGCACGTGAGGGACAGCACCTGCGGGCAGGCCGCGCGGAGCGACGCGATCTCGACGGGGTTGTCGTCGATCATCACGAACGAGTCGAGACCGAGGCCGAGTTCGCGTGCGAGGGCGGCGAGGTTGGCGGACTTCGGCTCCCAGTCGACGCGGCGCGCCGTGAGGTGTTCCGTACCGAGCGGCATGTCGTCGCGCACCCGCAGGACCTCGGCCACGTCCTGGGCCTCGTTCTTGCTGGCGAGGCAGAGCAGGACACCCTGGGAGCGCAACTCCAGGGCCCACTCCTGAAGCCGGCGGTGTCCCGGCTCGATGACCACGCCGTGCGGGCCGTCCTCCCCGAGGACTCCGCGCCACAGGGTGTTGTCGCAGTCCAGCACCAGCACCTTGGCCGGCGGGACGAGGGCCGCGCGGACGGCTCTCGCCGTCGCGGTGGCGAGAGCCGCGTACCCGTCGGCGTCGTAGGGGATGTGGGCGATGCGCAGGCGCCGGGCGTCGTGGCAGTCGGCGATCGCGCGACCGCCGGAGCGCCAGTCCTCG
>NZ_WWJY01000982.1 GCF_009865405.1 Streptomyces sp. SID3212 | reverse complement strand
CCGCCCCGGCGGTCGAGAACGCGCACAGCTTCGGAGCGGCCGGGCTGCCCGGCACGCTGCCCGGGGGCCCGCAGGCCGTCCCCGTGCCCGGCCACACGCCGGGGAGCACCGCGTACCTCTTCGCGGAACGCGGGCTGCTCTTCACCGGCGACGCGCTGGTCACGTACGACGGTCTCACCGGTCGCACCGGGCCGACGCTCGTCGCGCGTGGGTTCACCCACAACAGCGCCGCCGCCCTCGCCTCGCTGGAACTGCTGTCCGGTCCGGCCGGGGCACTTGTCCTGCCCGGGCACGGCGAGCCCTTCAGGGAGGGGCCGCGCGCCGCCGTGGAGCGGGCGCGGGCGGCGGGGCGGCACTGAGTGCGGGCGGGGCGGACGGTGTGAAGGACCGGCCGCTATCGTGACGCCATGGTGAATGGCGATGACCTCCAACCGCAGCCGACGGACCGGGAGATAGAAACCCTCGACGAGTTCGACCGCAGAATCGTCGAAACCGGCGGGAAGCTCGACGGCTTCCGGCTCCAGTCCGTGGACCTGACCGGCCGTACGGACACCCTGATCGCCACCGACACCTCCGGCGCCGTCTTCCTCGGCTGCCCCATGGAGGCCGCCGCCCTGGCCAAGGTCCGCGCCGACGGGGCCATGGTGTTCCCGCCGGTGCCGAACCTCCCCTTCGACCCGTACCGGGGGCTGCTGTACTCCCCCGACCAGCTCTTCGACGGGCTCGCGGACCACGGGTACGACGCCACGCCGGACGCGCGGGCCTACGCGTGGTTCCAACGCACCAAGTCGGACGGCGACATATTCGCCTCCATGCTGCGCTCGGTGCACGACGACGCGATCTCCGACGCCCTGGACGAACTGCTCGTCGGGGCGCGGGTGGTGGGCGTGATGGGCGGGCACGCGATGGCCCGGGGCACGGAGGCGTACGCGGGGGCGGCGCGGCTGGGGCGTGCCCTGACCCGTTCCGGGCTGACCGTCGCGACCGGGGGCGGTCCTGGCGCGATGGAGGCGGCGAACCTGGGCGCGTACGCCGCGCCCCACCCCGACGACATGCTGGACGAGGCCCTCGAACTCCTCGCCGAGACGCCGTCGTTCGTCCCGTCCGTCTCCGACTGGGCCCAGGCGGCTTTCGACGTGCGGGCGCGGTGGCCCAAGGGTGACGAGTCGGTGGGCATCCCGACCTGGTTCTACGGCCACGAGCCGCCGAACGCGTTCGCCGCGCACATCGCGAAGTACTTCGCCAACGCGACCCGCGAGGACGGGCTGCTGGCCCGGTGCAACGCGGGCGTGATCTTCCTGCCGGGCGCGGCGGGCACGGTCCAGGAGATCTTCGACAACGCGACGCCGAACTACTACGAGTCCCGGGGCGAGCCGACACCGATGGTCCTGGTGGACCGGGAGCACTGGACGGAGCGGCTGCCGGCGTGGCCACTGCTCGTGTCGCTTGCCCGACGCCGGTCCATGGAGCCGCGGATCGCCCTCGTGGACGCGGTCGAGGAGGTGCCGGGGGTGCTGGCCCGCATGGCGGGTGGCGCGGCTCGCTAATCGCGTTGCGGTCCGTGTTGTCCTCAATCGCCGGACAGGCTTCGTTTGCGGCGCTTGCCCGGTGCCGGGGCGCGGCTTACTGCTTGTCCTCAATCGCCGGACAGGCTTGATTTTGCCCGCTGCGGGCCGGCGACCCGGGTGCGGCTTGTCGCCGGGGGCCGGGCAGGGGCCGTGTCCTGCACTGCATGTTTTACGTCGCGTTCAAGACCTCCGAACATTCACGGTAGCCACGCGACACAAAACACGCTTTACGTTCCGGACACG
>NZ_WWJY01000981.1 GCF_009865405.1 Streptomyces sp. SID3212 | reverse complement strand
CTGCCGGCAGACAACCGCGCTCGCCGCGGCCTCGCGGGCGCGGGCTAGAACACCACCAGGGCCCGGCCCCCGCGGCCCGCCGGCATGGCGGAGAGGGCTGACGGGACGTCGTCCAGGGTGATTCGTTCCGTGACCATCGCGGCCAGGTCGAAGCGGCCCGCGCGGATGTGGGCGGCCAGGACCGGCAGGTCCTTCGCCGGGTCGCTGTTGCCGTACACGCAGCCGGAGAGCGTGCGACCCCAGTGGAACAACTCCAGCGCGTGGAAGGTGACTTGCTGGTCCTTGCCCCCGATGCCGACCACCGTCGTGCGGCCGCCGCGCCGCGTGGAGTCCCAGGCCGTACGGATGGTGACGGCGCGTCCGACGCACTCGACGGCCACATCCACGCCCCGCCCGCCCGTCAGGCGGCGGATGTCCTTCGCGGTGGTGGCGGAGGCGACGACGTACTCCGTCGCCCCGGCGGCCCGCGCCAACTCCTCCTTCTCCGGGGAGACATCGACCGCCACGATCGTCGAGGCCTCGGCGATGCGCGCCGCCTGGAGGGCCGCCAGGCCGACCCCGCCGACGCCGAAGACGGCCACCGACTCGCCCGCGCGGACCCGCGCGGAGTGGTGGACCGCGCCGTATCCGGTGAGGACCGCGCAGCCGAGAAGGGCCGCGTCGGTCAGCGGGATACCGTCCGGGAGCGGCAGGACACAGTTCGCGGCGACGACGGTCTCCTCGGCGAACGCGCCGACGTTCAGGCCCGGATGGAGCTCCCGGCCGTCGGCCGTACGGGCGTGCAGCCCGCCCGCGCCCGCGAGCGCGTCGGAGCAGAGCCAGACCTCGCCGATCACACAGGCGTGGCAGAGCCCGCACGCGGGAGCCCAGTTGAGGACCACCCCGTCACCCGGGGCGACATGCGTGACGCCCTCGCCGACGGAGACCACCGTGCCCGCGCCCTCGTGGCCGAGGACGGCCGGCAGCGGTATTCGCATGGTGCCGTCGGACAGGGACAGGTCGGAGTGGCAGACCCCGGCGGCGGCGAGCCGGATCCGTACCCGGCCGGGACCGGGCTCGGGCAGCTTGATCCCGATGATCTCCAGCGGGGCTCCGACGGCGGACAGGACAGCGGCGCGTACCACGAGGGCGGTCTCCCGGCTCAGAACTGGAGGGACTTGGTCTGGAGGTACTCGGTGAGCCCGTGCACCCCGAACTCGCGCCCCACCCCCGACTGCTTGTAGCCGCCGAAGGGCGCGAGCGGGTTGAACCGGCCCCCGTTGATGTGGACCTGGCCGGTGTCCATGCGGCGCGCGAAGGCCGTGGCCTCGGCGTCGTCGCCGGCCCAGACCGCGCCCGCGAGGCCGTAGACGGTGCCGTTTGCGATACGGAGAGCGTCCTCCTCGTCCTCGTACCGCAGCAGGGAGACGACGGGGCCGAAGATCTCCTCCTGGGCTATGGACATGTCCGGGGTGACGTCGGCGAAGACGGTCGGCGCGACGAAGTAGCCCGTGTCGCGGGGGGATTCGGGGCCGCCCGCGACGACCCGGGCGCCGGCCGCGATGCCCGCCTCGATGTACCCCCGTACCCGCGCCTGTTGTGCGGCGTTGACGAGCGGGCCGAGGCGGCTCGCCTCGTCGCGCGGGTCGCCCGCGACATGGGTGGCCGCGGCGGTCCTCGCCAGCTCCACCGCCTCGTCGTACCGGTCGGTGTGGACCAGGATCCGGGTCCAGGCGCTGCACGTCTGGCCGGAGTTGGACATGACGTTCGCGACGCCGGTGGTGACGGCCTTGGCGAGGTCGGCGCTGGGCAGGACGACGTTGGCGGACTTGCCGCCCAGCTCCAGGGCGACCCGTTTCACGGCGGCGCCCGCCGCCGCCCCGATCCGGCGGCCGACCGCCGTCGAGCCGGTGAAGGAGACCAGGTCGACGTCCGGGTGCTCGGCGAGCGCCTGGCCCGCGACCGGGCCGAGGCCGGTCACCAGGTTGAACACCCCTGCCGGCAGGCCCGCTTCGTCGACCAGGTCGGCGAAGAGCTGGGCGGTGAGCGGGGTGTCCTCGGCGGGCTTGACCACGATCGTGCAGCCCGCGGCGAGCGCGGGGGCGACCTTGGCGACGATCTGGTGCAGCGGGTAGTTCCAGGGGGTGATCGCGCCGACGACGCCCACCGGCTCCTCGAACACGGTGGAGTTGCCGACCGTCGTCTCGAACGCGTAGGTGGCGGCGAGTTCGGCGTACGACTCCATGACCCGTATCGGCAGTCCCGCCTGGACGCGCCGGGCGAAGGTGACGGTCGAGCCCAGTTCGGCGGTGACGGTCTCCGCGATGTCGTCCCGGCGGGCCGTCATGGCGGCGGCCAG
>NZ_WWJY01000980.1 GCF_009865405.1 Streptomyces sp. SID3212 | reverse complement strand
CGCTGGCAGCCACTCCCCCCAGCAGCCCGTGAGCAGCGCCCGCAGCAGGGGCCGGTCCCCCGCGCGGGCGACGGTCCACTCGGCGACGGCGGCCAGCCGCTCGGCCGGTTCGGCGCGGGTGTCCGTACCGGCCAACTGCCCGTCCACGCCCCGCAGATAGAGGTCGGCCTCGCGGCGCACCAGCGCACGGGCCAGCCCGTCCTTGCCGCTGAACTCGTTGTAGAGGGTCTGCCGGGACACCCCGGCGGCGGACGCCACCTCGACCATCCTGACGGCCTGCCAGGGCGACTCGGCGAGCGCCGACTGGGCGGCGTCGAGCAGGGCTTCACGTGCGGTAGGCATCGTTGCCTCCGGGGCGTCGGCTGTGCGCTCAGAGTTGACGGGCCGTCGCGCAGTGTCAAGGGTCGCGGCAACGCGGGCGGTGACGCGTCCCCGTACCGCGTCAACGCCTCCCCCTCCCCCCGTACCGTGCCCCGTAGCCCGGCCCGGTGACCGGTCGATACTGTGACGCCCATGCCCGATTACCACGATGATCTGCGCCTCGCCCACGTTCTCGCGGACGCCGCCGACGCCGCGACGATGGACCGGTTCAAGGCGCTCGACCTGAAGGTCGAGACCAAACCGGACATGACTCCGGTGAGTGAGGCCGACAAGGCCGCCGAGGAACTGATCCGTGGGCATCTCCAGCGGGCCAGGCCACGGGACGCGATCCTGGGCGAGGAGTTCGGCATCGAGGGCACGGGGCCGCGCCGCTGGGTGATCGACCCCATCGACGGCACCAAGAACTACGTGCGCGGGGTGCCCGTCTGGGCGACGCTGATCTCCCTGATGGTGGCCACCGAGGGCGGGTACGAACCGGTCGTCGGCGTGGTGTCCGCGCCCGCGCTGGGCCGGCGCTGGTGGGCGGCGAAGGGCGGCGGCGCGTACACGGGCCGCAGCCTCTCCTCGGCGACCCGGCTGCGGGTCTCGGACGTCGCGAACGTGGGCGACGCGTCCTTCGCGTACTCCTCGATCACCGGCTGGGAGGAGCAGGGCCGGCTCGACGGCTTCCTCGACCTGTCCCGGGCGGTCTGGCGCACCCGCGCGTACGGCGACTTCTGGCCGTACATGATGGTCGCCGAGGGCTCGGTGGACATGTGCGCGGAGCCGGAACTGTCGCTGTGGGACATGGCGGCGGTGGCGGTCGTGGTCCAGGAGGCGGGCGGCAGCTTCACCGGCCTCGACGGGCAGCCGGGACCGCACAGCGGCAACGCGGCGGCCTCGAACGGCGTGCTCCACGAGGAACTGCTCGGCTACCTGAACCAGCGCTACTGAGCGTGAGGCGTGCCCCGACGGCGCTTTGTGTGATCTTTTCAAGCCCCCGCCGCACTCCTACGCCCCTCTTGTTGACCCGGCGCATCGGTGCGACTCTAAGAGTCCCCCCACTTGTGAACTTGTGAATCGCTTCTCGTTACGTTCCGTACGCATCGCGCACGCGCCGTGCGCGCCCCGCGTACCCCGCGCGACGATTCACCTAGGAGGTGGCTCCATCCCATGCTCGTCCGTGACGCCATGAGTTCGGTGGTCCTCACCATCGGCCCCACCCACACCCTTCGCCAGGCCGCGCGCCTGATGGCGGCCCGCCGGGTTGGCGCCGCCGTCGTCCTGGACACCGACCACTGCGGGATCGGCATCCTCACCGAGCGGGACATCCTGGTCTCGCTCGGCGCGGGCCAGAGTCCCGACGCCGAGACCGCGGGCACCCACACCACGGGTGACGTCGTCTTCGCCGCCCCGTCGTGGACGCTCGAACAGGCCGCGGAAGCGATGACGTACGGCGGCTTCCGCCACCTGATCGTGCTCGACGACCACGAGCCGGTCGGCATCGTCTCCGTACGCGACATCATCCGCTGCTGGGCCCCGGCCAAGACCCGGGCCGCGGTCATGGCGGGGTGACGCGGAAGGGCCCCCGGCGGAAAGTCCCCGGCGGACAGGAACACAGCGAAAGGGGCCGGATCCCGAAGGATCCGGCCCCTGACGTCTCGGCGAGGCGGAGCTGTCAGCCGCGCAGGGCCTGGACCGCGGACTCCAGCCGCTTGCCGAAGTCGCCGTCCGCCTGGCGGAAGTTGTTCACCGCGCGCTCGGCGATGTCGTCACGCGACACCTTCGAGATGAACCCGGCGAGGTTCTCGATCAGGCGGCCCTTCTCGTCCTCGGAGAGCAGCCGGTACAGGTTGCCCGCCTGGACGAAGTCGTTGTCCTCGGCGTGCACCGGCGCCTCGGTGTTGCCGGTGACACCGGTGACCGGGGTCGGCTGCCACAGCGGCCGGTCGGTCTGGAAGGGGCCGCCGAAGCTGTTGGGCTCGTAGTTCTTGGTGCCCTTGTGACGGCCGTCGTACAGGTAGCCGTCCCGGCTGTTCGTGCGCGCCTCGGTGGCGTGCGGGCGGTTCACCGGCAGGTGGTCGGCGTTGATGCCGACGCGGTAGCGGTGGGCGTCGCCGTACGCGAAGAGACGGCCCTGGAGCATCTTGTCCGGGGAGGGACCGATGCCCGGCACGAAGTGCGCCGGCGAGAAGATGGACTGCTCGACCTCGGCGAAGATGTTCTCCGGGTTGCGGTTGAGCTCCAGCTTGCCGATCTCGATCGGCGGGTAGTCCGCGTGCGGCCACACCTTGGTCAGGTCGAACGGGTTGAAGCGGTACGTGGCCGCCTCGGCCGCCGGCATGATCTGGACCTGCACCGTCCAGGACGGGAAGTCGCCGCGCTCGATGGACTCGCGCAGGTCACGCTGGTGGCTGTCCGGGTCCATGCCGGAGACCTGGACGGCCTCCTCCGTGGTGAGGTTCTTGATCCCCTGGTCGGTCTTGAAGTGGTACTTGACCCAGAAGACCTCGCCGGCCTCGTTGTTCCACTGGAACGTGTGCGAGCCGTACCCGTTCATGTGGCGCAGCGTCGCCGGGATGCCGCGGTCGCCGAACAGCCACGTCACCTGGTGGGTGGACTCGGGCGACAGACCCCAGAAGTCCCAGACGTTGTCCGCCTCCTGCGAGCCCGTGTACGGGTCGCGCTTCTGGGTGTGGATGAAGTCGGGGAACTTGATGGCGTCCTTGATGAAGAACACCGGGGTGTTGTTGCCGACGAGGTCGTAGTTGCCCTCTTCGGTGTAGAACTTCAGCGCGAAGCCGCGGGGGTCGCGCACGGCGTCCGCCGAGCCGAGGTTGCCCGCGACGGTGGAGAAGCGCAGGAACGTCTCGGTCTGCTTGCCGACCTCGGAGAGGAACTTCGCCCGGGTCCACTGCGAGACGTCACGCGTGAGGGTGAAGGTGCCGTACGCGCCGGCGCCGCGGGCGTGCACGATGCGCTCCGGGATGCGCTCGCGGTTGAAGTGCGCGAGCTTCTCCAGCAGCGCCTGGTCCTGCACCAGGACGGGACCACCGGCACCAGCGGTCTCACTGTTCTGGTTGTCGGCCAGCGGAGCCCCGGACTCCGTCGTCAGTGGTCCCTGCGTCACGTGCGCCTCCAGCGTCATTACTGCGTTCTGTCCCTTGGCGTTTGCCGATCTCGATCCTACGATGGACTCTGTCTAAGTCAAGTAAACATCCAAAGTCACACTCGTTCGGGACCTGAGTCCCTTCACTGTTAGGCTGGGCCCATGAGTGACCTGTTGGAACGACTTCGCGAGCGCGGCTGGCGTATGACCGCACAGCGGCGTGTCGTGGCCGAGGTCCTCGACGGCGACCATGTGCACCTGACGGCCGACGAGGTGCACGCGCGTGCCGTCGCCCGGCTCCCGGAGATCTCCCGCGCGACCGTCTACAACACCCTGGGTGAGATGGTCACGCTGGGCGAGGTCATCGAGGTGTCCACGGACCGCCGCGCCAAGCGGTACGACCCCAACGCGCACCACCCGCACCACCACTTGGTCTGCGCCCAGTGCGGCGCGATCAAGGACGTGCACCCGACGGGTGACCCGCTGGCGTCCCTCCCGGACGGCGAACGCTTCGGATTCTCGATCTCCGACGTCGAGGTGACGTACCGCGGTACGTGTCCGAACTGCGCGGCGGCGTAGAGCGACATGTGAATCGGTAGTCGAAACGGCAGTACCGCGTGAAGTGCCCGGCTCCTGATCCCGAGGAGCCGGGCATTTCCTGTGGCCGGACAGACGTGAGGCCCGGGTCCCTTGCGGGATCCGGGCCTCACGTATTAGTAGCGGGGACAGGATTTGAACCTGCGACCTCTGGG
Source organism: Streptomyces sp. SID3212 (assembly GCF_009865405.1). Taxonomy (GTDB): domain Bacteria; phylum Actinomycetota; class Actinomycetes; order Streptomycetales; family Streptomycetaceae; genus Streptomyces. The sequence continues at coordinate 229 of NZ_WWJY01000980.1, read as the reverse complement.
TTATGAGCCCAGCGAGCTACCGAGCTGCTCCACCCCGCGCCGTTGAACTGAACATTACGTCAAGGCGTCGACCAGCGCAAATGACCTTCGCCGGGCTCACGCCGTCAGCTCCTGGTGGAGCGCGTCGCGCAGCCGCGCCGCCCGCTCCGAGACCTCCGAGGGGCCCAGCTCGACGGCGCGGGCGCACCAGCGCTGGCCCTCGGTCAGCTCGCCCCTGCGGGCCGCGAGC
>NZ_WWJY01000099.1 GCF_009865405.1 Streptomyces sp. SID3212 | reverse complement strand
GCCGCGCCCACTACGTGCACGGGCTGCTGGGCCTGCACGACGGGCCGGCGGCCGACGCCAGGGAGACCCTGCTCATGGCGGCGGACCTGCTTTCCGCGCACGACACGGAACGGGCCGTGCGCGCGCTGCTGGGCGCGGCGGAGGCGGCCTGGGCGATGGGCGACGCACCAGCCTGCCGCGAGGCGCTGGACCGTATACGTCCCGAGCCGGCCGACCCGGTGCTGGAGTCGTACCGCACGGGCATGTCGGCGGTCCTGGCCGGTCGCACGGGCGAGGGACTCGCGCTGCTGCGGAGGCACGTGGACGCGATGGGAGACCGGTGGTCCCACGAGACCGCCGGCCCGGACCGCGTTCCGGGTCCGGCGCCCGACGGGG
>NZ_WWJY01000011.1 GCF_009865405.1 Streptomyces sp. SID3212 | reverse complement strand
GCGTCCACGGGCCGTACCCGCGAGCCGGCGAAGCCGATCTGGGCGTCCGGCAGAGCGAGCACGACATCGGCGCCCGCGCCCAGGGTGGCCCAGCCACCGCCGGTGGTCGGGTCGCGGACGACGGCCACCTGGGGCAGCCCGGCCTCCCGGGTCAGCGCCGACTGCCGTGCCACCCGCTGGAGTTGGCGCAGGGCGCGCATACCCTCCTGCATCCGGCTGCCGCCGGTGGCGATGAGCGAGACGACCGGCAGTCCCTCCCCCCGCGCCCGGGTGTGGGCGGCCTCGATCCGGTCGCCCGTCGCCTCGCCCAACGAGCCGCCGAGGAAACCGAATTCGAAGGAGATCAGCACGGCCCGGGTGGCGCCGATCCACGCGGTGCCGCAGACGACGGACTCGGCCTCGCCGGTGGCCCGTCGTGCGCGCCGCCGCTGCTCGCCGTACCCCTCCCAGGCCAGCGGTCCGTCCGGCGCGGAGATGTCCTGGGGCGCGGGCAGTTCGGCGAAATCACCGCCGCCGGTCACCTCGGCGATCGCCTCGCGGGCGCTCGGCCGGTCAGCCACGGAGCGACCTCTTCATGATCTTGCCCATGTCGTTACGGGGCAGGGCGTCCAGGTGGCGCACCGTACGCGGCCGTTTGTGCGCGGCGAGCTGGCCCGCGACGTGGTCCGCCAACTCCTCGGCGGACGGCGGCGCTTCGGGGTTCCGCGGCACGATCCACGCGACGATCCGCTCGCCGAGGTCCGCGTCGGGTTCGCCGGTGACGGCGGCCTCCCGTACCCCGGGATGCTCCAGCAGGACGTTCTCGATCTCCCCGGCGCCGATCTTGTAACCGCCGCTCTTGATCAGGTCGGTGGCCTTGCGGCCGACGATACGGACGTAGCCGTCGGGGTCGCGCACCGCCATGTCGCCGGTGCGGAACCAGCCGTCCGCGAAGGCGGCCTCCGTCGCGTCCGGCCGGTTCAGGTAGGCGGTGAAGAGGTTCGGGCCGCGTACCTGGATCTCGCCGACCGTCTCCCCGTCGTACGCCTCGATCGGTTCGCCCGACTCCTCGACGAGGCGCAGTTCGACCCCCCGCAGCGGCAGCCCGACGGTCCCGGCGCGCGGTTCACCGTCCGCGCGCACGCTCGTGTTCATCAGGGTCTCCGTCATGCCGTACCGCTCGACCACCCCGCGCCCGGTGGCCGCGGTGATCCGCCGGTGGTCGTGCACGGGCAGCGCGGCGGAGCCGGACACCAGGAGCCGCGCCCCGGCCAGCGCCTTCACCAGCGCCGGGTCGTCGGCCAGGGCCTCGGCAACGCGGTGGTACATGGTCGGTACGCCGAAGAGCATGGTGGCCCCGGAGGACAGCTCCCGCGTGACCCCGGCGGTGTCGAACCTGCCGAGGTGGCGTACGGACCCGCCCCTGCGCAGCGGGCCGAGGACGCCGAGGATCAGTCCGTGGACGTGGAAGAGCGGCAGCGCGTGGACGAGGACGTCGTCGGCGGTCCACTGCCAGGCGTCCTCCAGCGCGTCCAGGGTGGCGGTCAGGGCCCGGCGCGGCAGGACGGCTCCCTTGGGCGGCCCGGTGGTCCCGGAGGTGTAGACGATCAGCGCGGGCGCTTCGGGAGACGGCTCGGGAGGCAGCGGCGCGGGACCGTCACCCGGGGACGCGTCGTCCGGCCCCGTCTCCGGAAGTGGACCCGAACGGGTCGCGCGCGTCACGACGTCCACCCGCTCCACCGCGGCCAGTCCCGGCGGCAGTGCGGCGCCCGCCTCCACCAGGACGAGTTCCGGGGCGCTGTCGGTGACGATGTGCGCGAGTTCGCGTTCCCCGCTCTTCGGGTTGACGGGGACGACCGGCACCCCGGCGAGCAGTCCGGCCACCACACCCACCGCCGTGCCGAGCGTGGGCGTGGCCCAGACCGCGATCCGCCGCGCACCGGCGATCCGCGGGACCAGGGCGCCCGCGTCGTCGGCGAGTTCGGCGTACGTCAGGGTGTGGTCGCCGAACTGGAGCGCGGGCCGGTCCGCACGTGCGGCGAGGGCCGGGAAGAGTGGGGTCACGCGTCGTTCTCCTTGACGTCGGCGCTGCCGGGAAGGCCGGGAATAGCCATGGCCACCAGTGTGCCCGCACGCCGGGCACCGGGGAGTGTCAGACCCCTGCCCTAGAGTGCGGACATGGCTGCATCACACGTCCTCACCTGGGACGTCAGGGAGAGCAAGGGGTACGAAACCAGCTGGGTGACGCTCGGCGGGGACCGGCTGGACGCCCGTGGCAGAGCGGTCGGTACGACGCCGGAGCCGTACTGGCTCTCGTACGAACTGGACACCGGTCCCGGCTTCGTCACCCGGGCCCTGCGCGTCGGCGTGGAGAGCGCGGCCGGCACGCGCGCCCTCGACCTGCGCCGGGACGAGGACGGCGGGTGGACCGTGGACGGACGTCCGCGGCCCGACCTGGCGGGGGCCCTCGACTGCGACCTCGGCCTGTGTCCCCTCACCAACTCCATGCCGGTGCTCCGGCACGGACTCCACGCCGGTCCCGGCGAGGCCGCGTTCCTGATGGCGTGGGTGTCCGTACCCGAGCTGACCGTGCACACGTCCCGGCAGACGTACAGCCACCTGCGGCGCACCGGGCGCGGCGGACTGGTCCGCTTCACGTCGGGCGACTTCCGCAGGGACCTGGAGTTCGACGCGGCGGGGCTGATCCTCGCCTACCCGGACCTGGCGCAGCGCATGGAGGTCTGACCCCTCGTACCTCCCGCAAAACCACAGCCGACCAGCCGCCGGCGAACCGAGCCACCCCGCCCCCAGGGAGAAGTCAGTGCCCACAGCAGACGAACTCATCAGCCCCGCCGCGGCCGCCGGCCTGGTCCGCTGTCTGGAAGTGGTCGCGCCCCGGCGGGAGCTCCCGGCCCTGCGCCGGGCCGCCGCGTCGCTCGCGGGGGTCGGGCTGCGGGCCCGCAACGACCTGCTGCGGGAGGCCCTGCTGACCGATCTGCCCGCGTCCTACGCCGACTTCGACAAGACCGTACGGTCGGCCATGGACGACCCGGAGTTCACGGGCTGGATGATCTGGCCGGTGACCGACGCGGTCGCGACCCGGGCGCTCGCCTCGGACGATCCGCGCGCGTTCGACGACGCCCTGGCGCTGCTGGCCGATCTCACGCCCCGGCTGACCGCGGAGTTCGCCCTGCGCCGCCTGCTCAACGCCGACCTGGACCGCGCCCTCGCGGACATCCAGGGGTGGACCGCCCATCCGGACGCGCATGTACGGCGGCTGGCGAGCGAGGGGACCCGGCCGCGCCTGCCCTGGGCCGTACGGGTCAAGCCGCTGGCCGGCCGGCCGGAGGCGACGGTCCCGATCCTGGACGCCCTGTACCGGGACCCGTCGGACTACGTGCGGCGGTCGGTCGCCAACCACCTCAACGACGTGAGCCACACCGGCCCGGACCTGGCGGTGCGGGTCGCGACGGCGTGGGCGGCGGCTCCCGACGCCAACACCGCGAAGGTCGTACGCCACGCGCTGCGGACCCTCGTCAAGCAGGGTCATCCCGGGGCGCTCGCCCTGCTGGGATTCCCGCCGCCCGCCGCGCTCACGGTCGCGGGGCCGGTCCTCGGCGCGACCGCGCTGTCCGTCGGCGACGAGCTGCCGTTCGAGGTCACACTGACGAACGACTCGGCGGCGCCGACGCGGCTGGCGGTCGACTACGTGGTCCACTACCGCAAGGCCAACGGCGGTACGGCCCCGAAGGTCTTCAAGCTCACCACCGTGACCCTGGCCCCCGGCGAGACGGTGGTGCTCGCGCGTCGCAGGTCCTTCAAGGCGATCACCACCCGGACGTTCCACGCCGGGGAGCACGCGCTGGAGGTCCAGGTCAACGGGGTGGCGCGGGGCCGGGCCGCCTTCCAGCTCCACGTACCGCGGAAGGCGTGAAAGGGGCCCCGGCCGGTTCGGGGGATGCCGGCCAGGGCCCACGGTGGAGGAACGCCCCACCCCACCGGCGCGTTCCGCCCGGCCGCCCGCGGGCCGTGTGAACTGTGCCACGCGGGCAGGACCCCGCCCCACGCGGAAGCCGGCCGCCACCCCGGCGGGGGCGGCGGCCGGCTTCCGGTCTCCGAGAGGATTCGTACGCCCCAGGGCTCAGGGCCCCGGGAAGGAGTCAGTCGGTCGGGGTCTCGCGCTTGCCGTAGCGGCGCTCGAAGCGCTCCACGCGGCCCGCGGTGTCCACGACACGGCCACGTCCGGTGTAGAACGGGTGGCTCGCGGACGAGATCTCCACGTCGATGACGGGGTAGGTGTTGCCGTCCTCCCACTCCACACGCTGCTCCGAGTCAGCGGTCGAACGCGTGAGGAAGGCGGCTCCGCCGGCGCGGTCCCGGAAGACGACCGGACGGGAAACGGGGTGGATACGAGGCTTCATGCGGAATCCTTCCTCGGTACGGGTGGAGGGAGTGGGACGGGGCGTTCGGTGCGACGGACGATCAGCGCTCTTCGCGAAACATCACGTGCTCGCCGGCGACCGCGTCGTACTTACGAAGGACAAGACGGTCGGGATTGTTCCGCCGGCTCTTGCGCGTCACGTACGCCTGGCCGGTGCCCGCCGTCGACCGGAGGGTGACGACCGGACGGGTTTCGCTGCGTGCCATGGGGGCTCCAGACTCTCGATATCGCTCCCATCGAGCGGTACGTCTCTGTAACACACCACCCCGTTGTGACATTCCCGCCACGTCCCGGCCCCTGGGACAGGAGAGACTGGGGGTGACTCCGGACGGCCGGGGCGCGGACAGCGGAAAGCAGGGCGTCATCCATGGGTGAGTTGATCCTCGTACGGCACGGTGAGACGGCCTGGTCTCAGTCCGGTCAGCACACCGGGGCCACCGACCTGCCGATGACGGCACACGGTGAGGACGAGGCCCGCGCCGTCGCGCCGCTGCTGCGGGACCGCCACATCGGGCTCGTGCTGGTCAGCCCGCTGGCGCGGGCCCGGCGCACGGCCGAACTGGCCGGTCTCAAAGCCCCTCGCATCACTCCGGACCTGCACGAATGGGACTACGGCGCGTACGAGGGCATCACCACGGCGGACATCCACCGGACGCGGCCGGACTGGAGCCTGTGGACCGACGGGGTGCCCCCGGGTCCCGCCGACCACCCCGGCGAGCAGCCCGGCGACGTCGGGGCCCGCGCCGACCGGGTGCTGGAGGAGGTCATGGACACCCTGCGGGCGGGCGACGACGACATCGCGCTCGTGTCGCACGGTCATTTCCTGCGCGTACTGACCGCGCGTTATCTCGGACTGAGCCCGGCGGCCGGCGCGCTTTTCCAGCTGACCACGGGAACGGTGTCACGACTCGGCCTGGAACACGGCAATCCTGTCATTACCGCCTGGAATCTCACCGTCCCGGCCAGCAGCTTCCGGGCCGCGTCGCGGGGAAAGAAAAAGCTGTCCTCCCGTTCATCAGGCTGAATATCGACCCCCTTCCAGGCTCAATTCATCACCACATTCGCACTGTTCGCGGCATACGTGTATTCACGTCCCTGAACTTCGTCGACTTCTGCTGAATCCCTTGTCGCCCGCCGCACGCGCTTCTACTCTGTCGCCCAAGTCATTTGGGAATGGAGATGTGAAACGTGTCCAGGAAAACCCGAATCGCCACTGTCCTTTCCGCCACTTCCGCCCTTCTCATGGCGGCTCCGGCCGCCCATGCGGAAGTCGAACCGGGAGGGTGGAATTCGACGTCCCCCTCCTTCACCGTGCAGGAACGGGGCTGCGGCCAGGTCGACAACCTGACCTTCACCCTGACCTGCTCCACCGCGAGCGGCGACCAGCGCGCCGAGCGCAGGTACGCCACCTACACCGGCGGCACCCGCCAGTTCGAGGGGTACTTCCGGATATCCGCCATGGGCGGCACGCGGATCAGCCTGAAGCAGACGTTCAACGAGTCCGCCTCGGGGCCGTACTTCATGCTGGCGGCCGAGCGCGGCGGCCGGCTGTACGCCGTGCACGGCGGCACCACACTCTCGACCGCGGGCACCGTCGGCGCCACGGTCCGGGTCAACACCGTGCACCAGGTGGGCACTTCGCACCGCACGTACATCAACGGCTCGCTGAAGCACACCTACAGCAGCCCGGGCGGCAGCTTCTACGACAAGTTCGGCGCGTACCGCACCGACAGCGGCAGCGGGCCTGCCACGGTCGTGTGGAGCAACGTGAAGTTCTGGAGCAAGTAGGACCGCCCCTCCCCCCACACACACACGCCAGAAGGACCCCCCTCCGTGCTTCCACAACCCCGCACCTCTGCCATGGTGGTGCTCCTCCTCGTCCTGGCGGGCTGCACCGCGTCACCCGACGTGACACCGGACCGTACGAGGGCCGCGCGCCCCGCCCCGCCCGGCGGCGGCCTCGTGCTCACCGGAGAACTGAAATCCCCGGTGGACGCCGTCCTGCGCTGGAAGGGCGACGAGCCGGGCGCGGCGGGCCGCGTCCTGGAGTTCGCGACCGAGCCCACGGGCCCGTACACCGTGCTGGAGTTCCTGGCGCCCGGCCGGACGGAGTACGAGCACCCGGACCTCATGCCGCACACCCCGTTCTTCTACCGGCTGCGGCCCTACTCCGGCCCCGCCTCGGCGCCGGTCGAGGTCACACTCCCTCCGGGGGAGCCGACGGCGGAGGACCAGGAGGACGACCACACCTGGACGGCGCCCCGCACCGTGGACGGGCCGAAGGCCGACACCCATCCCGTCGTGGACGCGACCGCCGGCGGGAGGAGCCCGGCCGCCGAGCCGTCGGAAGCCGCCGCGCCGGGAGATCTCCGGGCGACGGTCATGCACGCGGCGGGCATCCGCTTCACCTGGACCGACCACGCCGAGGACGAGGACGGCTTCCTGCTGGAGACCAGGCCGCCGGGGAGCGGGACGTACCGCCCGGTGGCCGTCCTGGACCCGGACATCAACTCCTTCGGCCTGATCACCCTGCCGGACGAGAAGACGGCGTCGTACCGCGTACGGGCCTTCGTGTACGGGGAGCAGTCCAACATCGTCCAGCTGGAGACCGGCGCCGGCAGCCGGTGACCTCCGGCCCTCCCGTCAGGACCGGTCCGGTGCCGGCTCCGCCGCTTCGAGGCGGGCCGGCATCTCGTCGAGGGAGACGCGCATCAGGTCCTCGGCGCGGGTGAACCAGTCGACCAGGACCGCGATCTCCTCCGGCGCGTAGTCGGCGAACAGGCCGTTGAGCCGTTCGTAGAGGCAGCCGTAGACCTCGTGCAGCCGGGCCGCCGTGGACGGGGCGGCGACGACCCTGATCCGCCGCCGGTCGGCCGGGTCCGGCTCCCGGTGCGCGTACCCGGCCCGTTCGAGCCGGTTGAGGACCCCGGTCACCCCGCCGGTGGTCAGATTGGCCAGCGCGGCGAGTTCCCCGGCGCCGATCGGCTTGTCCCCCGCCCCGAGGATGTGCCCGAGGCAGGTCAGATCGGTGATGTTGATGCCCAGCCCCTCGGCCACCCGGTGCTGGCCGACGGAACTCAGCGCCATGACCCGGTCCATCCTCGCCAGTGCCTCCGCAGGGGTCGCCGACGGCCGGGGGTTGCCCTTGCCCACCATTCTCCTTAGCATCTAAGTTACTTAGCACGTGAGATACCTTTCCCACGTGCGAAGTCTAGGCGCGGCACACGGCTGCCGCGTTCCTGGGAAGCACATTCGGCGGAGAGAGGAAGCCCCATGAGCGCGCACGGCGACGTCGACCTGGGTCATACCGTCGCGGGGTGGACGGGCACGGTCGTCGCGTGCGCCGGGACCGCCGGGGCGGGAGCGGCGCTCTGTGCCGCGTGGGCGCCGGGCATCTGGCTGGGCCTCGGCGTGGTCGCCGTGGGCGCGCTCGTCACCTGGGTGCTGCACCTCG
>NZ_WWJY01000979.1 GCF_009865405.1 Streptomyces sp. SID3212 | reverse complement strand
AGGCAGCAGCCGGCTGACGGCCCCGCCCCCTCCGGGGCCAGGACCCCGGCGCGCGTGCTCACCTACCCGTCGCCCGAGCCCGCCGCCGACGGCACCCTGCACTCCACCGCGAGCAGGCCCCAACTGCCCAGGCGCCGGGGGCAGGAGCATCTCGTCCCGCAGTTGCGGGACCGGCCCGCCCCGGCACCCGCCGCCGAACCGGTCCTGCACGACCCCGGTCTCATGGCGGCCTTCCAGCGCGGCATCGACCTCGCCGAAGCCCAGCCCGCCGTCTCCGGCCCCCGGGCGGAGGCGCCGCCGGACCCGCCGCGGGATTCCGGGCCGGATCCGTTGTCCGATCCGTTGCCCGATCCCCTGTCGGCGCCTCTGCCGGACCCTTTGTCGGACCCGCTCCCGGAACTGCCGGAACCGCAGCGCCACGACACGACCTCCAAGGAGTAGATGCACCATGGCGAGCGATGTGCCGACCGGCCATGTCTCCGACCTCGACTGGCTGCTCAGCGGTCTGGTCCAGCGTGTCCCGTACACCCGCAGCGCGGTGCTGCTCTCCTCCGACGGCCTGGTGAGGTCCATGCACGGCATGGACGCCGACAGCGCGGACCACATGGCCGCCCTCGCCTCGGGTCTCTACTCGCTCGGCCGGAGCGCCGGGATCCGGTTCGGCGACGGCGGTGAGGTCCGCCAGGTCGTGGTCGAGCTCGACTCCACCCTGCTCTTCGTCTCGACGGCCGGCTCGGGCACCTGTCTCGCCGTGCTGGCCGGCCGGGAGGCCGACGCCGCCGTCCTCGGCTACGAGATGGCGATGCTGGTCAAGAGCGTACGGCCGTACCTGATCACCCCCCTGAGACAAGTGGCGGGGACGACCCAGAGTTCCACGGGGGGGCTGTGAGCGTGTCGGCCACGGCGGACGGGCCGTGGCTGGACGAGGCAGCCGGCCGGCTCATCCGTCCCTACACCGTGAGCGGGGGCAGGACGCGGCCGACGACGGCCCTGGACCTGCTGACGCTGGTGATGTCCACGGGCTCGGTGCCGGACGCGCACCTGGGGCCCGAGTACGCCCAGGCCGTCGGTCTCTGCCAGAGACCGACCTCCGTGGCGGAGATCGCGGCGCATCTGCGGCTGCCCGCGACCGTCACCAAGGTGCTGCTCTCCGACCTGGTGGACTGCGGGGCGATCTCCGCCAGGCCACCGGACAGTTTCGACCATCCCACCGACGTTTCCCTGCTGGAGGCAGTGCTCGATGGCCTACGACGACAGCTCTGAATCCTTCAGCTCCGAATCCTTCCCCACCGCCCTCAAGATTCTGGTCGCGGGCGGATTCGGGGTCGGCAAGACGACCTTCGTGGGCGCGGTGAGCGAGATCGCGCCGCTGAGCACGGAGGAGTTACTCACACAAGTCAGCGCGGCTACCGACGACTTGACCGGGGTCGAGGCCAAGACGTCCACGACGGTCGCCATGGACTTCGGGCGGCTGACCCTGGACGAGCGGCACGTGCTCTACCTGTTCGGGACGCCGGGCCAGGAGCGTTTCTGGTTCATGTGGGACGAGTTGTCGAGAGGCGCGCTCGGCGCGATCGTCATCGCGGACACGCGACGGCTCGAATACTCGTTCTCCGCGGTCGACTTCTTCGAGCAGCGTGGCATCGGGTTCGTGGTCGCCGTCAACGAGTTCGACGGTTCGTACCGCTACGAACCGGAAGAGGTGCGGGCGGCGATGGACCTCAGACCGGACGTGCCGATCGTGCTGTGCGACGCGCGGATCGCCAGCTCCGGGATCCAGACGCTGGTCACGCTCGTCCAGCATCTGCTCACGGCTACGACCGGCGCGGGTCCCGCGGCCGGCGCGGGCGGGGGGCCGGGTGCGGGGCCGGGTGCGAGTTCCGCCCCGGGTCCGGGGCCGAGTGCCGCCGCGAGCCTGAGCCTCACCCCGATCCCGAAGCCGATCCCGATCCCGAAGCCGATCCCGATGTCGGCTCCTGACCCCGCCCCAGAGCACGCCGAATGACGCCGCTGCCCCCGATGTTCCCGAGCGACGGAGCACCCGCATGAGGTACGACCCGATCGCCCGTCTGCTGCTCACGCCCGTCGACCAGGAGGCGCCGGACCGCGTGCAGCGATTGCGGCGGCTCGGGCTGGGCGAGCGGTCGGAGCCCGCCTTCGACGCCTTCGCCCAGCAGTTGGCGCAGATGACGGGCGCCCCGTACGCGATGGTCAACTTCATCGACGAGAACCGGCAGTTCTTCGCGGGGCTGCACACCACGCGGGGGACGGAGGGCGAGCGGGGGACGGGCGGCGAGCGGTTCATGGCCCGCGACCACGGCTACTGCCCGTACGTCGTCGTCCGGCGCAAGGCGCTCGTCCTCGAAGATGTCCGCGACTTCCCCCGTTTCGCGGGCAACCCCCTGGTGGACGAGATCGGGATCCGCTCCTACCTCGGGGCCCCGCTCATCGATCGTACGGGCCTGGCCCTCGGCACGGTCTGTGTGGTCGACACCGAGCCCCGGCGCTGGGGGCGCACGGGGCTCGACACCATCAAGTCGTTCGCGGCGGAGCTGATGTCACAGATCAGGCGCCGGGAGGACGGCCTGCTCCCGGGCCTCCCGGACCGCCGCGAGGTCCCTCGCGTACGGGAGTAGGCCCTGCGGGCCGTACGGGAACAAGGCGCTGGGGGAGGTATCACTGTCCGAGGCCGGCCGGGCGGGGTGGCGCGGTGCTGCCCCGCAGGACCACGTCACCGCCCACCCGCAGCACCCGGGCGCGTGTGCCGCGCGGCTCGCGCAGGGCGAGCGAGATGACGTGCTGGCCCATCTCCGTGAGCGGCAGGGCGACGGTGGTGAGCGCGGGCGTCAACTCCCGTACGAGCGGGATGTCGTCGAAGCCCGCGAGCGACAGGTCGTGCGGCACCCGTACGCCTGCCTCGCGGAACGCGGCGAGCGCGCCCACGGCCATCACATCGGTCACCGCGAAGACACAGGTGGGCAGGGTGTTCCCGGCCAACAGCTCCCGGGCGGCGGCGTATCCGCCGTCCCGGGTGAACGCGCCGCGCACGACGGAGCCGGGACGCAGGGTGACCCCGGCCTCCGCCAGTCCCTC
>NZ_WWJY01000978.1 GCF_009865405.1 Streptomyces sp. SID3212 | reverse complement strand
GGGGCCCGTCTGGGACCCCTCCCCCGACTCGGTGGCCGCCGTGGGCGACTCGATCACAAGGGGCTTCGACGCCTGCGCGGTGCTCACGGACTGCCCCGAGGCGTCCTGGGCGACCGGGACGGACGGCGAGGTCCGCAGCCTGGCCCAGCGCCTCCTGGGGGCGCCGGGCGCGTCGGGGCGGAGCTGGAACGAGGCGGAGACGGGTGCGAAGGTGTCCGACCTGCCCGCGCAGATGACCCGCGCGGCCCGGCACGACCCCGGTCTGGTCACGGTCATGGTGGGCTCCAACGACGCCTGCCAGGACTCGGCCGCGCAGATGACCCCGGTGGACGCCTTCCGCGCGTCGTTCGAGGCGTCGATGGAGCGGCTGCGGGCCCGCGCCCCGCACGCGCAGGTGTACGTGTCGAGCGTGCCGGATCTCAAGCGGCTCTGGTCCACCGGGCGCGGCGACCCGCTGGGGCGGCAGATCTGGAAGCTGGGCATCTGCGCCACGATGCTGGGGGACGCGCAGGACGTCAGCGCCAAGGCCTCGGCCAGGCGGAGCCTGGTGTACGACCGGATCGTGGCGTACAACGGCGTGCTGAGGGACGTCTGCGCGGAGGATCCGCTGTGCCGGTACGACGGCGGGGCGGTCTTCGACTTCCGCTTCACCGTCGAGCAGCTGAGCCACTGGGACTGGTTCCACCCGAGCAAGGACGGACAGCGACGGCTGGCCGCGATCGCGTACCGGAACGTGACGGCGGCGCGACCGCCGGTCTGACGGCGGGGCGGACGGTCTAAGGTGCTTGACCGTGACTGCCATAACCACGGAAGACGTCGGCGCGACCGACGAGGGCACACCCGTCCTGCGCTGGACCCTCGAACGGGCCGGGACCCGGGTGCGCCTGCTCACGTACGGCGGGGTCGTGCAGTCGGTCGAGGTGCCCGACCGGCACGGGACGGTGGCGGACGTCGTGCTCGGCTTCCCGGACGTCGCGGGCTACCTGGGCTCCCGGGGGCCGTACTTCGGCGCGCTGGTCGGCCGGTACGCGAACCGCATCGCGGGCGGGGCCTTCACGCTCGACGGCCGGACGTACCGGCTGGCCCGCAACGACGGTGCGAACAGCCTGCACGGCGGTGAGCGGGGCTTCGACCGGTGGGTGTGGGACGCGGAGCGGGACGGCGACGGCGTGCGGCTGTCGCGGGTGAGCCCGGACGGCGAGGAGGGCTTCCCCGGCCGCCTCGTGGTCAGCGCGACGTACGCGCTGGAGGCGGACGGCGCGCTGCGGATCGACTACCGCGCGGAGACCGACGCCCCGACCCCGGTCAACCTGACCAATCACACGTACTGGAACCTGGGCGGCGCGGGCAGCGGCCCCGCGACCGGGCACGTGCTGCGGATCGCGGCGGACCGGATCACGCCGGTCGACGCCACGGGCGTGCCGACCGGGGAGCTGGCGCCCGTCGGCGGGACGCGCTTCGACTTCCGGGAGCCCCGGGTGGTGGGCCCCGGCTACGACCACAACTACGTGCTGGACGGGGACCGGAGCGGTACGGGCGTGGCCGCCGAGCTGCACGACCCGGTGTCCGGGCGGGTGTTGACCGTCACGACGACCGAGCCGGGGATGCAGCTCTACACCGGCGACCACTTCGACGGGAAGCCGTACGGGCCCGGGGACGGGATCGCCCTGGAGACCCAGCACTTCCCGGACTCCCCGAACCGTCCGTCGTTCCCGGACACGGTGCTGAGGCCGGGCCAGGTGTTCAACTCCACGACGCGGTACGGGTTCTCGGTGCGCTGAGGCGCGTACGACGGGGTGCGTACGGCCCCGAGGCGGTGTCAGGTGCCGCCTCGGGGCCGTACGGTCTGTGGGCCCCTTGCCCGCCGGGGGCGCCTGCGGTCAGGGCCGTACGTCGATCGTCGTGGTGAGGCGGCGGTCGGCGATCGAGTGGGACGCCTCGACCTCGTACGTCCCGGGGAGCAGCGCCCAGGCGTCCGTCCGCTCGTCCCAGATCTCGAACGCCCGGCGCCGCAGCGGGACATGGACCTCGACCGTCTCCCCGGGGGCCGCCTCGGCGGAGGCGAAGCCGGCGAGCCAGCGGGCCGGGCGCTCGGGTGTCCCCGGGGTCGGTCCGCCCGTCGGGGCCAGGTAGATCTGGACGACCTCACGGCCGGTACGGACACCGGAGTTGCGCAGCCTGACCCGTACCTCGTCGTGCGTGGCGGAGAGCGACTCGTACACCCAGTCGGTGTAGCCGAGGCCGTGTCCGAAGGGGTACGCGGGGGTGGTGCCCGCCCTCTCCCAGGCGCGGTAGCCGATGAACAGGCCCTCGTCGTAGCGCAGTTGCCCGTCGGTCGGGGTGGTCGCCGACACGGGCGCGTCCGCGAGGGCCACCGGCCAGGTGGTGGGCAGCCGGCCACCGGGCTCCTCGGCGCCGAGGAGGACGTCGGCGAGCGCCGCGCCGCCCTCCTGGCCGGGGAACCAGCTCAGCAGGACGGCCGCGACCTCCTCGCGCCACGGAAGCTCCACCGGTGAGCCGGTGTTGACGACCACGACGGTGTGCGGGTTGACGGCGGCGACGGCCCGTACGAGATCGTCCTGGCGGCCCGGCAGCCGCAGGCTCGTCCGGTCGAAGCCCTCGGACTCGACGCGGGCGGTGGTGGCCACGACCACCACGGCGGTGTCCGCGCCGCGCGCGGCCTCGACGGCCTCCGCGATCAGCTCGTCCGGGTCGTACCGGGGTCCGAGGTGGAGCAGCGAGAAGGCGACGGCCCTGATCGGGGCGTCGGGGAGGGCGAAGACGGTGTGCAGCAGCGAGACCTCGACCGGTTCGCCCGCCGTGAGGACGGCGTGGGCGCGCTCGACGGGGGTGCCGAAGAAGGCCTCGAACGGGTCGGCGGCGTCGCCCGGTTCCTGGGTTCCGTCGAAGAGCGTCTCGCCGTCGACGGTCAGGACGAAGCCGCCGAGACCGCGCGTGCCGAAGGTGTGCTCGCCGCTCTCCCTCGGCACGAAGCGGCCGGTCAGCTCCACGGTGTGGAGCGTGTCGTGGGTGACGCCGTCGGGCAGGTCGCTGCCCGCCCACTGCACCCGGCCGCCGGGGACGCTCGACGTGCCGAGCACCCGGCCGTCCTCGGCGCGGCAGACGGCCGTCAGCTCGAACCCCTTGTCGGCGTCGGCGAGTTCGTCGCTGGGGTCGGCGCCGAGGGTGTAGGTGAGGGCGCCCTCGGGGAGGGCGGCGGTGAGTCCGTCGAGCGGGGAGACGACGTGGTGCGGGAAGACGACCGCCGAGCCGCCGCCGAGGATCCGGGCGTCGCGGGCGGCGGCGCCGCTGAGGGCGACCGTGCCGGCGCGGGCCGGGTCGACCGGCAGGACGGGGTGGTCGCCGCGCACCTCGTTCCGTACGAGCACG
>NZ_WWJY01000977.1 GCF_009865405.1 Streptomyces sp. SID3212 | reverse complement strand
GCGCCACAAAACACGCTTTACGTCCGGCCACACGCACCTCCTCCGACCCCACCCCCCTCACGCCGCCGGTGAACTGGACGAGCCCCCGCCTCGGGGTGGGCCAGTTTGCGCCGGTGGACGGTGCCACTTACCAATGTCCTCAAACGCCGGACGGGCTGGAAGTGCCCCGCCGCCTTCCAAGATCGGGGCGGGTCGGGGGTTGTCTTGTACGCGGGCCTGGAAGGGGGACGGGCAGGGGTCGTGTCCGGAACGTAAAGCGTGTTTTGTGTCGCGTGGCGAAGGGTGAACTAAACGAGGTCCCGAACGCGACGTAAAACATGCAGTGCAGGACACGGCCCCTGCCCGGCCCCCGGCAACAACCCGCACCAGGGCCACCGGCCCGCAGCGGGCAAAATCAAGCCCGTCCGGCGATTGAGGACAATCAGTAAGCCGCACCCGCGCACCGGGCAGACGCAAAACAGAGCCCGTCCGGCGATTGAGGACAAAAGCACGGCCGCCAGGCCGGGCAAGGGTCAAGGCAACTACACGGTCTCCAACAGCTCGCGCGCTCGCTTTACGTCGTCGGCGATCGCCGTCAGCAACCCCTCGATCGAGTCGAACTTCTGCTGCCCCCGCACGTACGAGAAGAAGTCCACGGTCACATGGAGCCCGTACAGATCCAGGCCCACGCGATCGATCGCATACGCCTCGACCGTACGTTCCGTCCCCTCGAACTGCGGATTCGTGCCCACCGAGATCGCCGCCGGCATCCGCTCCCCCGCCGCCGTCAGCCACCCCGCGTACACCCCGTCCGCCGGAATCGCCGTGTGGGGCAGCGTCTCCACGTTCGCCGTCGGGTAGCCCAGCTCGCGTCCCCGCTGCGCGCCCCGTACGACGATGCCCTCGACGCGGTGCGGGCGGCCCAGGATCTCCGCCGCGCCCGCCACGTCGCCCTCGGTGACCAGCCGGCGCGTCAGGGTGGAGGAGAACGGCTCGCCGCCGCCCGCCTCGCCGGTGACGTACAGGTCGACGACCTCGACCTCGTAGTCGTACGTCGTCCCCAGCTCGGAGAGCACCGCGACATTCCCCGCCGCCCGGTGCCCGAAGCGGAAGTTCGGGCCCTCGATGACCGCTCGCGCGTGCAACTTGTCGACCAGGACCTTCACGATGAAGTCCGCCGGGGAGAGCTTCGAGAACGCGACGGTGAAGGGCAGGATCAGCAGCGCGTCCACGCCCAGCTCCGCCATCAGTTCCGCGCGCCGGTGGTGCGGTGCGAGGAGTGGCGGGTGGCTGCCGGGGCGTACGACCTCGCTGGGGTGCGGGTCGAAGGTCACCACGACCGACGGCACCCCCAGCTCCCGCGCCCGCTCCACGGCCCGGCCGATGATCAGCTGGTGTCCCCGGTGCACGCCGTCGTAGGAGCCGATGGTGACGACGCTGCGCCCCCAGTCCTGGGGGATGTCCTCCAAGCCACGCCAGCGCTGCACTGTGACCGCTCCTCGCCCGAAACTGTGTACGTGATTGCCGGATTACGCAGCTCTAAGACTGCCATGCCCGGGGCCCGCCCCCCGCATCGGCACCGAGGTCCGAAGGGTCCGCCCGGCCCCCTCCCGGGGGGAACGCGCCCCCCGGTGCATCCGGCGCGCACCCCACGCGCCCCGCCGAAGGGGTGATGCGGGGCGCGGAGATGGACAGACCCCTTCCGGGAGGGGGATCGTGGGGCGGCCGGGCGTGCTCGGGCGCCCCACGGTATGGCCGGCGGACGAGGGGGAACGCCCTCGCACGGCCGGCCGGGGATCAGGCGAAGACCGCCAGGCTCTTCGCCTTGCCCTGCTGGTCCTCCACCAGGGCCAGGAAACGGCCCTCGGGGCCGAACACCGCGACCGGTCCCGTCCCGTACTGCGGTATGTCGAGCCGTACCCCGTTGAGCAGCAGCTTCGCGCGCCGTTCGTCCACGTCCCAGCGCGGGAACGCCGCCGCGGCGGCGTCCGCGACGGGCATGACGGTCAGCTCCTCCTGGAGCTGGTCGAGGGTCCTCGCCGCGTCCAGGGCGTAGGGACCCACCCGGGTCCTGCGCAGCGCGGTGAGGTGGCCGCCGACCCCGAGGCCCGCCCCGAGGTCTCGGGCGAGGGCGCGGATGTACGTCCCCGAGGAGCAGACGACGGAGACGACGAGGTCGACGACGGGCGTGCCGTCCCCGGCGACGGCCTCGCGCACGTCGTACACCCGGAACGAGGAGACGGTCACCGGGCGGGCCGGGATCTCGAACTCCTCGCCGCCGCGCACGCGCGCGTACGACCGTTTGCCGTTGATCTTGATGGCGCTGACCTTGGACGGCACCTGCATCAGGGGTCCGGTGAGGGCCGCGACCCCCGCGTCGATGCCCTCACGGGTGACCGCCGACGCGTCGGTGGACGAGATGATCTCGCCCTCCGCGTCGTCGGTGACGGTGTCCTGGCCCAGCCGGATCGTGCCGAGGTACTCCTTCTCGGTCAGCGCGAGGTGCCCGAGGAGCTTCGTGGCCCGTTCCACGCCGAGGACGAGCACGCCGGTCGCCATGGGGTCGAGCGTGCCGGCGTGGCCGACGCGGCGGGTCCTGGCGATCCCGCGCATCTTGGCGACGACGTCGTGCGAAGTGAAACCCGACGGCTTGTCCACGATGACAAGTCCGTCGGGTGTGGGGGTCTGGTCAGTCATTCCTTGGTGGAGCCGTCCTCGTCGGTGGGGGTGGCGGCGGCCTCGCCGTCGGCCTCGTCGTCGTCCTCCGGCTTGCGGTACGGGTCCGCGCCCGCCGCGTACGTCTTGCCGGTCGACACCTCCCGTACCTCCGCGTCCTTCGCCCGCGCCTTGTTGAGGAGGTCCTCTATGGTGCGGGCGTTGTCCGGGAGGGCGTCCGGGACGAAGGCCAGCGTCGGGGTGAAGCGGACCCCGGTCTGCCGGCCCACCTCGGAGCGCAGCACGCCCTTGGCGCTCTCCAGGGCCGCCGCGGACG
This sequence comes from Streptomyces sp. SID3212, assembly GCF_009865405.1. Lineage (GTDB taxonomy): Bacteria > Actinomycetota > Actinomycetes > Streptomycetales > Streptomycetaceae > Streptomyces. The sequence continues at coordinate 2,665 of NZ_WWJY01000977.1, read as the reverse complement.
CCGCGCGCTCCTCGTCGTCGCCGTAGACCGTGTAGAAGACCGTGGCCTCCCGCAGGTCGCCGGTGACGCGGGCGTCCGTGATGGTCACGAAGCCGAGTCGGGGGTCCTTGATTCGCCGGTCCAGGGTCTCCGCGACCACGACCTGGATGCGATCGGCCAGCTTGCGGGCCCGCGCGTTGTCGGTCACCGGTCCGTCACTCTTCCTATCGGTTTCTCTGGTGTACAAGTCAGTCTTCGTCGCCGTACAGCCGCCGTCGTACCGACAGCAGCTCCACCTCCGGGTGCCCGGCGACCATGCGTTCGCACCGGTCGAGGACGTCCCTGAGGTGGGTCCAGTCCCCCGACACCACCGCCAGGCCGATCTCGGTCCTGCGATGGACGTCCTGGTCACCGGTCTCCGCCGCGCTCACCGCGAACTTCCGCTGGAGCTCCGCGACGATCGGCCGGACGACGGAGCGTTTCTCCTTCAACGACCGTACGTCGCCGAGGAGGAGGTCGAAGGACAGAGTCCCCACGTACATGCGTATCCGGATGTCCCGCCGGTGCGGGTTCAGACGCCTGCCAACGCTTGGCAGGGACGTTCAGAACCGTAACGCAGCGGCCGGGGCCGGTCGACGGAAATACCTCCCGCCGACCGGCCCCGGCTACCAGCCGCGCGTCAGCCTCGCGGCTTCTCGCGCATCTCGTACGTCGCGATGACGTCGTCGATCTTGATGTCGTTGAAGTTCCCGAGGTTGATACCGCCCTCGAAGCCTTCGCGGATCTCGGTGACGTCGTCCTTGAAGCGGCGCAGACCCTGGATGTTGAGGTCCTCCGCGATGACCTTGCCGTCGCGGACGAGCCGGGCCTTGGTGTTGCGCTTGACCTCGCCGGACCGGATGAGGACACCCGCGATGTTGCCGAGCTTGGACGAGCGGAAGACCTCGCGGATCTCCGCCGTACCCAGCTCGACCTCTTCGAACTCCGGCTTGAGCATGCCCTTGAGGGCCGCTTCGATCTCTTCGATCGCCTGGTAGATGACCGAGTAGTACCGGACGTCCACCCCTTCGCGCTCGGCCATCTGCGCGGCACGCCCCGCGGCGCGCACGTTGAAGCCGATCACGATGGCGTCGGAGCCCATCGCCAGGTCGATGTCCGACTCGGTGACCGCACCCACACCGCGGTGCAGGACCCGGATGTCGACCTCGTCGCCGACGTCGAGCTGGAGCAGCGAGGACTCGAGAGCCTCCACCGAACCGGACGCGTCGCCCTTGATGATGAGGTTGAGTTCCTGCACCAGGCCGGCCTTGAGGGCCTCGTCCAGGTTCTCCAGGGAGAACCGGATGCCCCTGCGGGCGAAGGCCGCGTTCCGCTCACGGGCGGCACGCTTCTCGGCGATCTGCCGGGCGGTGCGGTCGTCGTCGACCACCAGGAAGTTGTCACCGGCACCGGGGACGTTGGTGAGTCCCAGGACGAGGACGGGGGTCGACGGGGTCGCCACGTCCACGTTGTCGCCGTTGTCGTCGAGCATGGCCCGGACACGTCCGTACGCGTCACCGGCGACCATCGTGTCACCGACGCGGAGCGTTCCGCGCTGGACGAGCACGGTGGCGACGGCGCCACGGCCGCGGTCGAGGTGGGCCTCGATCGCGATGCCCTGCGCGTCCTGCTCCGGGTTGGCCCGCAGGTCGAGCGAGGCGTCGGCCGTGAGGATCACGGCCTCCAGCAGGCTGTCGATGTTCAGACCCTGCTTGGCGGAGATGTCGACGAACATGGTGTCGCCGCCGTACTCCTCGGCCACCAGCCCGAATTCGGTGAGCTGTCCGCGCACCTTGGTCGGGTCGGCGCCCTCGACGTCGATCTTGTTGACCGCGACCACGATCGGCACGTCGGCCGCCTTGGCGTGGTTCAGCGCCTCGATCGTCTGGGGCATCACACCGTCGTTGGCCGCGACCACGAGGATCGCGATGTCGGTGGACTTCGCACCACGGGCACGCATGGCGGTGAACGCCTCGTGACCGGGGGTGTCGATGAAGGTGATCCTGCGCTCTTCACCGTTGACCTCGGTGGCGACCTGGTACGCGCCGATGTGCTGCGTGATCCCGCCGGCCTCGCCCGCGACGACGTTCGTCTTGCGGATCGCGTCCAGCAGCCGGGTCTTACCGTGGTCGACGTGACCCATGACGGTGACGACCGGCGGACGGGACACGAGGAACTCCTCGCCGCCCTCGTCCTCGCCGAACTCGATGTCGAAGGACTCGAGAAGCTCGCGGTCCTCCTCCTCCGGGCTGACGATCTCCAGCACGTAGTTCATCTCGGTGGCGAGGACCTGGAGGGTCTCGTCGGAGACGGACTGCGTGGCGGTGACCATCTCGCCGAGGTTCATCATCACGGCGACGAGCGACGCCGGGTTGGCGTTGATCTTCTCCGCGAAGTCGGTGAGCGACGCACCGCGCGACAGCCGGACACTCTGGCCGTTGCCACGGGGCAGCATCACACCGCCGACGGACGGGGCCTGCATGGCCTCGTACTCCTGGCGCCTCTGCCGCTTCGACTTGCGGCCACGGCGGGCGGGCCCGCCGGGACGGCCGAACGCGCCCTGTGTGCCACCACGGCCACCGGGGCCGCCGGGACGGCCGCCGAAGCCGGGACGGCCTCCGCCGCCACCGCCGAAGCCACCGCCGCC
>NZ_WWJY01000976.1 GCF_009865405.1 Streptomyces sp. SID3212 | reverse complement strand
CGGGCCGTTGGAGCGCGGCGAGCCGGCCGGCCGCCCGCGTCTGTTCCGTACGCGCGGCTTCGAGGCGCAGGCCGACCGCCGCGCGCAGTGCGGCGGCGGTCGTCACGGCGGCCTCCAACCGGCCCCGGGCGGCGTCGTGTTCGTCCCGCAGGAACCGCGCCCAGCCGTCGTGGTCCGGCTCGGCCTCGGCCTCGTACCGGGCATGGGCGTCGACTTCGGCCTGCGCGGCGGCGACGGCGTTCCGTGCGCTGTCGTGGTCCCGGGTGGCGGCGTCCTGGGCCTGGCGCAGCGAGGTGTCCGCCGCGTCGAGGGCGGTACGGGCGGGGCCGAGCGGAAGGCCCGCGACACGGGCGGCCTCACCGGCCGTGTCCAGGGCGCCCTGCGCGGTGTCGAGAGCCTCGCGCAGACCGGCGGCGCCGCGCCGCTTCTTCCAGTACGCCTTGTCCCCGTCGACCCACCCCTTGCTCGCGCTGCCGACCGCGTCCCACGCCTTCCCGACCCGCTCGGGGAAGTTCGTGTCGGTGATCAGCATCAGTTCACGCGCGACGTCCTCCCGTATCCAGGCGACGACGTACGCCTCCGACGTCATCGCCTGCGGACCCGACCGTGCCTGGCTGACGGTCCCACCCCGGATCCGGTTCGCGGCCCGCGAGTCGACGATGTTGCGGTGTACGTCACCGACGCTCAGCCAGGAGCCGGGGACGGCGAACAGGAACGAACGGCCGGTCTTCGGCTTGAGGTTGCGCGAGGTCAGGTGGTCGTCGCCGACCGGCATCCCGGTGCCGTCCAGGTCGTTGGGCCCGGGGAGGGCCAGCCCCACCTGGTTGAGGCCCACGCCGTTCGGGGAGTCGTACAGGAACGCGCCGCCGAGAACGCCCGACTGGGTGTGCTCGTCGGCGGACGAGGTGCCCGCCACCTCCCCGTACCGTCTGAGCACCTCCAGCTTCTTGCCGTCGGCGACCGTCAGCAGCAGGGCGCGGGAGAAGTCGGGGGTCGAGCGCAGGGAGAGCTGTCCGGTGTCGGTCCCCAGGAACGACTTCTCGCTCAGCCCGGCCAGTTGGTAGGCCTCGGGGTCCAGGGTGCGGGGGTAGAACGAGGTGACCGCCATGGTGCTGGTGCCGTCCTCCAGCGCCTGGGCGGAGCCGGTGCCGACCCGGGTCAGGCCGGTTCGCCTGGTCGTACGGAGGAGTTCGGTCAGGGTGGCGTCCGAAGGACCGTCGTCGCTCTCCAGGGCGCGGAGGGAGAAGCCCGCGTCGTAGGCGCGGGTGAGGAGGAGGTCGTTCGCGATGTGGATGTTCTCCAGGCCGATGATCCCCCGGGGGTGGAAGCCGTTCTCGGGGAAGGTGAACGGCCGCTCGACGCCGTCCCCGTAACGGACCGTCAGCTTTTTCGGCACCGCAGGTACGGGCACCGGCCTGGGGACCCCGTCCCGGGCGAGGACGGCTCTCGGGTCGGGTGCCGGCAGGCGCGGGCCGGCGGGCGACGGACCGCTGCCGGACGGCGCCGGCTCCATCAGGCTCAGCGGTACGTGCTCGCGCAGGCCGCCGATGTCGGCCTCCTCGACGATCCGGTCCCTGCCCCGGAACCGGTCGAAGGCCGTGACCGCCTTGTCCCGCCCCTCCACGGACTCCGGCGAACGGCTCGCCGGGGCACCGGTGTTGGGGGTGTCGTCCGCCTCCAGGGTGATCCGCATCCGGTACGGGGTGACGATCTCCGCGTGCGGTTCGGTGGACGCGGCCCGGTAGATCGTGACGGTGGTGGTCGAGTGGCCCGACGCCACCGTCTTCCGGTGGGAGCCGCTCTCGGTGTACGTGACGCCGGCGGCCGGGACGTGGGTGTCGCCGGTGTGCAGCATCTGGGTGGTCAGGATCCCGACGTCCGGCCCGGACGAGATCTCCGAGTTCTTCTGGACGGTCTCGATGGCCCGCCGGTTCTCCTCCAGCTCCGCGCTGTGGTCGAGCGCCTCGAACACCGGTGTCCCGGGGATCAGTTCGACGCGCGCCCTGACCCACCGGTCGCCGATCCGCACCCGGCCCCAGCCCCACCCTCCGACGGTGACCATCGTGGAGGGACCCGTGGAGGTCATCTCGCCCTTCAGGGCCCGGGTGGCACGGGCCGTCACCAGCTGGCGGATCCTCTCCCGGCTCGCGTCGTCCAGGCCCAGTCGCGCGATCCGCCGCTCGAACGCGCGCAGCACCGCGGTCGGGTCGAGCGTGTTCACCGCGTACGTACCGAATCCGGAGCCGCTCAGCCAGGGCTGCGCGGCCCAGAGCCGCTCCGTGTACCGGGGGACGTCGCCCAGGCCGTCGTCGAGCAGTCCCAGCCGGTGCGCGCTCTTCTCCGGCAGGTGCCCCAGCAGGCCGCCCGGGGTCGTCAGGGACGTTCCCGCCGCTCCGGCGACGTACCGCGGCACCAGGGAGCTGCGCGCCGCCGCCCTCCCGACCGAGCCCATCCCGACCCGGCTCGCCGTCAGCGCGAACAGATGGTGGACGTCCCCCGCGACCAGGACCTGGTGGGTGAAGCCCTTGCGGTTCATGTCCGCGACGACGGTCCGTACGACGTTGAGGCTCTGCGCGGCCGAGCGTGACAGGGGGTTGGCGACCACTCCGTACGCGCTCATGAGACCGTGCCCGGGAGCCTGGCCGTGGGAGAAGATCACCTGGCCGCCGAAGACCAGGCTCGTACTCTTGCTGATCTTGCCGGCCGCCTGCCGGGTGCCGCCGAGGATCATCTCGGTGTCCATGGCCATCGAGGGGGTCAGGGCGGTCATGGCGCCCACCGAGGTGGCGTAGCGGAACGTCCCCCACAGTTCGCCGAAGGGGCCCTTCCCCAGCAGGCCCGTGCCCGGCATCCCCAGCGGCCCGGAGCTCTGGTCGAAGCCGGCCGCCATGTACTGGGGGGTGAAGGTGCGGACGATCGCCTCCCGGGTCGGGGCGCCCTCCTTCACCAGCTGCCAGGCGCCTCCCGACGCCGCCTCCAGGACGCGGTCCACCTCCGCGGTCAGGAGGGGTGACAGCACCACGCTCACGATCACGAACGGGTGCTGCTGGAACGCGTGGAACCAGTCCGACCCCCGCGCCGTGTGCGGCCCTCCGCCGTCCCCGGGCGGCATGAGGTCGCCCTTCGCCAGCGCGAGCGCCCGTTCCGTCGTCAGGGGTACGGGGGCGGGCTCGACGGCCTTGTAGAGGTTGAGCGCCCCGTCCGCGTGCGGGTCGGCGGCGGGGGTGTGCTGGACGGGGACGCTGATCAGCACCTGCCCGGTCACCGCCCCGCCGCCGTGCAGCTGGAACCGGCTCCCCACCGGGCTCCGCCCGAAGAGGATGTTGCGCGGCTCGTCCAGGACGAGCAGTCCCGGCAGCCCCAGGCCCAGACCGCGGATCATGCCCCGGGGCCGCCAGTAGCCGCCCATCGCGGCGGTGAGCGCGAGGTCGTAGCGGTACAGGTGGGTGGGTTCGTTGCTCACCGACATCGGCTCGTTGGTGACGGTCGAGCCGAAGGAGGTCTCGGCGTCCCCCTGCCACCCCTTGCGCATGCCCAGCGTGACCCCGAGCGTGTTCTTCGGCAGGTCCGCGCTGTCGACGCTGTGGTCGCGGCCTGAGAACGTGCCCTCGAAGCCCAGTTCCGTGCCGTGCTTCGCGCTCGTCTGGCCGTCCAGCCGGTCGATGCCCTGGGCGCTGAAACGCATGCCCTCGTTGATGTCCTTGCCCTCGTACCGCCGCCCCGTCAGCGTCCCGTGCACCCACAGCTCGTAGTAGGTCTGCCCGATCGTGTCCGGGTCGGTGAGCCGGATCCGCAGGCCGATGGTGCTCAGGGCCTCCAGGTTGGCGGTGACGTTCTGCGCGGAGATCACACCGAGGATCTGGAGGGTGTTCTGGAGTGCGGTGTGGTACTTCGCGCTGCTGGACCACTGGGGAGGTACGGGCAGGGTCCTGGCGACGTCCAGCACCTCGTCGGGGTGGCGCCTCAGCAGGTCGTCGAAGCGGGCGCGCCAGCTCTTGGGCAGTCCGGGCGGCAGGAGGTGGTCGAGCGGCGCCACCAGTCCCCGGCGCCGGGCGGCGACGGCGTTCACGACGCTGTCGGCGAATGCGTCGAGCAGCGTACGGCCCACGTCGTCCGCGTCGACCCGGGTCCGCAGGCCGTCGTCGAAGGTGAACTCCTTGACCCGGTGCATGCCGAGGGTCCGCGGATTGTTCTCGGCCAGATACGCCGGGACGAAGGGGGTCGAACCGTGGCGCAGGACCAGACCCGTCCCGTCGTCCCAGCCGGCCAGGCGGCGCGCCTCGGCGCTGGTCATCCGGTCCAGGCTCCAGGTGAGGAACCGGGTCGGCGGGCCGGTGTCCCCCGCCCGCCGTACCCGGACCGACTTCACGACCAGGTAGAGGGCGGTCCTGGGGCCCTTGACCTGTCCGGCCGACTTGAGGGTCCCGGCGCCGCCGAGTCCGGCCGTGTAGGTACGGGAGTGCCCGTACTGGGCGCTCGGCCCGAACAGGAGCCGCAGGTCGAACGGCACCGGCAGCATGTCGCGGAAGTTGAACGCGGGCCCGGCGGCGGCCTGGAGCAGCAGGTTCCTGCCCTGCGCGCGGCTCCGCTCGCTGCGGACCGTCGACGTGTTGATGTCCCGCATCTCGGCCTTGTCGGTCTCCCCGACGAGCACGGCGGCGCGGGGGATCACCTCCTCCACCACGAAGACGCCGAGGGGGGACTTCCGGTCGTTGTCGGCGAAGAGGGGCGGGGTGGTGACCCGGCCGCGCGCCATCATGCCGCCGTGCCGCTGGAAGCTGTCCCCGGAGAAGAACGTGTCCAGCTCGGCGTAGGCGGTGCTGCCCGGCAGCGCGCCGACGCGCCCGGCCGCCCAGTCGCGGATCGCGGCCACGGGGCCGTACCCCTCGATCCGCACCAGGCGGTACTGGGAGTTCCGGTCCAGGGTGATCGACGCGGGGATCCGGCCGGGCTTGGAACTCTTGAGCACGCTGTCGGGCAGGCGCACCAGCAGCCCGTTGCGGACGGCGAAGCCGAAGCGTTCGAGCGTGGCCCGGTCGGCGCCGGGGTCGAGCACGGCGCCGGTGACGCGTGCCTCGAAGTAGGCGTCGTCCAGATACGACCGGGAGTCGTCGAGCGTACGGGTCTCCATCTGGTTCATCCGCGCGTTCGTCAGCGTGTATCCGACCTTGTTGACGAACCCGAACCGGAAGGCGAGGCGGCCGAAGCCGCTGAACGCGGCGGTGCTCACCGGGCCGAGCGGAGCGCCGAGGCCGTAGTTGTAGCTGGCCTGCATGTTCTTGGTCAGGCCGAAGGTCGCGGCGCCGCGGTGCATGCTGTCGATCTTCGAGGCGTGCCCGAAGCCGTCCTCGAACGGCGTCCAGCGGGCGTAGTGGCGCGCCTTGAGGTGGAAGACCCGGATCTTTCCCTTCGCGTTGACGTACGGGAAGGGGCGCCCGCCCTCCGTGCCCAGCGTCTTCGGCTTCTCACGGAGCGTCTGCCTGATGTCGGACAGCAGTTGGGTGTCGCCGTCGGGCGGTCGCGCGTCCGGCCGGCTGTTCAGCTCGTCCGCGATCGCCCGCACGATCTCGTCGATGCCACGCACGGCGACGGTGCTCTGGCCGAACGTGCCGGGGTTGGCGAGGAGTTCGTCCACCTCGTTCTTGGTGAGGTCGCCGGGCAGCAGGGAGCTGAGGTGGTCGACGTAGGCGGGCATCCGCCTGCCGTCGGCGAAGGTGACGGGGGTGGCGGGGGTCGCC
>NZ_WWJY01000975.1 GCF_009865405.1 Streptomyces sp. SID3212 | reverse complement strand
CACCCCCGCCGGGGACGCCGGGGGCGCCGGGGCGGCCAAGGCGGCCGGGAACCCGCCCTCCTTCCAGGAGATGTGGCGCGACCTCGCCCCCCTCGGACGCGACGCCACCAGCCACGGCTACCGCCGCTACGCCTGGACCGCCGCCGACACCGACTGCCGCGCCTGGTTCCGCGCCCAGGCCGAGACCCGCGGCCTGGCCTACGAACTCGACCGCAACGGCAACCAGTGGGCCTGGCTCGGCGACCCCCTCGCCGGGGACGTCGTCGTCACCGGCTCCCACCTCGACTCCGTCCCCGACGGCGGCGCCTTCGACGGCCCCCTCGGCGTGGTGTCCTCCTTCGCCGCCCTGGACGAGGTGCGCCGCAGGGGAGCGCGGTTCGCCAGGCCCCTGGCCGTCACCAACTTCGGCGACGAGGAAGGGGCCCGCTTCGGCCTCGCCTGCGTCGGCTCCCGGCTCACCACCGGGCAGCTCACCGCCGAGAAGGCGTACGAGCTCCGCGACGGCGACGGCGTCTCCCTGCCCCGGGCGATGGAGGCCGCCGGACACGACCCCGCCACCCTCGGCCCGGACCCCGGACGCCTGGCCCGTATCGGCGCGTTCGTCGAACTGCACGTCGAGCAGGGCCGCGCCCTCGACCTCTCCGGCGACCCGGTCGGCATCGCCTCGGCCATCTGGCCGCACGGCCGCTGGCGGTTCGACTTCCACGGCGAGGCCAACCACGCGGGCACCACCCGCCTCACCGACCGCCGCGACCCGATGCTGACGTACGCGGAGACCGTCCTCGCCGCCCGCCGCGAGGCCGAGCTGGCCGGGGCCCTCGCCACCTTCGGCAAGATCTCCGTCGAACCCAACGGGGTCAACGCCATCCCCTCCCTCGTCCGTGGCTGGCTGGACTCCCGCGCCGCCGACCAGGCCACCCTGGACACCGTCGTCGCGGGGATCGAGGCGGCGGCCCGCGAGGCCGCCGAACGCGCCGGGATCGACCTGAGTGTCGTACGGGAGTCCTTCACGCCCGTCGTCGAGTTCGAGCACGCCCTGCGCGACGAGCTGGCCAGGATCCTCGCCGGTCCCGCCCCGGGTCCCACGTCCGGTCGCGCCTCCGGCCGTACCTCCGTCCCGGTCCTCGGCACCGGCGCCGGGCACGACGCGGGTATTTTGTCCGGATCCATTCCAACCGCCATGCTGTTCGTACGGAACCCGACCGGCGTATCGCACTCCCCGGCCGAATCCGCGGCCGAGGACGACTGCCTGGCGGGTGTCCTCGCCCTGGCCGACGTACTGGAAGGACTGGCGTGCGCATGACGCAGGGACCGCAGCAGTCGCAGGACCGGCAAGGCCCCCGCACCACCTACTGGCTGGAGCACGCCTGGCTCGACCACCACGTCGAGCCCGGCGTGGCCGTCGAGGTCGCCGACGGCAGGATCACCGCCGTCCGCACCGAGGCCGACACCCCGCCCCCGGGCGCCGTGGCCCTGCGCGGACTGACCCTCCCCGGGCTCGCCAACACCCACTCCCACGCCTTCCACCGCGCCCTGCGCGGCACCACCCAGGTCGGCTCCGGCACCTTCTGGACCTGGCGCGAGCTGATGTACCGCACCGCCGCCCGGCTCACCCCCGACTCGTACCACGCCCTCGCCCGGGCCGTGTACGCCGAGATGGCCCTGGCCGGCATCACCTGCGTGGGTGAGTTCCACTACCTCCACCACGGGGCCAACGGCACCCCCTACGACAACCCGAACGCGATGAGCGAGGCCCTCATCGCGGCCGCCGCCGACGCCGGCATCAGGATCACCCTGCTCGACACCGCCTACCTCTCGTCCGGCGTTTCCAAGCGGCGCGGCGGCGCGGCCCCCGACCGCCACCAGGTCCGCTTCTCCGACGGCACCGCCGACGCCTGGGCGGAGAGGGCCTCCGCCCTCAGGGACAGCCCCCACGCCCGGATCGGGGCGGCAATCCACTCCGTACGGGCCGTCCCCGCCGAACAGCTCCCGACCGTCGCCGCGTGGGCCCGGGCGCGCCGCGCCCCCCTCCACGTCCACCTCTCCGAGCAGGCCGCCGAGAACGAGGCCTGCCTCGCCGTCCACGGCCGCACCCCCGTGCAGCTCCTCGACGACCACGGTGTCCTCGGCGCCCGCACCACGGGCATCCACAACACCCACGTCACCAGGGAGGACATCGCGCTGCTCGGCGCCACCCACACCGGCACCTGCATGTGCCCCACCACCGAGCGCGACCTCGCCGACGGCATCGGACCCGCCGCCCAGCTCCAGCGCGCGGGCTCGCCGCTCTCGCTCGGCAGCGACAGCCACGCCGTGATCGACCTCTTCGAAGAGGCCCGCGCGATGGAACTCAACGAACGCCTGCGCACCCGCACCCGCGGCCACTGGACGGCCGGCGCCCTGCTCCACGCCGCCTCCGCCGACGGCCACGCGGCACTCGGCTGGCCCGAGGCGGGCCGGATCGAACAAGGGGCGCTCGCCGACCTCGTCACGATCGCCCTGGACTCGGTCAGGACAGCGGGACCCCTGCCCCGGCTCGGAGCGGAGACCGCCGTATTCGCCGCCTCCGCAGCTGATGTACGCCACACGGTCGTGAGCGGTCGTCATGTCGTCCGGGACGGGGTCCACACACAGGTCCCCGACACCGCGCGGGCCCTCGCCGACGCGATCGAGGCCCTGTCCCGCCGCGCCTGACCCCCGCAGGACCGACGGACTCCCGCCCCGCACCACTCGACGTCCGGCCCGCGGCCAAGCCGCCGAAGGAGCGCACCTCCCCCATGCCCACGAGCACGCCGAACACCCCCCTGCACACCCCCGCGACGGCGGCGACCACCGCCCTCACCAACATCGCTGCTCTGGTCACCAACGACCCCTCCCTCGGTGACGGATCCCCCATCGGTCTGATCCAGGACGCGGCCGTCGTCATCGACGGCGACCGTGTCGTCTGGGTCGGTGAATCAAGCAAAGCACCCCCCACTGACAACGCCCTCGACCTCGGCGGCCGGGCCGTCGTCCCCGGCTTCGTCGACTCCCACTCCCACCTCGTCTTCGCCGGAGACCGCACCGCCGAGTTCAACGCCAGGATGTCCGGCCGCGCCTACACCGCCGGCGGCATCCGCACCACCGTCGCCGCGACCCGCGCCGCCTCCGACGCCGACCTGGACGCCAACATTGCCCGCTACGTCGCCGAGGCCCTGCGCCAGGGCACCACCACCCTGGAGACCAAGTCCGGCTACGGCCTGACCGTCGAGGACGAGGCACGCTCCCTGCGCATCGCGGGCGAGCACACCGACGAGGTCACCTACCTCGGCGCCCACATCGTCCCGCCCGACCACGCCGACGACCCCGCCGCGTACGTCGAGCTCGTCACCGGCGACATGCTCGACGCCTGCGCCCCGTACGCCCGTTGGATCGACGTCTTCTGCGAGACCGGCGCCTTCGACGGCGACCAGGCCCGCGCGATCCTCCTCGCGGGCCGCGCCAAGGGGCTGCACCCCCGGATCCACGCCAACCAGCTGTCGTACGGCCCCGGCGTCCAGCTCGCCGTCGAACTCGACGCCGCCTCCGCCGACCACTGCACCCACCTCACCGACGCCGACGTGGACGCGCTCGCCCACAGCGACACGGTCGCCACGCTGCTCCCCGGCGCCGAGTTCTCCACCCGCGCCGCGTGGCCCGACGCCCGCAGGCTCCTCGACGCGGGCGCCACCGTCGCCCTCTCCACCGATTGCAACCCCGGCTCGTCCTTCACCTCCTCGATGCCGTTCTGCATCGCCCTCGCCGTACGGGACATGCACATGACCCCCGACGAGGCGGTCTGGTCGGCCACGGCGGGCGGCGCGCGGGCCCTGCGCCGTACGGACATCGGCCGCCTCTCCCCGGGCGCCCGCGCGGACCTCACCGTCCTGGACGCCCCGAGCCACGTCCACCTCGCCTACCGGCCCGGCGTCCCGCTGGTGTCGTCGGTCTGGCGGGGCGGGGTACGGCTCTGAGACCGCGGCTCCCCGAACCGCACCCCCGGAACCGCCCCTGAAACCCCTCCCGCCCCACCGCTCCCGCCTCCTCGACGGATCCGTCACACGATGGGCGACCGGCACTGTCCCGGCGGGATTTGGGCCGGTACCGTCCTCACGAGCGTGTGCCCACGCGTGGGTTCATGGGGGACGTGGACGCGGCAGGGGGCACGGGACCGGGGGGTCGAGTTGAGCGACGTACGCAGCGCCGCGCGCATCCGGGTGGTGGCGCCCGCGGAGTTGAGCGAGGGCGAGGCGGAGGCCTGGCGCGCACTGCGCGCCACGTCCGGCGCCCCCGCCAACCCGTTCATGGAACCGGAGTTCACCCGGGCGGTCGGCCGGGTACGCCCCCGCTCCAGGATCGCCGTCGTACGGGACGGAAACGGAAACGGAAACGGGAACGGAAACGGGAACGGTGACGGGGACGAGCCCGTGGGCTTCTTCCCGTACGAGAAAGGCCCGTTGGGGCAGGGCAGAGCCATCGGGATGGGCGTCTCGGACTGCCAGGGCGCGGTCCTCCGCACCGGACTGCGGCTCACAGCGGGCGAGTTGCTGCGCGCCTGCTCCCTCTCCGCCTGGGAGTTCGACAACCTCGAAGCGGGACAGGACCTCTTCGTCCCGGCCGCCGCCGAGGAGTTCGCGTCACCGGTCATCGACGTCGGGCAGGGGTACGAGGCGTACGAAGCGGTCCTGCGCGCCCAGTCGCCCAAGTTCCTCAGGACGACGACCGCGAAGGAGCGCAGACTCGGCCGCCAGGCGGGCGGGACACGCTTCGTCTTCGACGAACGCGACCCCGGCGCGCTGCGCACGCTCATGGAGTGGAAGTCCGCCCAGTACCGCAGGACGGGCCGCCGCGACCGCTTCGCCCAGGAGTGGATCACCGAACTGGTAAGGCAGTTGGCGGCCACGCGCGCGCCCGGCTGCTCCGGTGTGCTCTCCGTCCTGTACGCGGCGGACCGGCCCGTCGCCGCCCACTTCGGGCTCCGCTCGCGCACGGTCCTGTCGTGCTGGTTCCCCGCGTACGACCCCGAGTTCGCCAAGTTCTCGCCCGGCCTGATCCTCCATCTGCGGATGGCGGAGGCCGCCGCCGCCGAGGGGATCGGCCTGCTCGACCTGGGGCGCGGCGCGGCGGAGTACAAGGACGCGCTCAAGACCGGCGCGCTGCGCGTGTACGAGGGCTCGTCCGTACGGCCGGGGCCCCGGGCGGCCCTGACCTGGCTGGGCCGCGAACCGGCCCGCCGCGCGCACAGTTTCGTACGGAACCGGCCCAGACTGGCCGGTTACGCGCAGCGGACCCTGAACCAGGTGGGCCGCCTGCGTGAGCGGTGACCACGGCGGAGCGGACGGGGGGAGTGAGCGGTGCTCGACCGGACAGGAACACCGGACGCGATGACGGAGGGGGAGGCGTCGCGGGAGGCGGCACGGGCCGGACTGCCCGACCTGCCGCCGCTCGCGGTCGCCGAGCTGGATCTCGACGGCCCCGACGGGGAGGTGCTGTCTCTGCGCCCGGCGCCCGGCGGCCCGCCCCTCGGCGAGGGCGGGGTGTACGCGCTCGTACGACTCCGGGGCCACCCCGCCGCGACCGTCCTCGCCCACGTGCGTGCCGGGGAGGATCCGGCGGAGGTGCTCGCGGAGGCGTTCCGCGCCGAGCGGGCCGTACGGCGGCGGCTCAACGCGCAGGGCACGGCCGCCGAACAC
>NZ_WWJY01000974.1 GCF_009865405.1 Streptomyces sp. SID3212 | reverse complement strand
CCGCGAGGCCACCCGCGTCCCCGGGAGCCCCGGGCGCGGGCACCCGGGGACGGCTCCCGCCCCGCGCCAGAAACGCCGCGAGCGGCAACGTCGCCGCCCCCACCGTCACCGCGTCGGGCCCCAGTTCACCCAGCTCGATCGTGGTCCGCGCCGACGGGTGCCTGAGGGAGTACGCCTCCGCGTGCCGCCGGATCGCGGGCAGCAGGTGCGGCCCGATCAGCAGCCCCGCCCAGCCGCCCAGCAGGATCCGTTCCGGCAGGAAGAGGTTGATGAGATCCGCGACGGCCGCCCCGAGGCACTCCGCCGTGTGGTCCAGGAGCGAGACCGCCAGCGGATCGGGCGGCGGCCCGTCGGGCCCGGGGAACGCCGCTTCGAGCAGCGCGGCCAGCGCCGTCTCGTCGTCGGCGTCGTCGGGCAGCGGCCCGCCCGCCTCGTACCACCGTTCACGCATCGCCTCGGCGCCCGCGTACGCCTCCAGGCAGCCGATGGAGCCGCAGCGGCATCTTCGCCCGCGCATCTGGACGGTGGTGTGCCCCCACTCCAGCGCGCTGCTGCGGCGGCTCTCCTCGACCAGACTGCTGCCGTGGATGACGCTCGCGCCGACCCCGGAGCCGATGAGGGCGATCGCCGCCGTACCGGCGCCCCTGCCCCCGCCGAACCACATCTCGGCCTGGCCCAGCGTCTTGGCGCCGTTGTCGATGAACAGCGGTACCTCGGGCGGGATTTCGAAGCCCTCCCGGAGCAGCTTCTCGAAGGGCACGGCGCTCCAGCCGATGGTCTGGCCGTGCACCACCGCGCCGTCCTGGCCGCCCCGTTCGATGATGCCGGGGACGCCGATGCCGATGCCGAGGAGCCGGGCGGGGTCGGCGCCCGCGTCGCGCAGGACGTCGGCGACCCCGGAGCGTACGTGGGAGACGATGCGTTCGACGTCGTACCCGTGCTGGGCGAGGAGCCGTTCGGTCCTGGCGAGTTCGGTGAGCGACAGGTCGAAGAGCTCGACCCTGACCCGGGTCTCGCCGATGTCGATGCCGATCAGCAGTCCGCCGTCGGCGGCGACGCGGAGCAGGGTACGCGGACGGCCGCCGTCGGAGTCGACGACACCGGCCTCTTCGAGGAGGCCCTCCGAGGCCAGTTCCGCGACAACGTTGCTGATGGAGCCCGAACTGAGTCCTGTGGCGGATCCGAGTTCCTGGCGGCTCAGCGGACCGTCGAAATACAACCGTTGTACAACCCTGGCACGATTGCCCCGGCGCAGGTCACGCACTGTCCGTCTGCCGCGCTCAGCCATGTTGCTCCTTCCCGGCAGGCAACATACCCCGGCCCCAGCCCTTGACGCGACCTTCTCTCACCTCTTAAATCACGTCATAAATTAAGTCATGGAGGCCGTTCGACTCTCGAACGCTGCCATCCCCGGAAAGGGGCCACCTCACATGCGCAAGGCCAGAGCCGCAGCAGCAGTAACCATCGTCAGCGCTCTCGCGGCAGCCGTCACCGGTTGCGGCGGGGGATCGTCAGAAGGTGGAAGCAACGAATCACCGAAGACCCTCACGTACTGGGCGTCCAACCAGGGTCCCAGCATCGAGGCGGACAAGAAGATCCTGACCCCGGAGCTCGCGAAGTTCGAGAAGCAGACCGGGATCAAGGTCAAGCTCGAGGTCGTGCCGTGGTCGGATCTGCTCAACCGGATCCTCGCCGCCACGTCGTCGGGCAAGGGCCCCGACGTGCTGAACATAGGCAACACCTGGTCGGCCTCGCTCCAGGCGACCGGTGCCCTTCTCCCGTGGAACACGAAGAACTTCGACGCGATCGGCGGCAGGGACCGGTTCGTCGACTCGGCGGTGGCCTCGGCCGGCGCGGAGGGCAAGGACCCCTCCGCCGTGCCGCTGTACTCGCTGGCGTACGCCCTTTACTACAACAAGGCGATGTTCAAGGACGCGGGCATCGAGAAGCCCCCGGCCACCTGGGACGAGCTGGTCGCCGACGGCAAGAAGATCTCCAAGGACGGCAAGTGGGCGCTGGGCGCGGAGGGCGGTAACCTCTCCAACAACATCCACCAGGTCTTCGCCCTCGGCAAGCAGCACGGCGCCGACTTCTTCGACAAGGACGGCAAGCCGACCTTCACGTCGGACGGCGCTGTCGCCGCCGTGAAGCAGTACGTCGACTTCATGGCCAAGGACAAGATCATCGCTCCGGGCAACGCGGAGTACGCCCAGAACCAGTCCCTCCAGGACTTCGCCAAGGGCAAGACGGCCATGGTCCTCTGGCAGGCCGCCGCGTCGACCTTCGCCTCCCAGGGCATGAAGCCCGAGGACTGGGGCGTCGCCCCGGTGCCCGTCCAGTCCGGCGTTCCCGGCACGGGCGAGCAGACCAACTCCATGGTCGCGGGCATCAACATCGCGGTGTTCAACAACACCAAGAACATCGACGGCGCGAAGAAGTTCGTGAAGTTCATGACGAGCGACGCCGAGCAGACGCTGCTGAACAAGACCTACGGCTCGGTCCCGCCCGTCAAGGCCGCGCAGGAGGACCCGGCGTTCGGCGCCTCGGACGTGAAGGTCCTGAAGGACACGCTGGGCACCAGCGCCGCTCCGCTCCCCCAGGTCGCGAACGAGTCCCAGTTCGAGACGACCGTCGGTACGGCCGTCAAGGGCCTGTGGGCCGACGCCGCGGCGGGGAAGCCGGTGACCACCGAATCCGTCAAGGCAGCACTGACCAAGGCCCAGCAGCAGATGACTCCGTGAGGCTCTCTCCATGACCGCCACCGTGACACCCAGCAGTGGGCGCAAAACGGGCGACGTGGAGAAGACGGACAACGGGGGTGCGCGCGGACGACGTTTCCCGCGCATCCCCGACCGGATCCGTCAGGGCGGTCTGCCCTACCTCCTGCTGCTGCCCGCCGTCGTGCTCGAACTGCTCGTCCACATCATCCCGATGGTGATCGGGATCTGGGTGAGCTTCAGGCAGCTCACCCAGTTCTTCATCCGGAACTGGGGCAATTCCCCCTCCGCCGGTTTCGACAACTACAAGGTCGCCATCGACTTCGATGCCCCGATCGGTCAGGCGCTGCTCCACTCGTTCCTCGTCACCTGCGCCTTCACCGTGCTCTCCGTCGGGCTCTCGTGGCTGCTCGGGGTCGCGGCGGCGATCATGCTCCAGGAGAACTTCCGCGGCAGGAGCATCCTGCGGACGATCTTCCTGGTCCCGTACGCCCTGCCCGTGTACGCGGCGGTCATCACGTGGGCGTTCATGTTCCAGCACGACAACGGCGTGATCAATCACGTCCTGCACGACCAGCTCGGCCTCACCGACAAGCCCTCGTTCTGGCTCATCGGCAACAACAGCTTCATCGCGCTGGTGATCGTCTCGCTCTGGAAGTCCTGGCCCTTCGCGTTCCTGATGCTGATGGCCGCCCTCCAGAACATCCCGCGTGACCTGTACGAGGCCGCCTCCATCGACGGGGCGGGCATCTGGCAGCAGATCCGCAAGATCACGCTGCCGTCGCTGCGCCCGGTCAACCAGGTGCTGGTGCTGGTGCTCTTCCTGTGGACGTTCAACGACTTCAACACGCCGTACGTCCTGTTCGGCAAGTCGGCGCCGGAAGCGGCGGACCTGATCTCGATCCACATCTACCAGTCGTCCTTCGTCACCTGGAACTTCGGTTCCGGCTCGGCGATGTCCGTCCTGCTGCTGCTCTTCCTGCTGCTGGTCACGGCGGTCTACCTGCTCATCACCTCACGGGGAAGGAAGGGCACCGATGTCTAGCCCCCGGTCTCCCATGGCGCCGCCGCAGTCGTTCCTGTGGACGCGCCGCGTCGTCCTGACGGTGCTGGCGGTCTTCGCGCTGCTGCCCGTCTACGTGATGATCAGCAGCTCGCTCAAGCCGCTCCAGGACGTGTCGGGGAAGTTCCAGTGGATCCCGACGAACCTGACGATCCGCCCGTACTTCGACATCTGGAAGACGGTCCCGCTCGCCAAGTACTTCGTGAACTCGCTGATCGTGGCGGGTGCGGCGACGGTGCTCTCCGTGGTGATCGCGGTGTTCGCCGCGTACGCCGTGAGCCGGTACAAGTTCCGCGGCAAGCGGACCTTCACCATCACGGTGCTCTCCACCCAGATGTTCCCGGGGATCCTCTTCCTGCTCCCGCTGTTCCTCATCTTCGTGAACATCGGGAACAGCACCGGCATCGAGCTGTACGGCTCGCGCGCCGGGCTGATCCTCACCTACCTGACGTTCTCGCTGCCGTTCTCCATCTGGATGCTGATCGGGTACTTCGACTCCATCCCGCGCGAGCTGGACGAGGCCGCCATGGTGGACGGCTGCGGACCGATCCGCGCGCTGTTCCAGGTCGTGGTGCCGGCCGCCGTCCCGGGCATCGTGGCCGTCGCCGTGTACGCGTTCATGACGGCCTGGGGCGAGGTCCTCTTCGCCTCCGTCATGACCGACGACCAGACCCGTACCCTCGCGGTCGGTCTCCAGGGGTACGCCACCCAGAACGACGTCTACTGGAACCAGATCATGGCCGCCTCGCTGGTCGTGAGTGTGCCCGTCGTCGTCGGGTTCCTTCTCCTCCAGCGCTACCTCGTCGCCGGCCTGACCGCGGGCGCCGTGAAGTGAACCACCCCGAAAGGCTGTTCGTGAACGACCTCAACGCCCTCCCTCCCGATTTCACCTGGGGCGTCGCCACCGCCGCGTACCAGATCGAGGGGGCGGTGGCCGAGGACGGCCGTGCCCCGTCGATCTGGGACACGTTCTCGCACCTCCCCGGCACGATCGACAACAACGACAACGGTGACGTGGCCTGCGACCACTACCACCGGGTGCCCGAGGACATCGGGCTGATGAAGCGGCTCGGCGTCGACGCGTACCGCTTCTCGCTGGCCTGGCCCCGGGTCATCCCCGGCGGCGACGGCCCCGTCAACAAGGCGGGTCTCGACTTCTACGACCGGCTGGTGGACGGACTGCTGGAGGCCGGCATCACGCCGTTCGCCACGCTCTACCACTGGGACCTGCCGCAGGCGCTCCAGGACCGGGGCGGCTGGCCCGTCCGCGAGACCGCCGAGCACTTCGCCCGGTACGCCTCCGTCGTCGCCGAGCGCCTCGGCGACCGCGTCAAGGACTGGGCGACCCTCAACGAGCCGCTGTGCTCGTCGTGGATCGGCCACCTCGAAGGCAAGATGGCGCCCGGCGTCACCGACCTCGAAGCGGCGGTACGCACCTCGTACCACCTGCACCTCGGCCACGGGCTCGCGGTCCAGGCGATCCGCGCGGTCTCGCCGGACGC
The DNA here is from genome assembly GCF_009865405.1 of Streptomyces sp. SID3212. Lineage (GTDB taxonomy): Bacteria > Actinomycetota > Actinomycetes > Streptomycetales > Streptomycetaceae > Streptomyces. The sequence goes on along the minus strand of NZ_WWJY01000974.1, from coordinate 817 downwards.
GCGGATCGGGATCGTCAACAACCTCAGCCCGGTCGAGGCGGCCTCGGACAGCGACGCGGACCGCGCCGCCGCCGTGCGCGCCGACGGGCACACCAACCGCTGGTGGCTGGACCCGATCCTCGGGCGCGGCTATCCGCAGGACATGGTCGACCTGTACGGGGTGGAACTGCCGATCCGGCCCGGTGACCTGGAGACCATCGCGGCGCCGCTCGACTGGATGGGAGTGAACTACTACTTCCGCCAGATCGTGAAGGACGACCCGGCCGGCATCGCGCCCTTCGCGCAGCAGGTCGAGGGGCCGAACGCGCTCCACACCCACATGGGGTGGGAGGTGCACGCGGAGGGCCTGGAGCAGCTGCTGCTCCGCCTCACCGACGAGTACGGCGTCCAGCGGATCTTCGTGACGGAGAACGGCTCGGCCTTCCCCGACGTCGTACGCGCGGACGGTACGGTCGACGACCCCGAGCGGACCCGGTACCTGGAGGACCACCTCGCGGCGTGTGCCCGGGCGGTGGAGAAGGGCGTCCCGCTCGCGGGGTACTTCGCCTGGTCGCTGATGGACAACTTCGAGTGGGCGTACGGCTACGACAAGCGGTTCGGCCTGGTCCACGTGGACTACGAGACGCAGACCCGCACGATCAAGTCCAGCGGGTACCGCTACGCGGAGATCATCCGCGAGGCGTCGGCCTGACGCTTTTGTCCTCGATCGCCCGGACAGGCTGAACTCTCGGCCCGTCCGGGCGATCGCGTCCGGCCCCTCCGGCGGAACGTCCAAGCCGAGCCGGGGAAAATCAAGCCCGTCCGGCGATTGAGGACA
>NZ_WWJY01000973.1 GCF_009865405.1 Streptomyces sp. SID3212 | reverse complement strand
CCCGCTACCCCCACCACCCCCCTCGCCCCGGCCGTACCCCACCAACTCGTCGATGCCGTCGGCCTCCTCGGCGCCCAGCAGCTCGGCGAGCCGCTTGAGTCCGCGGTGCGCGGCGGTCCGTACGGCTCCGGGCCGCTTGCCGAGGGTCAGGGCGGCGCTCTTCGCGTCGAGCCCGACCACCACCCGCAACACCACGGCCTCGGCCTGGTCCTGGGGAAGCTGGGCGATAAGGGCCATCGTCCGTCCGGTGGACAGGGCCTCCATCGCCTCGTCCGCGGTGTCCGACTCGGCGGCCTGCCCGGTCAGCTCCGTCTCGTCCCCGCCGACGGCGGGCCGGCGGCCACGCATCCGGATGTGGTCGAGGGCGCGGTTACGGGCGATCCGGGCGGCCCAGCCACGGAACCGGTCGGCGTCACCGTCGAAACGGTCGAGGTCGCGGGCGATCTGGAGCCAGGCCTCGGAGGTCACGTCCTCGGCGTCGAGATCGCCGACGAGCGTGCGTATGTAGCCCAGCAACCGCGGGTGCACGGCGCGGTACACAGTACGGAACGCGTTCTCGTCCCCGTCCTGTGCCGCGAGCACCGCGGTGGTCAGCTCCGCGTCGTCCCCCAGCACTCCCACAACCTGTCCTGAAATCGCGGCCGGTCATCACCGCGTCGACCCACGCTGTGCGGCACGCTACGGCCTGCCCGGGGCCCACGTCCATAACTTGTACAACCTGCAACAACTTCCTGGCGATATGCGGTGTGACAGAAAACGCACCCATGGCGCTGGTAGGAGTACGGGGCCGTGCTGCGGCTCCGCGGACGACGGCCGGGGCCTCTCCTGTGGGGGGTGGCGGCCCCGGTCGTCGTTCCGGTGCATCTCGTCCCGGCCCGCGCGATCGCACCGATCCCCGCCGACACGGCGCACTCGGCCGACAGCCACGCCTCGCACGCCCCTCCGCTTCGCCGTCAGGGGCAGACCCCGGGCGCCCCGCCGAGTCCGGCGCCCCCCTACAGGTCTGCTCGACCTCCCAGGTCCTCGCCGGCCTCACGCAAAGCGCGGACTTCTTGAAGCGCTTCTGCGATGTTCCGCATGACGTCACTTCCCGCCTGGTTGGCGAGCGGGCGCGCCACACCTTGCTTCATCGCCAACGACGGCAGCATGCCGAACACCTCCTGGGCGCCCCGTGCGACCTCCAGCAGATTCCTCGTCAGGAGATCCGCTCTGGCAACCAGTTCCCCCAAGGTGACTTCGGAGTGATCGGGAACCGAAACAGCGGGTGCTGATACCGGCTCAGAAGGATGGCTGTGCTCACTGGCCGACTTCGCCGTGTCCGACACGGCCGGAAGCGGTAGGGCGGGTGCGGAGGAATTCGATCCGTTCGCGGGCACCACCGACAGTGGACGCTCCGAAGGGGCGGGCACGCTTTTATCCTCGTGGATGCCTCCGCCGGACGGCGACCGTGGCAGAAGGACGCTCCGACTCTGCCGGGGTGCGGGTACCTTCTGCGGTCGCTTTCCAGACTCCTTCGGAAATTCTCGGTCAAACCAGGCTGTGTTCATATCCTCCATGAGTAAATTACCGGAACGGCTGACCCGACGAGGAATTCTGTCCCCGCCGTTCATGGCGTCGGCCAGTTCACGGAGCAATGCCACCGCCATGCCCCGGTTGTTCCGCAGGGCATTGAGGTGGTTCTTCACCGTCCGCCGGACACGCGCGGCCTTCGCCCCGTCGTCGTCATCTGTCTTTTGGCCGGCCAGTGATCCTCGATCGGCATCGATGATGTCGAAAGCAGCCAGCCAGTGCGCGGCCCTGAAGGCCACCAACTCTTCAAATGCCTCGTCGTCCGAATCGGCAGCGGCCAGCAGTTCCCTCAGCGGACGCCCGGAGAATTCGAGCCCGGCCCGGACGTTCCCTGCATGGAACACCTCTGCAATACGCGGGTTCCAGGGGGCCGGGTAGCTCTCCGAGGTAAGAGCGGACCACGCGCGAGCTCGCCTGTTGATCTCAGGACTACTGAGCTGTGAGGGGGGGGATTCACTGAGAGCGCGACGGAGCAGCAGTTTCTTGTCCGGATCGGATGGGAAAAGCTCTCGCAAGATCATCATGGAGCGAAGATCTCGAAGCTCAGCGATTGTGGCGTCCCCCGGGACGGAAGGCAGATCCGTGATCGGCGCCAGTCCCGAGAGAACTTGAGATACCTTCTCGTCCAGTAGTCCCTCGGCTACGTATACACCTAACACGCTGCGTCCCAGAGCCCGGCCTCGATCGTTGGGAACAAACTCAAGAGGCGGGTGAACGTGATCACGACGATTACTCATCTGAACAATCCGGTAGATACGCTCCGGCGTCGGGGAGCCAATCACCAGATGAGCTGATACGACGGCCACGTTCGTCGCGCGCCGCGCGGCGTCTTCATCATCGCCGTCACGCTCTGCCGCTGCCCGTTCCCGGTTGAAGCGTTCCGAAAGCTTGCCAAGCCAGGTATGAGTGTCGAAGATGATCTCGTCACCGCTCAACCCCAGTTTGGCCGCTGGGACACCAGCCAGCACCTCAGCAGACGTCAGCCCGAAGATGTCCTGGCGGCGCTTGGTACGGTTATTTCCGCGAACGGCCATCCAGCCCACGTACTCGGTCGGATATGCGGGATTTCCGTCACCGTCGAGCGGAGGTTCTTCTTGGAGGCGGTGGAGTTGGGGGATGAACATACCTGGTTCTTGTTGGCCATTGAGGACCAGATCCTCCTTCAAATCGTAGGAGCGCAGACCATCTCGTCGGTCCAGCTCGTCGGACGCTTCTTCCACGTTTGCCATCAGCCACTCGCGCGTGGGGGAAAAACTCATGAGCGCCGCATAGGACTGTCCTCTTAAATCTCCTTCCTCTCGAGCCCAAGGGAACACCCTGGTAAGTGAACGCTGAGTTTTACTGCCAACCGCAGGGTCTGCTGTAGAGTGCCAGAGGGAACTGATTCGCTCGTTGTGTTCCCAGACGACTCCGGCCACCCCATGCAAGTGAACTTCGACCATCAGCATTTCGCCCGCGTCGGTTCGCACTCTCCGCAGCGCCCCTTCTCGGAGCGTACGGCCGCCCGGACTTTCCTGGTCACTCAGAGTGATTTCCGGATCGACCAAGAAAGTGGCAGCGTTCTCCAGAGCCGAGCGCGGAGTATTGACGCCGGGCGTGGCTAGGGCAGCATTGACCCAAACACGTTGCCGCTCCACCGAAACCGGAGAGGGAAAGGGGTCGGTCTTTGCAGAGTAGTTCACGTAGTGCCTCTTCCGTTTGTTCTACGACTCAAACAGCTTGGCAATTTCCCTGAGGGCTCTAGACTTTCGTCCAGCCTGCGAAAGATTTCTTCTTTCCGTTCAGAATCTGGATCAGGTTCCTGAGAAGGGTCCGTAGTCGGGGGCGTGGACATCGATGGAACCCTTCGAGGCGGCGGCTAGAGGTGCCAGCTTGACACGGCCTCGCACCAATCCAGAGCCAAAAGAGGCCAACGATCATAATATTTCATTCTTGATCACCGATGGCGCCCAGTTGTCGAAAACATACGCGCCTGGACTCTGGTTAGAAAAACGAATAGGCGCCAAGTGGCGAGATGGGGTCGCGACGGGGCCACCTCGAAAATTCCTTCGGTACGCGAGATCCCCATGCAGAGTTGACCGGAAGCCGTTTGTGCGATGGAGGGACTACGGAGGCGCGAGGGCGTCAACGCTGGCCGCACGGACCGAGGTTTCGCGTTCGGGTGCCGCGACTAACACCGGTCGGTCCTGCGTCACGTACCCATCGACCTCGATGCGGAACGCGCGTCAGGTCAGCCGCGCGACCTGGCGCGGCGGGAGACGACCGCGCGCAGGACGCGCTGGCCCTCCGTCGACAGGTCCATGACGTGGCGCAGAGCCGCCGGGTCCGTGGTGTCGGCGAGGATCTCCAGGATGCGGATCTGGCGGCGCAGTTCGCCCGCGACGAGGGGGCCGATGCCGTCGAGGGCGGGGTCCGTGCCCTCGCCGTCCGCGCCCGTGCCGTCCTCGCGGCAGCGGGCCAGGCGTTCCTCGGCGGCGGCGCTCACGTTCTCGCCCACCACGTCGAAGCGCTGGTGGATCTCCAGCGCGACCACCGAGCAGGTGTCGGCCCAGGCGCGCAGCGACTCGATCCCCCAGTCCGAGGGCGCGGAGCCGAGCATGGTCCGTACCAGCACGGTGGCGACGTTCGGTGTGGCCCCCGCGTCGAGGGCCTGGTCCAGGACGTCCCTGGTCTCGGCCAGGCGCGCGGACCAGTCACCCTCGCCGCTCACGATGCCCGCCCACAGCGGTCGCAGGGTGTCCGGCTCCTCGGCGAGCAGGGGGAGACACCGGTCGAGGCAGGCGAGCCCGCTCGCGGCCAGGCCGCGCTCATCGGCTTGTGCGATCAGCTTCACCAGGCTCATGTACGTCTCCCGTCGTGGACGCGGTACTGACCACTGCTGCCCAGTACAGTACTGCGCCGTACGGCTGAAATACGTCACTCTGGTTCGGCGGGAGTCGGGGCTTCGTGAGGGTAAGTTCCGTTATGTACGGCACCTTTGAGGCGGTGTTCGGGTGGCGGAACGATTCGGCGCCGTACGATTCCAGCCGGGCCGGAGCCGCCCCCCCCTCAGCCCGTGCCCTCCCTCAACCCGTGCCCACCTGGCGCGCCAAGGTCTTGAAACCGGTCCAGCTCAGGGACGGCCGCGCCGGGTTCCACACCTTCTGCGCCACCGCGTTCAGCGGCAGCCTGATGCCCCGCGCCACCTGGTCCTGCGTCTGCGCGTTGGGGAAATCGCCCCAGATCGCCAGCAGTCCGCCCAGGATCTGCTTCGAGAACCGCGCCGGCACCGCCTTCGTGCCCCGCAGGACGAACGGGGTCCACTCCTCGTAGATCCGCCGCCCCGTCGGATAGACGAAGTTGTTCGGCTGGCCCAGCACGTAGTAGAGGTACTCGTCGTTGAAGTTGACGAGCTTGCGCCCCGCGTTCAGGTAGTCCAGCGGCGGGCGCGCCCCGGTCTCGCGGCCCGTCCAGTACTGGACCTCCAGATCCGGGTTCGCCTGGACGATTCCGCCGCTGAAGATGCCGTCGTTCCACACCCGCAGCGTGCGCTTGAAGGGGGCCATCACGGCGGCCCGGTCGTTCGTCCAGCCGGTCGTCAGGTCCTGGACCCGCGCCTTCGCGCCGAACCGCTTCCGGGCGGCGGTGGCCAGATTCGGGAACGACGCCTGGGGGTTGGACACCATCAGCGCCGGGTATTCGTCGGCGCCGAGGTTCCAGATCTTCCCCTTGAAGAGCCCGGCGTACTCCCGCAGCAGGTCGTCGATGATCCGCGCGGACGCGGTCTGCGCGATGTCGATCGCCCCGCGCGGGGCCGAGCCGTTGACGTTGCGCAGCTGGAGCGAGGGGTGCGGGGCGATCACCGCGCCGAGGTGGCCCGGGTTGTCGATCTCCGGGACGACCGTGATGTGCAGCCGGGCCGCGAGGTCGAGGATCCGCTGGACCTGGCCCTTGGTCAGGTGTTGCGAGGAGACGATCTCCGGGTGGGTGGTGGAGGCGATGCGGAAGCCCTGGTCGTCCGAGAAGTGCAGGCCCAGCTGGTTGAGCTTGAGGTCCGCCATCTCGCGCAGCCGGGCCTCGATCCAGTCCACGGTGTAGAACTTCCGCGCGATGTCGACGTTCAGCCCGCGCTGGGCGCGGTCGGGCCGGTCCCGTACGACCCCTTCCGGCATCGCGCCGCTCGCGCGGACCGACTGCTTGAGGGTGCGGGTGCCGTAGAAGACGCCGGCCTGGCCGGGGCCGGTGATCCGGACCTGGTTGTTCCGTACGGTCGCGGTGTACGCCTCCGCCGCGCCCTTGCCGGACACGGCCAGGACGACGTCGCCGGAGCGGGCGGCGACCGCGCCCCGGTAGCCGATCTTGAGTTCCTGGGCGATCAGGCGGCCCTCGTCGGCCAGTCCGGCGCTCGCGCGGCCGGGGGCGATGACCACCCCGCTCTTCGCGCCGGGCCGCCAGCCGGGGCCGCGGGCCGCTTCGTGCGTCCGTACGGAGGGGATGACGCGGGGCGCCGAGGAGAGCGCGAACGTACGGGAGGGGGACGGGGGTGGTGTGGAGCTGGCGGAGGTGCGTTCCACGGACGAGGACGAGGACGCGGCGGACGGGGAGGGCGCCGAGGCCGACGGCGTACGGGCGCCGGACGACGACCCGGAGCCCGAGCTTCCGGATCCGCAGCCCGCCACGGTGACGGCGGCGACCGAGACCGCCACACCGGCGACCAGGGCGCCGCGCGACCTCCGTACCGACGACACCGGCGACACCGACCGCGCCGACCGCACCGACCGGGCCGCCGCGGAAGACCGCGCGAACCGCGCCATTCGCGCTATCCGTATCATCCGAAAACCTCCCGCTTTGCCCAGATCTAAGCCGAAGGTCCCACGGCGGCGTCCATCACGCGCGTCGAAACTCTTCCTTCCGAGTGAAAATCGCGCATCCGTCCCACTCTTCGCACCGGCCGTCGATAGCGTGGGGGCACATCCCCGCTCCCACTTCACGCCCCTCCCGCACAACCACCGCGCCCTTTCGTACGTCTACCTCTACGACCGCCTCTACGACCCGTTTCTCCGGAGCGTCCCCCAGCCGCCTCCCCCCACCCGCCCTTGCCTCTGCTCACACGTATGCCGTCAGGCCGCCCGCCTCCAGGCCGCGTTCGAGGAGCCCACGCTGTCCAGCGCATCCCACGCCGGCCCCCGCGACAACCTCCACCGGTTCAACGCCGCCCCGGCCGGTGACGCCGAAGCCGCCCTGCTCACCTGCTGCGGAAACCGCCGGTGGGCCCAGCGGCTCGCCGCCCACCGCCCCTACCCGGACCTCGACGCCCTGTTCGCGGCGGCCGACGAGGCCAGTTACGACCTCTCGCACGCCGACCTGACGGAGGC
>NZ_WWJY01000972.1 GCF_009865405.1 Streptomyces sp. SID3212 | reverse complement strand
ACGGCCCGCAGGGCGCCGCGCCGCAGCAGGTCGGCGCGGATCCGGCGGCCGGAGCGGCGCGAGGCGGCGGCGGGCGGCATGAGGAGGACGGCGGTGCCGCCGGGGCGCAGGCGGGCCAGGGCGTGCTGGACCCAGGCCAGTTCGGACTCCGTACGGGCCGGGAAGCCGTACTCCCAGCGCGGGTCGTAGGCCAGCTCGTCGTGGCCCCAGTTGCGCTCGTTGAACGGCGGGTGGCAGAGGACGGCGTCGACCGCGAGGCGGGGGAACGCGTCGGCGCGCAGGGTGTCCCCCGCGTGTACGCGCACGTCGGCCTCCGTATGAAGGGCGAGGCGCAGCGCGGTGAGCGCGGCGGGCTCGGGGACGGCCTCCTGGGCGTGGAGGGCGGCCGGGTGCGGGACGGCGCGCAGCAGCGTGCCGGTGCCCGCGGCGGGGTCGAGCACGCTCACACCCTCGGCGGTGGCGCCCGCCAGCGCGGTCATGAGGGCGGCGGCTTCGGGCGGGGTGAGCGTGTACTGGCGGGGGTTGGCGTCCAGGTAGCGGCCGAGCAGGAACTCGAACGCCTGGCGCGCGCCGAGATCGGCGGCCAGTTCGGCGGCCGACCGCAGGAGGGGCACGCGCGAACGCAGCTCTCTGGCGCCGGGGGTGTGAACCGGTCTGTCGCCCTGTTCGCCGAGGCGGGCGGTGAGGACGCCGTCCAGGGCGGCGGGCAGCAGCTCGGCGAACCGTACGTCACTGGCGGCGGCCAGCTCCAGCCAGACCATGGGGCGCTCGTGGACGAGGAGGAGGGCGCAGCCCGTACGGATCAGGGCGGAGGCGGCGCCGGCGGGGTCGCCGGAGACTTCCTGCCAGACGCGTTCGCGCAGCGGGACCTCGGCGAGTTTTCCCTGGTCGCGCAGCCATTGTTCAACCTCGCCGAGGGAGAAGGAGGGGCTGGTCTCGGTGCCTCCGACGGGCTGGGGGAAGTCACTGTGGCGGCGGCGCCAGTTGCTGACGGCGGCCCTTCCGACACCCGCGAGCCGGGCGATTCCGGCGGCCGTGACCTCCGCTGCGTTCTCCGGCACCTGGCTGCCTCCCTCACTCTCACGGCTGTCGTGTCGGACCGAGCATAGCGGCGCGCACCCTTTCGAACGGATTCTCGTGGTGGACGTGGACGATACCGAGAATCGTGGTTGACTCGGTTCACAGCATCTGTTGTCATTGACTCATCGCCACACGACTTTCCCGGAGACCACCATGCAGGTACACCTCTCGCCCCGCGCCCGCCGTGGCGCCCTCGCCGCCCTCTGCGCGGCCGCCGTCCTGACGCTCCCGGCCTGCGGACCGGGCACGGGCGGCGACAACAGCCCGGCCAAGAAAGCCACAAAGTCCGCGAAGGCCACGAAGGCCGCGAAGGCCGCGAAGAAGCCCGCCCCCTTCGCGGACCAGTCGGGCCCCGAAGTCCTGGACCGGGCCTTCGCCGCGACCCGCGCCGCCACCTCCCTGACTCTCAAGGCCGACATGCCGGATCCGGAGGGGCGCGTCGCCGTCGACGTGGCGCTCGACAAGAAGGGCGACTGCGCGGGCACGATGTCGATGAACGGGCAGGGCACCGTGATGCTCACCAAGACCGGCTCGACCGTCTACATGAAGTACGACGAGGAACTGCTCAGGTCGCAGGGCAAGGGGCAGCCGAAGGCCGAGGTGGACGCGGCGGTCAAGATGCTCGCCGACCGGTGGATCAAGGCCGACACCAAGGAGCCCGACGCCAAGGACCTGGTCGGCTTCTGCGACCTGGACGAGCTGCTGTCCGCGTTCGAGGGCGGCGACAGCGTGGCCCGCAAGGGCCCGGTGAGCACGGTGGACGGACAGCCGGCGCTCACGCTGACGGAGACGGACGGCTCGTCCGACTACACCGTGCACGTCGCGACGGAGGGGAAGCCGTACCTGCTCAAGATCGCATGGACGGGCAAGGAGGAGGGGACGATGGCATTCTCGGAGTTCGACCGCCCGGTCGCGGCGGAGATCCCGGCCGACAAGGACGTGGTGGACCTGGCGAACCTGGACGGCTGACGGCGTACGGGCCACGCCCGCCGGGGCCGTACAGCCGCCCTACGACAGCCCTACCGCGCCCCTACCGCGGCGTGCCACGCGCATCAACCACCCGCGTCAGCCGCCGCACTGACGGAGCATCACCTTCTTATCCGCCGCCGTCACGGGCAGTTCGTACTTGAGCGAGACCTGGGCGAACCGGACGGCGTACGAACAGCGGATCCGCTTGTCCGGGGGCAGCCAGGACGCCGGGCCCGAGTCCGACTTGGATCCGTTGGTGGGGCCGTCCACCGGGATGAGGTTGAGCGGGTCGTTGGCGATCTGCTTGCGCTTGTTCTCGTCCCAACGGGCCGCGCCCATCTGCCAGTCGTACGACAGCGGCATCACATGGTCGATCTGCACCTTCGACGCGGACTGCTTGCGCCACTCGATCGTCTTGCCGGTGTACGGGTCCCGCAGCGTCATCGAGACGACGACGCAGTCGGATCCCGACCGGTACTTCAGCCGCTCGCCGTCCCGGGCGAGCAGGTCGTTCCTGGTGTCGCAGCCGTTGTGCGCGAAGGGGACCCCGTCGGCGGAGTCCAGCCAGGCGTAGCCGAACTTGTCGCGGTCGTACCCCGTCTTGGGGCCGCGCCCCTTCGTCTTCACCCGGTCGATGAGCTTGCGGCCCGCGCTCCTGTCCGCCTCCGACGTGAGAGGAGCGAGCCCGCGCTTCGTCCCGTCGGGGTTCTTCAGCGGGCCCGCGCCGGAACCGCCGGAGCCCGGCCCCGTGTCCGCGCCCGGGTCCTGCGCCCCGGCCGACGCGGCCGGTCCCGGGTCGATGCCGATCCCGCCCTCGCACCCGCCGAGGACGGCGACCGCCAGCACCACGGCCCCACCGCGCAGGCCTGCCCGCGCCACCCGTACCCCACGTCCGTCCACGCCCGCACCCTACGCTTCCCGCCGGCCGGCCCGGCAGGGAGACGTATGCCCCCGATCCCCCTACTGAGGCGCGGAACACCGGGCCTCAGCAGAAGGATCGGGGGCGAGGCGGTCTCAGGACCCCAGGATCGTCGCCAGGAACTCCCCGGTCCACGACAGCAGTTCGCGTCCCACCACCGGCTTCCCGCCGATCTTGCCCGCCGTCGGACGCGGCACCAGGATCTGGTGCGCCGCCGGCTTGATGACCGTACGGGGATGCAGCCGCTTGAGGCGCAGCTCCTGCGACTCCCTCAACTCCACCGGCGCGAAGCGGATGTTCGGGCCCTGGAGCACGATCTCGCCCACCCCGCACGCCCGCGCCAGCATCCGCAGGCCCGCCACCAGCAGAAGGTTCTCCACCGGCTCCGGCAGCTTGCCGTAGCGGTCGGTCAGCTCCTCACGTACCGCCTTGATGTCCGCCTCCGTGGTGGCGGAGGCGATGGCGCGGTACGCCTGGAGGCGCAGCCGCTCGCCCGGCGCGTACTCGTGCGGGACGTGCGCGTCGACCGGCAGCTCGATCTTGACCTCCAGCGGCGCGGCCTCCTCCACCGTGCCGTCCACGGCGGCACGGTAGTCCGCGACCGCCTCACCGACCATGCGGACGTACAGGTCGAAGCCGACACCCGCGATGTGACCGGACTGCTCGCCGCCGAGCAGGTTGCCCGCGCCGCGGATCTCCAGGTCCTTCATGGCCACGTACATGCCCGCGCCCATCTCGGTGTGCTGGGCGATCGTCGCGAGCCGTTCGTGCGCGGTCTCGGTCAGCGGCTTCTCGGGCGGGTAGAGGAAGTACGCGTACCCGCGGTCCCGCCCGCGGCCCACCCGGCCGCGCAGCTGGTGGAGTTGGGAGAGGCCGAAGTTGTCGCCGCGCTCCACGATCAGGGTGTTGGCGTTCGAGATGTCGATGCCGGACTCCACGATCGTCGTGGAGACCAGCACGTCGAACTTCTTCTCCCAGAAGTCGACCACGACCTGTTCCAGCGCGCTCTCGCCCATCTGCCCGTGCGCCGTGGCGATCCGCGCCTCCGGGACGATCTCGCGCAACCGCGCCGCGGCCCGGTCGATCGACTCCACCCGGTTGTGGATGTAGAACACCTGGCCCTCGCGCAGGAGTTCACGGCGGACGGCCGCGCCGATCTGCTTCTGCTCGTACGGGCCCACGAAGGTCAGCACCGGGTGGCGCTCCTCCGGCGGGGTGGTGATGGTCGACATCTCGCGGATGCCGGTGACGGCCATTTCGAGCGTACGGGGGATGGGCGTCGCGGACATCGTGAGGACGTCCACGTTGGCGCGGAGTTTCTTGAGCTGCTCCTTGTGCTCGACGCCGAAGCGCTGTTCCTCGTCCACGATGACCAGGCCGAGATCCTTGAACTTCGTCTCGGACGAGAACAGCCGGTGCGTACCGATGACGATGTCGACCGCGCCTTCGCGCAGCCCCTGGAGCGTCGCCTTGGCCTCGGCGTCCGACTGGAAGCGGGAGAGGGCCTTCACGGAGACGGGGAACTGCGCGTACCGCTCGGAGAACGTACCGAAGTGCTGCTGCACCAACAGCGTCGTCGGTACGAGCACCGCGACCTGCTTGCCGTCCTGGACGGCCTTGAAGGCGGCCCGTACGGCGATCTCCGTCTTTCCGTATCCGACGTCGCCGCAGACCAGCCGGTCCATCGGGACCGTCTTCTCCATGTCCTCCTTGACCTCGGCGATCGTGGAGAGCTGATCGGGCGTCTCCACGTACGGGAAGGCGTCCTCCAGCTCCCGCTGCCACGGGGTGTCGGGGCCGAAGGCGTGGCCGGGGGCCGCCATGCGCGCCGAGTAGAGCTTGATCAGGTCGGCGGCGATCTCCTTGACGGCCTTCTTGGCGCGCTGCTTGGTCTTCGTCCAGTCGGCGCCGCCGAGGCGGTGCAGGGTGGGCGCCTCGCCGCCGACGTACTTGGTCACCTGCTCCAGCTGGTCGGTCGGGATGTAGAGCCGGTCGCCGGGCTGCCCGCGCTTGGCGGCGGCGTACTCGACCAACAGGTATTCGCGGGTCGCGCCCTGGACGGTGCGCTGCACCATCTCCACGTAGCGGCCCACGCCGTGCTGCTCGTGGACGATGAAGTCGCCCGCCTCCAGCGTGAGGGGGTCGATGGTCTTGCGGCGCTTGGTGGGCAGGCGCTGGCCGTCCTTGCCGGCGGCCTTCTGGCCGGAGAGGTCGGTCTCGGTGAGGACGGCGAGCTTGAGCGCGGGGTCGACGAAGCCCCAGTCGATGGACCCGCGGGCGACGTGCACGACGTTCGGGGAGATGTCCACGAGGCCGCGGCCGTTCCCGGCCTCGGGGGTGTCGAGGCGGGCCGCGATGCCCTCCCCGCCCAGCACCTCGACCGTACGGGAGGCGGTGCCCTGGCCCTCGGTTACGTACACCGTGCGCCAGCCGTCGGCCAGCCAGCCCTTGGTGTCGGCGAGGGCGCGCGAGGTGTCGCCGCGGTACGACTCCGGGGCGCGCATCCCGAGCCGGATCGTCTCCTCCGAGACGTCCTCGTCGGCCGCGAACGGGGACACGGACCACCACATCATGCCCAGCTCACGGGCCCGGTCCCGGACGTCCGTGATGCCCCACAGCGAGGCCGCGCCCACGTCGATGGGGGCCTTCCCGCCCTCGGCGCTGGCGGCCCAGGACGCCTGGAGGAACTCCTGGCTGGTCGCGACGAGGTCTGCGGCCCTGGTCCGTACCCGCTCCGGTTCGCAGACCAGCGCCATGGACCCCTCGGGCAGGACGTCGAGCAGCAGCTCCATGTCGTCGACCAGCACGGGGGCCAGGGACTCCATGCCCTCGACGGCGATCCCCTCGGCGATCTTGCCGAGCAGCTCACCCAGCTCGGGGTGGACCTCGGCGAGCGCGGCGGCCCGCTCCCGGACCTGCGGGGTCAGCAGCAGCTCACGGCAGGGCGGCGCCCAGAGCCCGTGCTCGGCGACCTCCAGCGAACGCTGGTCGGCGACCTTGAAGTAACGGATCTCCTCGACGTCGTCGCCCCAGAACTCCACCCGCAGGGGGTGCTCCTCGGTGGGCGGGAACACATCGAGGATCCCGCCGCGTACGGCGAACTCACCGCGCTTCTCGACCAGCTCGACGCGGGCGTAGGCAGCCGCGGCAAGGGCCTCGGTGATGTCGTTCAGGTCGGCGCTCTGCCCGCTCCTCAGGGCGACGGGCTCCAGTTCCCCCAGCCCCTTGACCTGCGGCTGGAGGACGGACCGGATCGGGGACACCACCACACTCACCGGCCCGGCGGAGGGATCGTCCTTGGCGGGGTGGGCGAGGCGGCGCAGGACGGCGATGCGCCGGCCGACGGTGTCGGACCGGGGCGAGAGCCGCTCGTGCGGCAGCGTCTCCCAGGACGGGTACTCCACGACGGTGTCCGGGTCCAGCAGCGTCCGCAGCGCCGCCGCCAGATCCTCGGCCTCCCGCCCGGTCGCCGTCACGGCGAGCACCGGCCGCCCCGACTCCCGCGCCAGGGCGGCGACGGCGAAGGGCCGCGCGGCGGGCGGCCCGACCAGGTCGACGTGCATACGGTGACCGTCGGCGGCGGCCTTCACCGCTTCGGCGAGCGCCGGGTCCTTGATGACGGCGTCGAGCAGACCGTGCAGGCTCATGAAGGGTGGTTTCCGTCCAGATCCGTTGAGCGGGGCTGCCGCGGTGCGGCTGAGGGGACAACGCGAAGGGCCCGACACGTCGCACGGGCCGGGGTGCTCCCAGAGTACGACGCCGGGAGAAACGAGGCTGCCGCCGGACGGCCGAGGAATAGCCACCACCGGCAGAAGGTTTAGGTCCCAACACCAGGAGGAGCCGCCATGCCCGACGCGAAGACCCACCAGGACCAGGCCGAAACAACCCGCCGCACCCGCTTCGGCAAACTCCCGGAGCGCATCCGCCTGGAAGACACGACCCAGGCGATCCCGGCGACCACACCGGACCCGTCGAGGGACTCGTACAACCACGACGAGTGGTTGACGCGTAACGCCTTGTAGCGGCGCGTGTGGGTCACCGATGTCACGGATGTCCTCAAACGCCGGACGGGCTGGGTGTGTCTTGACCGAGTCCCCCGGCAAGAACCCGCACCCAGGCCACCGGCCCGCAGCGGACACAACCAGCCTGTCCGGCGATTGAGGACAAAAGCCGGCCGTCCGGGCGGCAACGCGGACGCGTAGTAGGCGCGTTGGTGTGCATCTGCGGCAAGCAGTGAATGAGCACACAGCAGTGCTGTCATCTTGGGCCGTCGCGGCCTGGCGGCGGAGATGGACCGGCGCGGTGACTGACCGGTGCGGTCGCCCTGGGTTCGCCGGGCCGCTGACCCCGTACCACGCCACCTCTTCGCGCCGGACCGCCTGTGGCGTTGGGATGGCGCGGCACGTACCTGCCCGTGGACCGGTGCGACGACCCCGACGGGTGGTCGGCGGAGGTGTACGGAGGCCCGGACGACGCCGCTGTCACCCAGGTCACGGACGGTCTCCCCTCCTCCAGCCTCTCCTGCGAGGCAGTCGTGGCCGACATGCTCGACTCGCTCCTGCTGGAACCGGGCCACCGGGTCCTGGAACTGGGCACAGGCACCGGCCGGAACGCCGCGCTGCTCGGGTGGCGGGCGGGGGCTGAGCTGGTGACGAGCGTCGAGGTGGATCCCGACTTGGCGGTACGGGCACGGGAGCGTCTTGGGGCGGCGGGTGACCGGGTGCGGGTCGTGGTGGGCGACGGCGGCAAGGGGTGGGCGGGGGCACCGTACGACCGGGTGATGGCCACGTACGCGGTGGATCGGGTCCCGTGGGCCTGGGTGACCCAGACCCGGCCGGGCGGCAGGATTGTGACCCCGTGGGGCCGGCTGGGGCATGTCGCGCTGACGGTGGCGGAGGACGGTAGGTCGGCGACGGGCTGGGTGCAGGGACTGGCCCAGTTCATGTCCGCGAGGGGGACCACCAGCCCGGTCCGGACCTTCAGCCAGGTACGCGGAACCGGCCCCGCCGAGGCCGAACGCTCGATGACCAGAAACCTCGGACCGTTCCGGAACTGGGACCGTTCCGGAACGATGTCCACCTACGGTTCGCGCTGCGAGTCGCCCTGCCGGACGCCCGGATCACCACAGCGGAGGACGAAGATGGCCTGAACGCGTGGCTGCATGCCGGGGCCGACTCGTGGGCAACACTGTCCGCCGTCGGCGGTGGCGGCACGGTGGCGCATCAGGGCGGACCACGCCGCTTGGCCGATGAGCTGGAGGAGGCGTGGGATTCGTGGGTCCCCATGGGCAGTCCCAGCCTGTACGACTACGGCATGACGGTAGAGCCCGACGGCCAGTACGTGTGGTGCGGGGACGCGGCAACGGGTCCGAGGTGGCCATCGGTTCAGACCGAGGGGTAGTCGGGGGAGCCCGGGTTGTGGTGAGGCGGGTGGGGCCGCCCCTTGTTGTTGATTGTCGCGGGTCCGGTCCGGGCGTCAAGGGCGCTCCTACGTCGCGTCGGCTTCGCCGATTGCGCTGCGCTTAACCCTTGACCCCCACCCCGGCCCCGCAAGTGCAGGTGGAGGGGGGCGGCCCGGGGGAAGGTTCCCCGGGGGCCAGTCTGTGCTTCCTGTTTCGTCGCGGGCTGCTGCTTTCGGCGGGGTTTTGCGCACCACTTGAATGGGGCGGTG
>NZ_WWJY01000971.1 GCF_009865405.1 Streptomyces sp. SID3212 | reverse complement strand
GAACGGACTCTGCCCCCGGATCCCCTCCCCTTCCGGCCCCGACAGCCGCCCCGCCACCCGCTCCGTCTCGAAGAAGCCGGGCGCGACCGACACCACGCCGATGCCGTACGGGGCCAGGGACACCGCCAGGGACTGTCCCAGCGCGTGCACCGCCGCCTTCGTCGCGCCGTAGGCGGGGTGGTCCGGCTCACCCCGGTACGCGCCGCGTGAGCCGATGTTCACGATCCGGCCCGCCACGCTCCGGTCGATCATGTTCCGTGCCGCCCGGTGGCTGAGCAGCGCCGTGGCGAGGACGTTCACGGACAGGTGGCGCTGCCAGATCTCGGTCCACTCCTCGTACGACGTCGTCGGCAGCGGATGCCGTTCGTTGACCGCCGCGTTGTTGACCAGGACGTCGATCCCGCCCAGGGCCTCCGCCGCCTCGTCCGCGACCCGCGCCGCCTCCGCCGGGTCGGAGAGGTCGCCGCCGACCAGCACGTGCCCCGTACCCGACAGGGACTCCAGCGTGAGCCGGGCCTCGGCCGCGCGGGTCCCGTGGTGGACGGCGACCACGTCGCCGTTGGCGGCGAACACCTGGGCCACCGCGCGGCCCAGCCCGCGCGACGCCCCGCTGACGAGCACGCGGCGACCGGTCGCGGGCAGGGAAGTCACCGGCAGGTTCATGGACGCGGGCCTTTCGGACGTCGGACGCTGTTCAACCGCCGTTTATACGCGCACGCGACCGTGTTCTCCCACACTCCCACGCCCCAGGAGGCCGCCGCGATGCCGCTGACCCGCAGGGAATTCTCCGGGAAGTCCGCTCTCACCGGCGCCGGCCTCGTCCTCACGGGCGCCGCCGGAGCCCTCGCGACCGCCCCCGGCGCCCTCGCCGCCGAGGACGCGCCCGAGGTGGCCTGCGGACCCGCGCCGCAGCCGGGGTACGGGCCGCTGCTCCCCGACCCGGCCGGGATGCTCGCGCTGCCGAAGGGGTTCTCGTACCGCGTCCTCACCCACAGCGGGGTCACCCGGCTGGAGACCGGCGAGTTCACGCCGTCGGACCACGACGGCACCGCCACGTTCGACGGCCCGCGCGGTACGACGCTGCTGGTCAACAACCACGAGCTGGACGGGCCCCGGACCGACTACCCGTACCCGGTGCCGCTGACCGAGGGTCTGGTGTACGACCCGGCGGCGGCCGGCGGCTGCACCGTCGTGGAGACGCACCGCGACGGCCGTACCGCCGAGTGGGTCGGCATCGCCGGCACCTCCACGAACTGCGCGGGCGGGCGCACCCCTTGGGGCACCTGGCTGACGTGCGAGGAGAACGCCGACCGGGCCGGCCAGAACGGGATGACCAAGGATCACGGCTTTGTCTTCGAGGTCGACCCGTACGACCGCAGGGCCAACCGCGACCCCCGGCCCGTCAAGGCGTTCGGCCGGTTCGAGCACGAGGCCGTCGTGGTGGACCCGCGTACCGGGCACGCCTATCTGACGGAGGACGCGGACGGTCCCAACGGTCTGCTCTACCGCTGGGTCCCGCCGAAGGGCTTCGAGCACGGCCGGGGCCGGCTCCGGCACCTCGCCGACGACGCGGGGGTGCTCCAGGCTCCGCGCTGCTTCGACGCGGGCGGCCGGTTCGTGGACGACCTCTCGCGCGCCACGAAGATCGGCACGGTGTACGGCGTGGACTGGCTGGAGGTGCCCGACCGGCAGGCGCGGACCGTCGAGGTGCGGGAGCAGTTCGACGACGGCGACGTCACCCGGGCCAGGAAGCTGGAGGGCATGTGGTGGGCGGACGGGGGCGCGTACGTCGTCTCCTCGTACGCCCGCGACGAGAGCCCGGGCCGCCCGCACGACGGGCAGGTGTGGTTCTACGACCCCCGGCGCCGCACCCTCACCCTCAAGGTGCTGCTGGGGGTCAACACGGACCCGGACGGGGACGGGGCCTTCGACGGCCCCGACAACATCACCGTCTCGCCGTACGGCGGGCTGATCCTCGCGGAGGACGGCGAGGGGGTCCAGCACCTCTTCGGGGCGACGGAGAGCGGGGTCACGTACCCCCTCGCGCGCAACGATCTCAACGACAGCGAGTTCACGGGTGTCGTGTTCTCGCCGGACGGCGCCGTCCTGTACGCCAACATCCAGGAGCCGGGGATCATGCTGGCCGTCACCGGCCCCTGGCGGCGTTCGCCCCGGCGCTGACCGGGCGGCCCGCGCGGGGCTCCGGGCACCCCCGGCAGGGCCCTGGAACGGGTGATCCGGCGGGCCGGTCGGCGGTCGGGCATGGCGCGGCGGGGCCCCTTGGGCGCATACTCCAAGTAATGACAAAGTCAGCCGGATCCCGGCGCCACCTGCCGTCCAGTCCCTTCAACCGCCAAGGCCCGGCCTCACCCCCGCCCGAGCAGTTCGATGTCGGAGACCGCGTCTCCCACGACCAGTTCGGGCTGGGAAGAGTCATCGGAGTCGAGGGCGAACACGCCGTGCTCATCGATTTCTCGGGGCGCCAGGGAAGGATCCTGACCCCCTTTTCCAAACTGACCAAGCTCTGAAGCGGAGCCTGGAGAAGGCCGAGCCCCCGGGCCGCCGCCGGTCGTCGAGACCGTGGCGGCCCGCTGGGCGTTCCGGACGCCGTCCCGATCGTCCCGGGACGGCCTCCCGGGCTCAGAGGATCTTCGCCGCGGGCTTCACCATGCCCCGGACCGTACGGGACTTCACGAACTCCCCGAGGCCGGTCATCTCCCACTCGCCGGAGAACTGCTTGATCAGCTTGGCCATCATCACGCCGGTCTGCGGCTCGGCGCCGGTCAGGTCGAAGCGGACCAGTTCCTCGTCGGTGGCCGCGTCGATCAGCCGGCAGTAGGCCTTGGCGACCTCGTTGAACTTCTGGCCCGTGAACGAGTTCACCGTGAAGACCAGGCCGGTCGCCTCGGCAGGCAGCCGGCCGAGGTCGACGACGATCACCTCGTCGTCCCCCGCGCCCTCTCCGGTGAGGTTGTCCCCGGAGTGCTTGATCGCCCCGTTGAGGATGGACAGCCGGCCGAAGTAGCAGCTGTCCAGGTGCTTGCGGTCCGGGCCGTAGGCGATGACGGAGGCGTCGAGGTCGATGTCCTTGCCGCCGTACGCCGGCTCCCAGCCGAGGCCCATCTTGACCTTGCTGAGCAGCGGGCGGCCGCCCTTGACCAGGGAGACGGTCTGGTTCTTCTGGAGGCTGACGCGGCCCTTGTCGAGGTTGATCTTGCCGGAGCCGGGCGCGGAGGGCGCCGGGGCCTGCGGGGCGGGCGGGGCCGCGGGGGCGGGGGGCGCGGCCACGCGCGGGTCGGCCGCGCGCACCGGCGGGGCCTGGACCGGGGCGGGCGCGGCGGCGGGCTCCTCCACGGAGACGCCGAAGTCGGTGGCGATCCCGGCCAACCCGTTCGCGTACCCCTGCCCGACGGCGCGGACCTTCCAGGCGCCGTTGCGCAGGTAGACCTCGACGATCACCAGCGCGGTCTCGGCGCCGAGCTGCGGGGGCGTGAACGTGGCGAGCACGCTGCCGTCGGCCGCGTTCCGGACCGTCGCCGTGGGCTCGATGCCCTGGAAGCTCTGCCCCGCCGCGTCCGGGCTCGCCGTGACGACGATCTTCTCGATGCCGGCCGGCACGGAACCGGTGTCGACGACGATGGCGTCCGGGGCCGTACCGCCGCCCGAGCGGTAGCTCACGCCGGGGCCCGCGGGCTGGTTGTAGAAGATGAAGTCGTCGTCGGAGCGCACCTTGCCGTCGGCGGTGAGCAGCAGGCCCGATACGTCGAGCCGCACCGGAGCGGTGACGTCCACCGCCACGTGGGCGGTGGGAAGAGGGATGTTCGAGCCGGGGGTCATAGCTGTCATGCCGTCGTAACGAGCGACCCGGCTTTGCCGTTCCCTTACCTACGCCGATTGCGCGAATGTTGGCGCGCGACGCGTTCGTTCCCGAACTTGTACGCGCCCGTCCAGCGGGCCATGACGAGCTGGGCGTCACCCTGCTCCACCTCGGCCAGGAACTTCTCCGCCCGGGCGCCGCGCAGGGTCGCGGCGGCGCGCCCGCGGTGGGTGACGGCGACCGTGCCGTCACCCCTTCGCTCGTAGGTGAATCCGAAAGGCCTGGGCATACCGCCATCGTCCCCGTACGCCCCGCCGCTGTCGCCCGGATTTCGGCGGGGGCCGCCGCCGGCGTCAGTGGGGCCACTGGGGCGGGTGTGTCGTGAAGTGCCCGCCCAGGTGCGCGTGGTCCGGGTTGGCCGGGTCCAGTTCGCCCTGTTCGGCGATGAGCTTCGCGGCGTACGGCTCCGAGTCGTCCTGGGGGTCGTAACCCAGCGCCCGCGCGCCGGACAGGTCCCACCAGAGCCGGGTGTTGGCGGAGGAGCCGTACACGACGGTGTGGCCGACGTCCTCGGCGGTGAGCGCGGCGTGGAAGAGCCGGGCGCCGTCGGCGGGGCTCATCCACACGGACAGCATCCGTACGGAGGTCGGTTCGGCGAAGCAGGAGCCGATCCGGACGGAGACGGTCTCCATGCCGTGCAGGTCCCAGTAGAGCTGCGCGAGGTCCTCGCCGAAGCACTTGGAGAGGCCGTAGTACGTGTCGGGCCGGCGCGGGGTGTCGACGGGGATCAGCGGGTCGTCGCCCTGGGGGCGGGGGGTGAAGCCGACCGCGTGGTTGCTGGAGGCGAAGACCGTGCGCGGGACCCCGGCCGCGCGGGCCGCCTCGTACAGGTTGTAGGTCCCCTCGATGTTGGCCTTGAGGATCTTGTCGAAGGAGGCTTCCAGGGAGATGCCCGCGAGGTGGATGATCGCGTCGACGCCGTCCACGGCCTCCCGCAGCGCGTCCTTGTCCGCCAGATCGGCCGTGAGGGCGTCCGGCTCGCCCTCGACGGGCCGGGAGTCGAAGAGGCGCAGTTCGTAGCCGTACGCGGGCAGCAGGCCCCGCATCAGGGTGCCGAGGCCGCCGGCGGCGCCGGTGAGCAGGACGGTGCGGGGTGCGGGCATGGGCGCGGTCTCCTCGGCGGTACGGTCGGCGGCCTGTCACCGGACTCAGATCCGTAGACGGTATTCACATGCGTGGACACGCTAAGGAGTGCCCCTCCGCACCGTCAAGTCTTGCGTGGCGGGGAGTGATCCGCCTCCTGGTTGCTGTTTCCTGTCTTGACCTGCGCCGCGCGGCTGCCCTAGCGTGGTCGTGTTCAGAGATATGGACATCGATCAGAATTGTGCACGGGCGGTGAGCGCCCGGTGCACGGCCCAGGGAGCGCCAGTGACCTCAGCCCCGCTCGCCGCCCGACTCACCCGAGTGGAGGGGCCGCTGTTCTTCCCCGTCACCGCGTACGGTCCCGACGGCACACTCGACCTCGACGCGTTCCGCGCGCACGTCAGAGGGGGCGTCGACGCGGGAGCCGCGGCGGTGTTCGCCTGCTGCGGAACGGGCGAGTTCCACGCCCTCACTCCCCAGGAGTTCCGCGACTGCGTCGCCGCCGCCGTGGAGGAGACCGCCGGGGAGGTGCCCGTCGTGGCGGGCGCGGGCTACGGCACCGCCCTCGCGATCCAGTACGCGAAGCTCGCGGAGGAGGCCGGCGCGGACGGGCTGCTCGCCATGCCGCCCTACCTGGTCGTCGCCGACCAAGAGGGCCTGCTGCGCCACTACACCGAGCTGGCCGGGGCCACCTCCCTGGAGACCATCGTCTACCAGCGGGACAACGCCGTCCTCACCCCCGAGACCGCCGTCGCGCTGGCGCAGGTGGAGGGGATCATCGGCCTCAAGGACGGCTTCGGCGACCTCGACCTGATGCAGCGGATCGTCAGCACGGTCCGCCGCGAGCTGCCCGGGCGGGAGTTCCTCTACTTCAACGGGCTGCCCACCGCCGAACTCACCGGGCTCGCCTACCGGGGCATCGGCATCACCCTGTACTCCTCCGCCGTCTTCGCCTTCGCCCCCGACATCGCCCTCGCCTTCCACCGGGCGCTCAACAGCGGCGACGACGTGACGGCCAACCGGCTCCTCGACGGCTTCTACGTACCGCTGGTCGAACTGCGCAACCAGGGGCGGGGGTACGCCGTCTCGCTGGTCAAGGCGGGGGTACGGCTCGGGGGGCTCGACGTCGGCGAGGTGCGGCCGCCGCTGAGCGAGCCGCTCGGTCTGCACGTCAAGGAACTGGCCGCGCTCATCGAGCGGGGCCGCGCGCTGCTGGCGGACACCGCGCCGGGCACCGTGGCCGGCACCGTTCCGGGGACGGGCGCGTGAAGGCCTCCGCGTTCCTCTACCCCTGGGACGTGGTGGGCGACCCGGACGCCGCGCGGCGGATCGCGGACCTCGGCGTCCAGCAGGTCACGCTGGCCTCCGCGTACCACTCCACGCGCGCGCTGACCCCGCGCCACCCGCGCCACCGGATCGTCACGGCCGAACACGCCTCGGTCCTCTACCCCGTGGACGAGGCCCACTGGGCGGGGCACGAGCTGCGGCCGTACGCGGCGGGGGCCTGGGCGCCCGGCGACGCGTACGGGGAGGCGGCGGCGGCGCTCGCCGAGGCGGGCCTGGAGGTGCACAGTTGGGTGGTCCTCGCGCACAACTCCCGCCTGGGCGCGGAGCGTCCCGACACGTCCGTGGTCAACGCGTACGGGGACCGCTACCCCTGGGCGCCCTGCATCGCCCGTCCCGCCGTCGCGGCGTACCTGGTCGCGCTGGCGGCGGAGGCGGCGGTACGGCCCGGGTCGGCCGGTACGGAGCTGGAGTCGTGCGGGTGGTACGGGCTGGCGCACCTGCACGCGCACGACAAGATCGGGGGCGTGGGCCTGGACGAGGCGGCGCAGTACCTGATGTCGCTGTGCTTCTGCGAGGTGTGCGGGGCGGGGTACGCGGAGCTGGGCGTTTCGCCGGAGGCCCTGGCCGCGGCGGTACGGGATGCGCTTCGGCCCGTGTGGGCCGGCTCTGTTGCGGGCGCGGCGGAAGGAGTGCCCTCGGGCGTGGCGGCCATCGAGAAGCTCCTCGGCGCGGAGCTGGCGGCCGTCACTCTCGCGTGGCGTGGCGAAGTGGCCCGTACGCTCCAGGAGTCGGCGGTGGCGGCGGTACGGTCTGCGGGCGGCCCGGGCTTCCAGGTGCTGCTGCACGCGGACCCGGTCCCGTACCACACGGGCGCGAACGCCGGGGTGGACCCGGCGCACATCCTGGGCGTGGCGGACGGGGTGGTCCTGCCGTGCACGGGCGGCGCGGCGTCCCGCATGCTCCCGGCGTTCGCGGCTCACGCCGCGGGGGCGTCCGTACTGGCGGCGAACTTCACTGTCGTGAGCGGGATGGGGGGCGCGCCGGGTTCGCTGGCGCGGGACGCTGCGCTGGCGCAGTCCTTGGGCGCGACGGAGCTTCGCCTGTACCACGGGGGCCTGGCGTCCACGGTGGACCTCGCGACGGTGTCCTCAGCGCTGCCCCGGTGACTGGTTGCGCTTACTGATGTCCTCAATCGCCGGACGGG
>NZ_WWJY01000970.1 GCF_009865405.1 Streptomyces sp. SID3212 | reverse complement strand
CCCCCGCATCGGCTCCCGCTCCCGCAGCGGCGAACGGCAGCGCCGCCCACAGGCGGTCCGCCAGGCGCAGGGCGGGCCGGGTCAGCAGCGCCCCCGCCGCCATCACCACCACACCCGCCACCGCGTCCAGGAAGTAATGGTTCGCCGTGCCCATCACGACGATCGTGATGACCATGGGATAGGCGACCCCCACCCACCGCACGAACGGCGAACGCGCGTGCCGCCACAGCAGCACCCCGCACCACACGGCCCACCCGACGTGCAGACTCGGCATCGCCGCGTACTGGTTGGTCATCCCGCCGAGCCCGCGCGGCGCGCTCGCCTGCGCTCCCCACCAGCCGTACGAGCTGTACTGCGCCATCGTGTCCACGAAGCCGTGCCCGGCCTCCAGGAGGCGGGGCGGGCAGGTCGGCAGAAGCGTGAAGCCGATGAGTCCCAGGAGGGTGGAGAGCATCAGCCACGTACGGGCGGCCCGGTACCGGGCGGGGCGGCTGCGGAAGATCCAGATCAGCACCACCGGAGTGACCAGGTAGTGCAGCGAGGCATAGGCGAAGTCGGCGGGTATGCCCAGGGCGGGGGTGCTGGTGAAGAGCCGGTTGAGCGGGTGTTCGGCGTTGAGGCGCAACGCCTTCTCTATCCGCAGGATCGCCAGTCCGTGGCCGACCGCCGTGGACACGTCGCCGCGCGCCATCAGCCGGCCCGCCGAGTACGCGGCGTAGACGGCGACGATCAGCACCAGCTCGGCCCACCAGCGCGGCCGGAGCCGGAGCCGAGGCCGGGGGTGCGGCCTGGTCTCCGCGCTGGCGCTGTACGGCATCCGGACGATCTCCATCATGTTGTCATACGGTTTTCGGCCGACGTTCAACCGTACGGTGCGGCCGGTCGGACGTTTCGGCCGGGTGTCCCTCCGGATCAACGTTCGACAACATCACCTTCTCCCCGAAAGAGGACGCCGATATCCCCCTGGGGGTTGCCCAATGTTCAGGTACGCGATGATGGGGCGGCACCCGTTGTGAACTCCAGGGAGAGCCCCGATGGCACCGCGCGTCCTGCTGGCCCGGCACGGCCAGACGGCCTGGTCACTTTCCGGCCGCCACACCGGCAGGACGGACATTCCGCTCCTCGACGAGGGCAGGCGCGGCGCCACGCTGCTGGGCGAACGCCTGCACCGCGCGCCGTGGTCCGGGCTGGCCGGCGCCGAGGTCCGTACCAGCCCGCTGGTCCGCGCGAGCGAGACGTGCGACCTCGCCGGGTTCGGGGAGCGCGCCACGGAGTGGGACGCGCTGATGGAGTTCGACTACGGCGCGTACGAAGGGCTGACCCCGGCCGAGATCAAGGCCGCGCGGCCCGACTGGTTCATCTGGCGCGACGGTGTCCCCGACGGCGAGACCCTGGCACAGGTCGCCGCCCGCGCGGACGAGGTGGTCGCCTGGGCGCGGTCCGCCGACCGTGACGTCCTGGTCTTCGCCCACGGCCACATCCTGCGGGCGATCGGGGCGCGCTGGCTCGGCGAGGACGTGTCGTTCGCGGCCCGCATACGGCTGGACCCGACGTCCGTGTCCGTCCTGAACTGGGCGTACGGCTCCCCGGCGATCGAGGTCTGGAACGACACGGCGCATCTGGTGGGCTGAGCCAGGTCCCTGACGATCGCCGTACGGTCCCACGGGGCTACACGGCCGCGTGCCGCTCCAGGAACGCCGCCACCTCCGGTGACCGCCGTCGTGGCAGCAGCAGCCGGGCCGTCACCGCCAGCATCCCCTGGATCCGGGACGACTTGACCTCGTCCAGCAGGTCGAGCACCTGCCGCCCCGCCGCCGCGGCCTCGTCGGGCCGGCCCGCGCGTGCCAGGTCCGTGGCCAACTCGGCGCGGTAGAGCGCGAGATTGCGGGTGAAGTGCGGATCCTGGAGTACGGAGGCGCGGTACGCGTGCCGGGCCGCCCGCGCCCAGTCGCCCAACGCCGCGTGGCACTGCGCCTCCAGGGCCTCCAGCTCCGGTTCGCCGAAGAAGGACATCCACTCGGGGTCCGCGTCCGAGGGGCCCCGGTCGAAGAGCGTGTGGGCCTGGGACAGGGCCTGTTCGCAGTTCGTACGGTCCCCGAGCCCCGCCCAGCCGCCCGCCTCCCGCAGGGCGAGCAGCGACAGCAGCCGGGCGGACGACAGGTGCTTGGCCGCGCCCCGGCCCGCCTGCGCGGCCCGTAACGCCTCCCGGTACCGGCCCGAATCCCGCGCCAGGAACGACGTGTTGCAGAACGCGTGCGCCTCCAGCGCCGGGTCGCCCGCGACCCGCGCGGTCGCTAGCGCCTCCGCGTAGTGCGAGCGGGCGTCGTCGAAGCGTCCCGAGTCGTGCGCCAGCCATCCCACGGAGATCGACAACTCGCCCGCGCCGGAGTGCAGCCGGTCGGTGGTGGACTGCCGGGTCGCCGTCCCCGCGTCGAGCAGCGCGTACGCGCCGCGCAGCGGCACCGCCGCCTGGCGGTAGAGGCCGTCGGCGCCGTGCCGGTCGTCCAGCACGCGGATGCGCCGTACCGCCGCCTCGACGGCCGCCACTTCGGTGTCACCGATCCGGCGCGGGGCCGGGATCGAGGGCACGGCCGCGGCGGCCGTGCCGCCGAGGCCCAGGGTCGCGGCGGCCATGGTGACGGAACCGCTGGTCATGAATGCGCGACGCAGCACGTCGCTCTCCTCGCTGATCTCGCTGTGTCCCGGGTCGTGGGCGGTCTGCTCCACGGGTACCCGCGCCGCACGGCCGCGAACGTGCTCGCGGGCCGTGAAGCCCAGGTCGGTCAGGGTCAGCCCGGGGAACATGTGCAGGAAGACCCGTTCGTACGCGTAGTTGGGGCAGCGGATCTCACCCGCTTCCACCCGACCGATATAACGTGCGTCGCACGCCACGTGTTCACCGATCTCCCGGGCGGCCCTGCGCACGGCAGCGGCGAACTCCCCCGGCGAGCGCTGTCCGCGCTGCCGGCGGAAGGGGAGGTTGGGAACTGCCCGAGACGACGCCATGGCCGAGCCCTCTCCTGTGCTCCGGTGGTCCGGCGGGCAAGAACGTACCTCCTGGGACGGGGGGCACATACGGTGTTTGCCTACAAAGGGGATATCTCGCCCACGATCTGCCATGAACTGCCATCCTTTGCGGCGGTGTGGCTCCGTAGCTGTTGACTCCGGCGGACGTTGAACCCTATGGAGACTGTGGAGACGCTCGACGCGTCTCCGCTCGACGAGGAGGGTTCCCTTGTTAGGTGGAGGTCGGTATGGAGACCGGTACACGCCCGAGCGCGACGGCGGCGAGGCGCTGGACCTGGTGACGGTCCCGGCCCGGCAGGGTCTGGAGGCGGTGGACATCCTCCGGCGCGGGGCCACGCCTTCCGTGGGGCCGGTCCTGCACGACGGCTCCTGTCACACCCTGGGCTTCCTCGTGCCGCCCGGTACGGCGGAGGAGTGGGACGTCCCGGGCAGCGCCTGCACGCGGACGGGCGGGCGCGGTCCGCGTACCCCCGCCGAGGAGCCGCCGGTCACCGGAACGGGCTGGCTGCTGCCGCCGGAGGCGTCCGACCCCGTCACGGACCCGGCGGTGCTGCGCGCGGCGCTCGGCGAGGCGGCGAGACTCATCGAGGCGGCGGACCGCTGCCGGTAGTACGGCACACGGGACGCGCGCACAGGACGTACGTCGCACAGGACGTACGTCGCACAGGACGCACGTCAGGCACCCGGCACCACCCGTCCCGCACCCGGCGCAGGGGCCCGCACCCCCGCCGGATCTCCGCATGTCCGCCGCGACCCCGATACTGGGGGGATGGCCAGGAACAGGCGGGGCGGACGAGGTACGGCCGAGACGGTGACCGCACCGGTCGACGGCGGCCTCGCCGAACTCGTACCGGACCGGGAGCGCCCCCGCGCCTGGACGCTGCTCATCGACGGCGCCCCGCAGTCCCACGTGGATCTGGACGACCCCACCCACCTGTCCTTCGCGTACCAGCGCAGGCTCGGCCATGTCGCCGACCTCGTGGCGCCCGCCCCCCGACCCCTGCGCGTCCTGCACCTCGGCGGCGGGGCGTTCACCCTCGCCCGGTACGTCGCCGCCACCCGGCCCCGCTCGACCCAGCAGGTCGTGGAGGTCGACGCGCCGCTCGTCCAACTGGTCCGTGAGCACCTCCCGCCGGACCACCAGGCTCGGATCAAGGTCAGGTCCGCCGACGCCAGGGCCGGTCTCGGGAAGGTGCCGGACGGCTGGGCCGACCTGGTGATCGCCGACGTGTTCGGCGGAGCCCGTACCCCCGCGCACCTCACCAGCGCGGAATTCCTGACGGAGGTACGGCGGGTCCTCGCCCCGGACGGCTGCTACACCGCCAACCTCGCCGACGGGCCTCCCCTCGCCCACCTGCGCGGCCAGATCGCCACCGCGGCCTCGCTGTTCGGCCATCTCGCGCTGGCCGCGGACCCGGCGGTCCTGCGGGGCCGCCGCTTCGGCAACGCCGTACTCCTCGCGTCCGACCGGGAGTTGCCGGTCACGGAACTGACCCGCCGCATCGCGGGCGATCCGCACCCCGGCCGGGTCGAACACGGCCGCGCCCTCAGGGACTTCACCGGCGGAGCGGCCGTCGTCACGGACGCGAGCGCCAAGCCGTCCCCGCCGCCGCCCGCGGACGCGTTCTCGTAGCTTTCGGCTCCGGCGCGGCTCCGATACGGCTCCGGCGCGCCTTCGTCGTGCGCCGTGGCCGGTTCTGATCACAAGGAGGCCATCCGCCCTGGACAGTGCGAATGCCGTTGCCTAACGTTTGTTCAGCAACTTCCCGAACAATGGTTTGGTAACTCTCCGTAGGAGTCCATGGTGACGGAAAGCATGTCCCCCACACCTGTACACGCACCCCCACCCGCACCCGATTTCCCGATGGCACGCGGCTGCCCCTTCGACCCGCCGCCCGCGCTGCGCAGGATCCAGCACGAAGCGCCGGTCTCCCGGGTCACGCTCTGGGACGGCAGCACACCGTGGCTGATCACCCGCTACGAGGACGTACGGGCCGTGCTCGCCGACCCCCGGGTGAGTGCCGACTCCGACCTGCCGGGCTACCCGCACGCCACCCAGGCCACGGCCGCCCGGCTGGGGCGGGCCAAGACCTTCATCACCCTGGACGATCCCGAACACGCCGCCCAGCGCCGTCTCCTCACGTCCGACTTCATGATCAAGAAGATGGAGGCGCTGCGGCCACGCATCCAGCAGATCGTCGACGGCCTGATCGACGACCTGCTCGCCGGTCCGAAACCCGCCGACCTGGTGCAGGCGTTCGCCCTGCCGGTGCCCTCGCTGGTCATCTGCGAGCTGCTCGGAGTCCCGTACGCCGACCGTGACTTCTTCCACCGGCTCAGCAGGACGATGGTGTCGCGCGAGGCCACACCGGCGCAGTCCCTCGCGGCGGTGACGGAGATGACCGGCTATCTCGCCGATCTGGTGGACCGGAAGAAGGCCGACCCCGCGCGGGACGTCCTCGGCCGGCTGGCCGTCGAACAGCTCGGCACCGGCCGGATGAGCCGTGAACAGGTCGCCGCCATGGGCCTGTTGCTGCTGGTGGCCGGGCACGAGACCACCGCCAACATGATCGGCCTGGGTACGGTCGTGCTGCTGGAGAACCCGGCGCAACTGGACCGGCTGCGCGCGGCCGACGACCCCAGGGCGGTCGCGAACGCCGTCGAGGAACTCCTGCGCCACCTCAGCATCGTCCATTCCGGGCGGCGCCGGGTCGCGCGCGAAGACCTGGAGATCGGCGGGCAGTTGATCCGGGCGGGCGAGGGCATCATCGCCGCCACCGACGTCGCCAACCGCGACGAGGCGGTCTTCCCGGATCCCGACGCCGTCGACCTCGGCCGCGACGCGCGGCATCACGTCGCGTTCGGCTTCGGCGTCCACCAGTGCCTCGGCCAGCCCCTGGCCCGGGTCGAACTCCAGGTCGTCTACAGCACGTTGTACCGCCGCGTCCCCACCCTGGCCCTCGCGAAGCCGGCCGAGGAGCTGAGGTACAAGCACGACATGTTGGTCTACGGGGTGCACGAACTCCCGGTGATCTGGTGACCGGTGACCTGGTGACCGGAGATGCGGTGACCCGGAAACGGAAAGGAACAGCGCGATGAAGGTGGTCCTCGATCAGGACAAGTGTGTCGGCTCCGGGCAGTGCGTCCTGGCCGCGCCGGACGTGTTCGACCAGCGGGACGAGGACGGCATCGCCGTGCTGCTGGACCCGGACCCGCCCGAGGAACAGCAGGCGGACACCCGCGAGGCGGCGCGCGTCTGTCCGGCGCTCGCCATCACACTGGCCGAGTCGTGAGCGGTCCGTCCGAGATCGTTGTCGTGGGTGCTTCGGCGGCGGGCCTGACCGCCGCCGAGGCGCTCCGGTGCGAAGGCTGGACGGGGCGGCTCACGCTGGTGGGGGACGAGTCCCACCCGCCTTACGACCGCCCGCCGCTGTCCAAGCAGGTCCTGCGCGGGAGTTGGACGCCGGACCGTACCGCCCTCCGGCGTGACGACCACCTCGCCGGTCTCGACGCGCGCTGGCTCCTGGGCCGGGCCGCGACCGGGCTCGACGCCGCCGCGCGTACGGTCACTCTCGCGGGCGGCCAGGTGCTCCCGTACGACGGGCTGGTCATCGCCACCGGCGTCACCCCGCGCTCCCTCCCGCAGAGGCACGAACTCGGCGGCGTCCACGTCCTGCGCACCCTCGACGACGCGCTCGCGCTGCGCGAAGGGCTCCTCGCGGCGGCCTCGGTGGTGATCGTCGGCGCCGGTTTCCTCGGATCCGAGGCCGCGGCGGTGGCCGTCGAGCTGGGCGCGGACGTCACCCTCGTGGATCCGCTGCCCGCGCCGATGATCCGTCAGCTCGGGCCACTGGTCGGCGACTTGGCGGCCCGGCTGCACACCGCGCACGGCGTACGGGTGCGCACGCGCACCGGCGTCGAGCGACTGGCCGGGGAGGACGGCCGGGTGGTGGGCGTGGTCCTGGACGACGGCACACTCGTCCCGGCCGATCTTGTCCTGGTGGCGATCGGGTCGACCCCGTCCACCGGCTGGCTCACCGGCAGCGGGCTCCCGCTCGGCGACGGAGTGGAGTGCGACGAGCTGTGCCGGGCCGCCCCCGGCGTGGTGGCCGCGGGCGACGTGGCGTCCTGGCACCACCGGGACCTGGGACGCCTCCGCGTCGAGCACCGGATGAACGCCACCGAGCAGGGGACCGCCGCCGCGCTGACCCTGCTGGGCGCGGGCCGGCCGTTCACGCCGGTGCCGTACTTCTGGACCGATCAGTACGACGTGAAGATCCAGGCGTACGGCGTCACAGGCACAGGCAGGGGCGCAGGCGCTGGCAGGGGCGCAGGCACAGGCCGGGGAGCCGAGTTCCGCGTCGTCGCCGGGGATCCCGCCGAGGGGCGGTTCGCGGGGCTGTACGGCGGCGCGGACGGCCGGGTGGTCGGCGCGATGAGCTGGAACATGCCACGGGAGGCCCGCGCCCTGCGCCGGTACGTCGCCGAACGCGCGCCCTGGGAGGAGGCGACGGCCCACGCCGTGGGATGAGGCCGCGGGGAGGGGCGGCCGTCCGCGCCCCGGCGGTCCCCTCCCCGCGTCCGCCGCATGCGGTAAGAATGGCCTCGTGCCAGACGACGTGGACATCAAGCCGGAACGGACGCGTAACCGCTGGGGCGAGGGCGAGCGTCTGCGCGTCGAGATCCTGGACGCGGCCGGCCGTCTGCTCTCCGGGCTCGGCGGCGAGGACGGCCTCACCATCCGCGGGGTCGCCCGCGCGGTCGGCATCGCCCCCGCCAGCATCTACCACCACTTCACCGACCGGACGGCACTGGTCCAGGGTCTGATGGACCACGAGCACGCCCGGCTCCGGTCGCTGATGCGCGAGGCCGACGAAGGGGTGCCCCCGGAGGACGTGGCCGGGCGGGTCCACGCCCAGTTGTACGCGTACTGCGACTTCGCGACGGACAACCCCGCCCACCACCGCCTCGTCCTCGGCAACGGTTCCGGCGAACCCCGGTCCGCCGCGCCGCCCGTCCTCATCGACGTGGTGGAGGCGCTGACCGCCGCGTTCGACCGGTGCGAGGCGGCCGGGCACACCCTGCGCCTGCCGAGCGACCGGGCGGCGGTCATGGTCTTCGTCGCCGTGTACGGGCGGGTCGCGCTGCTGCACAGCATCCAGCGGGGACTGACCCCCGAGGAGCGCCGGTCGTTCATCGACGAGCTCGTCTCCCTGGTCCTCGCCTGACGCACCCGACGCACCTGACGCGCCCCGTCGTACCCGACGCGGAAGAAGCCAGGCCCCTCAGCGGTCGTCGAACTCCACCAGCGGCGGATGGTCGTGCCAGGTGCAGAAGACCGACACCTCCCGCCCGTCCCGGGTGAACGTCACCCGGATCCAGGTCGGCTGGGTCCACACCTGCATCTGCCACCCCGAGTCCGGCGTCGCCGACACCAGCTCCGCCGCGGCCTCACCGATGTCCAGGACCACCCGGCCCCCGTCGACCGAGTAACTCTTCACGTTGCCCTGGGGCGGGGCCGAGGACGGCTCGGCCGCCGGTTTCGAGGCCGGGCCGCCGTAGCTCTGCGACGGAACGGGAACGGGAACGAAGGTGAGCGTCGGGGACGGCTTCGCCGACACCTCCGGCTTCCGCGCCGAGGGGGACGGCGGCGACGGGGACGGACTCGGCGGGCGGTGCGTGGAGGACACGACCGGCCGGGCGCCCTGCGTCGTCGCGCTGTCCTTGCCGATCGGCACCGCGCGCGGCGGGTCGTACGCCGTCCCCGCCATCACCGTGTGGACACCCCACCACGACAGCGTGACGGCGGCGCCCGTCGCGAGCGACCACGCAATGGCATGTACGAGTCCGATACGCATCGGGGCCCATGGTGCCCCACCGGGGGTGCGGCGGGGAACCGCCTGCCGGTATCCCCCGAATGGCGTACGGTGCCGCCCATGCCCAGTGTGCTCGTGGTCGAGGACGACCAGTTCGTACGCTCCGCCCTCATCAGGCACTTGACCGAGGCCTCCCACACCGTACGCAGTGTCGGGACGGCCCTGGAGGCGTTGCGCGAAGTGGCCCATTTCCACTTCGACGTGGTCATTCTCGACCTCGGCCTGCCCGATCTCGACGGGTCGGAGGCGCTCAAGATGCTGCGCGGCATCACCGACGTGCCCGTGATCATCGCCACAGCGCGGGACGACGAGACCGAGATCGTCCGGCTCCTCAACGACGGCGCCGACGACTACCTCACCAAGCCGTTCTCCGTCGAGCACCTGTCGGCCCGCATGGCGGCCGTCCTGCGCCGCTCCCGTGCCACCTCGGGCGAGGCCGCGTCCCCGCGTGTCATCCGCGTCGGCGGCCTCGCCATCGACCCGCTGCGCCGCCAGGCCGAACTGGACGGCATCCGGCTCGACCTCACCCGCCGGGAATTCGACCTGCTGACCTTCCTCGCCGGGCGCCCCGGAGTGGTCGTACCCCGCAAGGAACTGCTCGCCGAGGTGTGGCAGCAGTCGTACGGCGACGACCAGACCATCGACGTCCACCTGTCCTGGCTGCGCCGCAAACTGGGCGAGACGGCCGCCCGGCCCCGCTATCTGCACACCCTGCGGGGGGTCGGCGTGAAGCTCGAACCCCCGGCCACGGAGCGGCCCGTATGAGGTGGGCACTGATCAAGGTCTCGCTGGCCGTCACGGTGATGGTCGTCATCGCCTTCGCCGTACCGCTGGGCATGGTCATCAAGGAGATGGCCAGGGACCGCGCCTTCACCAACGCCGAACGCCAGGCCGCCGCCATCGGCCCCACCCTCTCCATCACCTCCGACCGCGACCAGCTCGACCGCGCGATCGCCTCCACCCAGGCCGGCGCCGACGGCAAGATGGCCGTCCACGTCCCGCCCTCCGGCGAACCGGGCAGCCTCCCGCTGGAGCTGGGCACCCGCCGGGCCGCCGAGAAGGACCTGGCGACCGTACGGCGGCTGGGCCGCGCCTCCATCACCGTCGTCCCCGGCGGCTTCGCGCTGCTCCAGCCGACCGCCCTCGGATCCAGTCTCGGCTCCAACTGGATCGCCATCGTGGAGGTGTACGTCCCCGAGGCGGAGGTCTCCAACGGGGTCACCACCGCCTGGCTCGTGCTCGCCGGCGTCGGCATCGCGCTCGTCGTCGGCTCGGTGACCGTCGCCGACCGCCTCGGTCTGCGCATGGTCGAGCCCGCCCAGCGGCTCGCGGGCGCCGCCCACGCCCTGGGGGAGGGCAAGCTCGGTGTCCGCGTCCCCGAGGAGGGACCGCCCGAACTGCGCTCCGCCGCCGTCGCGTTCAACTCCATGGCCGACCAGGTCGTCCAGCTCCTCGCCAACGAGAGGGAGCTGGCGGCCGACCTCTCCCACCGGCTGCGCACCCCGCTGACCGTGCTGCGCCTCAACGCCGCCTCGCTGGGGGAGGGGCCCGCCGCCGACCAGACCAGAGCGGCGGTCGCCCAGCTGGAGCGCGAGGTCGACACCATCATCCGTACCGCTCGCGAATCCACCTCCCACACGGTCGCGAACACGCCCGCCGTCGGCTGTGACGTCTCCGAAGTCGTCCGCGAGCGTATGGACTTCTGGTCGGCGCTGGCCGAGGACGAGGGCCGGAAGGTACGGCTCGCGGGGGTCGGCGCGCCGATCCGCATCCCGGTCGCCCGCCCCGAACTCACCGCCGCGCTCGACGCGTTGCTCGGGAACGTCTTCCGGCACACCCCGGAGGGCACCGCGTTCTCCGTGGACGTGCACAACGGCGAGGACGCGGTGATCGTCCTCGTCTCGGACGCGGGCCCCGGCATCGCCGACCCCAAGGCCGCGCTCGTACGGGGCAACAGTGGCGGCCGGGAGGGCTCGACGGGCCTCGGCCTGGACATCGTGCGCCGGGTCGCGGAGTCGACCGGAGGGGACGTACGGATCGGGCGGTCCGTGCTCGGCGGCACGGAGGTCCGGATCTGGATCGGGCGCGAGGGATGGCGGCCCGCCCGCGAGCCGCGGGGCCACCGGTTGCGCGGGCGGAAACGCGGCACGCCGGGCCGCCGGGGCGCGGACATCTGACCTTCCGGTGACCTACCGGTGACCCTGCGGGCACCTCCGAACTTCCGGGCACCTCCACGTACCGGTCGGTCTTAACCGGCCCCCATGCCTTCCTTAAGGGCGCCCTAAGAACCTCAAGCACCGCCCCGAACAGGCCTTTTGTCGGTATCGGAGCGGCTAGCGTGCGTAAGCGCCGTCCCCGCCCGACCACCCCCCCCCCC
>NZ_WWJY01000098.1 GCF_009865405.1 Streptomyces sp. SID3212 | reverse complement strand
GACGGCGCGGACACGGCGGTCCTCGAAGCCGGCGATCTGGCAGAAGCCGCCCAGGGCCGAAGCGACACCTTCCCGGCCGGGGCCGGCGACGACGCAGGCGAGGTCCACCGGACCGTTCTCCCGGTCGGCGACGATCGCGCGCACGGCCGCGAAGACGGGGTCGAGGGCGTGTTCCGCGGCCTCGGCCGCGACGTCGGCCAGGAGGACGACGCGGCGCGGCGGCTTCCCTGTCCGGCGTCGGGCCGCCCACAGTCCGGCCCAGGCGGCCGTGTCGGTCGGATCGCCGATGCGCACCGCGCCTTCGGGCAGCGC
>NZ_WWJY01000969.1 GCF_009865405.1 Streptomyces sp. SID3212 | reverse complement strand
GGGCGCTGGCGGCGATGGGGGTGATGCGCTTCTGCTACGGGGCGCTGACGGTGATGCTGCTGATGCTCTGCCGGTACGCGTGGACGGACCGGGAGTCGGACGGGCTGGCACTCCTCGGTCTGGCCCTCGGTGTGTCCGGGGCCGGGTTCTTCGCCGCCGCGGTGCTCACTCCGTGGGCGGCGGGGCGGCTCGGTACCGCCGCCTGGACGGCGTGGTGCGCGGGCGCCGCGGCGGTGCTGCTGCCGCTTCTGGGGCTGCCCTTCGCGCCCGCGCCGCTGCTGGTGGCCGCGTTCGTTCTCGGACTGGTGACGCAGGGGGCGAAGATCGCGACGGACACGGTGGTGCAGACGGCGGTGGACGACACGTTCCGGGGCCGGGTCTTCTCGCTGTACGACGTGCTGTTCAACGTCGCCTTCGTGGCGGCGGCGGGGGTGGCCGCGCTGGTGCTTCCGCAGGACGGCCGGTCGGCGCCGCTGGTGGTGGCGGTGGCGCTTCTCTACGCCGCTGTCGCCGTGGCGATGACGCGCAAGGGCGATGTTTCACGTGAAACATCGCCCTGGGAACACCTCGACGGGGGTCATGTTTCACGTGAAACATGACCCCGCCGCTGTCAGTCCTGCGCGGAGTCCTGTGCGGCCCACCACTCCTTGAGGGCGGTGACGGCCGCATCGCGTTCCATCGGCCCGTTCTCCAGCCGCAACTCCAGCAGGAACGTGTAGGCGGCGCCGATGACCGGGCCCGGGCCGACTCCGAGGATCTCCATGATCTGGTTGCCGTCGAGGTCGGGCCGGATGGATTCCAGCTCTTCCTGTTCCTGGAGCTGGGCGATCCGGTCCTCCAGTCCGTCGTAGGCCTGGGAGAGGGCGTTCGCCTTGCGCTTGTTGCGGGTGGTGCAGTCCGAGCGGGTCAGCTTGTGGAGCCGGCTGAGGAGCGGGCCGGCGTCGCGGACGTAGCGCCGGACCGCCGAGTCCGTCCACTCGCCGGTGCCGTACCCGTGGAACCGAAGGTGAAGTTCGACCAGCCGGGACACGTCACGGATCAGGTCGTTGGAGTACTTGAGCGCGGTCATGCGCTTCTTGGTGAGCTTGGCGCCCACGACCTCGTGGTGGTGGAAGGAGACCCGGCCGTCCTTCTCGAAGCGCCGGGTCCGGGGCTTGCCGATGTCGTGGAGCAGGGCGGCCAGCCGCAGGACGAGGTCCGGGCCGTCCTCCTCCAGGTCGATGGCCTGCTCCAGCACGGTGAGTGAGTGCTCGTACACATCCTTGTGCCGGTGGTGCTCGTCGCTCTCCAGCCGCAGGGCGGGCAGCTCGGGCAGGATCCGCTCGGCGAGGCCGGTGTCGACGAGCAGCGCCAGGCCCTTGCGGGGGTGGGCGGAGAGGAGCAGCTTGTTGAGTTCGTCGCGGATCCGCTCGGCGGAGACGATCTCGATCCGTTCCGACATCGCCTTCATCGCGGCGATCACGTCGGGGGCGACCTCGAAGTCCAGCTGGGCGGCGAAGCGCGCGGCCCGGAGCATGCGCAGCGGGTCGTCGGAGAAGGAGTCCTCGGGGGTGCCGGGGGTGCGCAGCACACGGGCGGCGAGGTCGTCACGGCCGCCGTGCGGGTCGATGAAGTCCTTCTGGGGCAGGGCGACGGCCATCGCGTTGACCGTGAAGTCGCGGCGTACGAGGTCTTCCTCGATGGTCCGCCCGTAGGACACCTCGGGTTTGCGTGAGGTCCGGTCGTAGGCCTCGGAGCGGTACGTGGTGATCTCGATCTGGTAGCCGTCCTTCTGGCTGCCGACCGTGCCGAAGGCGATACCGACCTCCCAGACCGAGTCCGCCCAGGGCCTGACGATTCTCAGGACGTCCTCGGGGCGGGCGTCGGTGGTGAAGTCCAGGTCGTTGCCGAGCCGGCCGAGGAGGGCGTCCCGGACGGAACCGCCGACCAGGGCGAGCGTGAATCCGGCATCCTGGAATCGGCGTGCGAGGTCGTCCGCGACGGGGGACACCCGGAGCAGTTCGCTGACCGCGCGGCGCTGCACCTGGTTCAGTGCGCTGGGATTGTCTTCATTGGCGTTCGGCACAACAGAAAAGATTACGTGTCCTGGCCGGTGCGGGCTCCCCCGTTTCCGGTGGCCCGGCCTCCGATGCACGGGTTTCGGGCGGGGCATGAGATTCTTCCGATCATGTGGGGCGGTGCCCAGCACTTCGCCACAGCGCACATCGTTACCATGCGTGGACGCAGCAGTCGACAACCACCAACGGCAGCAGACGATGACGAGGGACGGGCGAGCGCGTGGCCGAGGCGGCAGACTTCCAGGGGAGGGGTCACTCTCCTGCCCGCCGGTGGCTGTGGCGCGCAGCCTCCCTGATGGCGGGTGCGCCGCTCCTGGGCGCGCTGGTGGGCGGTGCGGGGGCTTCCCCGGCCCAGGCCGCGGCGGAGGCCACCGGGACGCGTACGGTCGCTGTGGCGCTCGACACGCTGACGCCGAGTGCTCCGGTGAAGGGCGACACGCTGGTCGTCTCGGGCACGGTGACCAACAGGAGCAAGAGCGCGGTCACCGAGGCGCGGGTGGATCTGCGGGTGGGACCGCCGCTGTCCGGGCGGACCGCCATCGACGACGCGGCTGAGCGCTCCCCCGACACGGCGGCCGAGGTGCCGCCGCTCGGCGGCGCGTACAAGGTCGACCTCGCGAAGCTCGCCCCGGGCGTGCCGTACACCTTCTCCCTGTCCGTTCCGGTCGGCAAGCTCGGCCTGGGCGAGGACGGGGTGTACCAGCTCGGTGTCTCGGTGAGCGGGGACACGGTGGACGCCCCGTACGAGCACGTGGTGGGCGTCCAGCGGACCTTCCTTCCCTGGCAGCCCGAGGCGACGGGCAAGAAGACCCAGATCACCTACCTGTGGCCGCTGATCTCGACCACGCGCATGTCGGCGCAGACCGGGTCCGACGACCAGCAGACTCCGGTCTTCGAGAACGACGACCTGGCCGGGGAGCTGGCTCCGGGTGGCCGGCTGGACCAGATGGTGTCGCTCGGCAATCAGCTTCCCGTGACCTGGGTCATCGATCCCGACCTGCTGGCCAGTGCCGACGCGATGGCCGGCAACTACCGGGTCAGGAGCGGGAAGACCACGGTCCCCGGGAAGAGCCAGAGCGTGGCCAGGCAGTGGCTGAACTCCCTGGAGAAGGCCGTGCAGGACCGCAAGGTCGTGGCACTGCCGTTCGCCGACCCCGACCTGGCGTCGCTGGCCCACCGCGGCAAGAACGTCTCCGGCTCGCTCAGCCAGCTCCAGCCGGCCACGGACGCGGCGGTCAGCACCGTGGACACCATCCTGCACGTGAAGCCGTCGGTCGATTTCGCCTGGCCGGTGAACGGGGCGATCGACCCCTCGATCGTCGACGTGGCAACCTCGGCGGGCGCGCACAAGGTGATCACCCGCAGCGACAGCCTCCAGGACAACCTGTCCTACACGCCCACCGCGGCCCGGCCCATCGGCGGCGGCACCACGGCGGTCGTGGCCGACACCCGGCTCTCCACCGCCTTCCAGGGCGACATGACGTCGGCGGACGACTCGATCCTCGCGGTGCAGAAGTTCCTCGCCCAGTCCCTCGCCGTGACCCTCCAGCAGCCCGGGAACCAGCGCAGCATCGTGGTCGCCCCCCAGCGGATGCCCACGGTGGCCCAGGCGCAGTCGATGGCGCACGCGCTGCGCGGTCTGGACGCCGAGCGCTGGACGCAGCCCTCGGACCTGCCGGCGGCGGCCGCGGCCAAGCCGGACCCCGACGCCAATACGAAGGTGCCGGGCTCCTCCCGCTACCCGAAGAAGCTCCGGAACCAGGAACTGTCGACGCAGGCGTTCCAGGAGATCAGGACCACTCAGGACGCGCTCGACAAGTTCAAGGCCGTCCTGAGCCTGCCCGACCGGGTCGACGCGCCCTTCAGCAACGCGATCAACCGCGCGCTGTCGACGTCGTGGCGCGGGGACCGTACCGACGCCGAGCAGTACCGGCGGAGCGTGGACACGTACCTGAAGACCCTGACGGACGAGGTCCAGCTGGTCCCGAAGTCCGACCTCACCCTGTCGGGGCGCAGCGCGACCATCCCGGTGACCGTGCAGAATAACCTGCTCCAGGGGGTGGACCATCTGATGCTGCGCCTGGAGTCCGGGCAACCGACGCGTCTGAAGATCGACGGGAGCAAGGACGTCGCGGAGCAGCCCATCAAGATCGACGGTGGGCACAGCCAGTCGGTGAAGTTCTCCGCCGCGGGCAACGCCAACGGCCGGGTCGAGGTGACCGCTCAGCTGTACACGGTGGACGGCAAGCCGTACGGCAAGAGCATGAGGTTCAACGTGAAGGTCTCGGAGGTCACCCCGACGGTCCTGCTCGTGATGGCCGCCGGGGTGCTGCTGCTGGCGCTCGCCGGGGTCAAGATGTACAGCCAGCGCAAGCGGGCGGCGGCGCGCAAGGCGGCGGCCGTGGCCGGGGACGGCGCGTCCGTTCCCGGGGACGACGGGGACGCGGATCCCGGGCAGCGGAGTGACCCGACACCGGACACCGGACCGGAAAGCGCAAGCCCGTCGGACACGGGTGAGAAAGTGGACCGTTGAGCGATGTCGTGGCCGGTCGGCCGGGGACGATGAGGTGGGGTAACCATGAACGCGCCGTACGACGGTGACCGCGGGCAGGGCGCGGCCGGCGATCCGGCAGGCCAGGTCCCGCCCTCTGGCCGGCCCGCCCAGGACCCCTATGCCACCCCGGATCCTTACGCCCCGGATCCGTATGCGCAGACTCCCCCGGTCCCTGACCCCTATGTCCAGGACGCCTACCGGCAGGATCCGTACTGGGCGCACGACGTGACCGCGCAGGATCCGGTGGGCGAGGCGTTGTACGACCGCGCGTCGCACCCGCCGCCGCCTCCCGGCCCGTACCAGGACACGACGCAGCTGTACCAGCCGCCGGCGCAGCAGTACCCGCCGGATCCTCGGGTGTGGGCGCAGACCCCGCCGCCGGAGCCGGCCGGGGTGTCACGTCATCTGCCGTACGGGGACGACCCGCGCACCACCCAGTTCACGGGGGTCGACGAGCTGGTCTCGCAGGCCGGTGCGGAGGCGCCGCCGCCGGACGCGTTCGCGCACCTGTACCGGGATCAGCAGGGCCTGGCCAGGACTCCGGTCGCGACGGAGCCCGAGGCGGTCCCGGTGCCGCCGCCGCCCGCGAAGGCGGGCGGGCGGGCGTCGGGTCTGCTGAAGTCGAGCGCGCTGATGGCCGCGGGCACGCTGGTGTCACGGCTCACCGGTTTTGTCCGGAGCCTGGTGATCACCGCCGCGCTCGGCGCCGCGCTGCTCGGTGACTCGTACACGGTCGCGGCGACCCTGCCGACGATGATCTACATCCTGACCGTCGGCGGCGGTCTGAACTCGGTGTTCGTCCCGCAGCTCGTGCGGTCGATGAAGAACGACGACGACGGCGGGGTGGCCTACGCCAACCGGCTGCTGACGCTGGTCGTGGTGGCGCTGGGTGTCATCGTGGCCGCGGCGGTGTTCGCGGCTCCGCTGCTGATCCATCTGATGTCGCCCACGATCGCGGGCGACGTGGCCGCGAACAACGTGGCCGTCACCTTCGCCCGTTACTGCCTGCCCACGATCTTCTTCATGGGTGTGCACGTGGTCATGGGTCAGATCCTCAACGCGCGCGGGAAGTTCGGCGCGATGATGTGGACCCCGGTCCTCAACAACATCGTCGTGATCGCCACGTTCGGCCTGTTCATCTGGGTGTACGGCACCGCCGACGCCTCGGACATGAAGGTGGGGACCATCCCGCCCGACGGGGTGCGCCTTCTCGGCGTCGGTACCCTGCTCGGTCTCACCGTGCAGGCCCTCGCGATGGTTCCCTACCTGCGCGAGGCGGGCTTCCGCTTCCGTCCGCGGTTCGACTGGAAGGGCCACGGCCTCGGCAAGACCGTCAAGCTGGCCAAGTGGACGGTCCTGTTCGTCCTCGCCAACCAGCTCGGCGTGGTGGTCGTCACCCAGCTGGCCACCGCGGCGGGCAAGGCCTCCGGCAAGGACGGCACGGGCATCCTGGCCTACAGCAACGCCCAGCTGATCTGGGGCATGCCGCAGGCCATCATCACCGTGTCCGTCATGGCCGCCCTGCTGCCGCGGATCTCCCGCGCCGCCCAGGACGACGACCCGGGCGCGGTGCGCGACGACATCTCCCAGGGGCTGCGCAACTCGGCGGTCGCGATCGTCCCCATCGCCTTCGCGTTCCTGGCGCTGGGCGTCCCGATGGCCACTCTGCTGTTCTCGTCGAGCGGCCTGGAGTCGGCGCGGTCCATGGGCTTCATCCTCATGGCGTTCGGCCTCGGACTGATCCCGTACTCGGTGCAGTACGTCGTGCTGCGCGGCTTCTACGCGTACGAGGACACCCGCACCCCCTTCTACAACACGGTGATCGTCGCGGCCGTCAACGCCGGCGCCTCCGCCCTCTGCTACGTGGTGCTGCCCGCCCGCTGGGCCGTCGTCGGCATGGCCGCCTCGTACGGGCTGGCCTACGCGGTCGGTGTCGGTATCGCCTGGCGCAGGCTCAAGAAGCGCCTCGGCGGGGATCTGGACGGCGGCCGGGTCATGCGGACGTACGCCCGGCTGTGCCTGGCCTCCGTCCCGGCGGCCCTGGTCGCGGGCGCGGCGGCCTACTTCCTCCTCCAGTCGCTCGGCAGCAGCGCCGGGGCGTCACTGGTGGCGCTCGTCGCCGGCGGGCTCGTCCTGTTGGCGGTCTTCTTCGTCGCGGCGAAGAAGATGCGGATCGAAGAACTCAACTCCATGGTGGGCATGGTGCGCGGCCGCCTGGGACGCTAGAGCGGGGCGGCCGGGCACAACCATCACCGGCCGCCGCGTGTCGTGCATAGCGTCCGACTGTGGGCACAATTGGCTGGGCTGTTGGACAGCACGCAACGGATGGGGAGGCAGGAGCGACGGTGGCGGAACGTAGCACGGCTGCCGTCGACGTGGCCGACAACGGCGGCGACGAGCCGCCGACCGCCAAGGCGGACAAGGCCACGGCCGACGGGTTGTCGAAGACCCCGCGCACGGCGGACGAGTCCGCCACAGGCACGGACGGCGAACGGCGGGGCACCGACCCGGCGGTCGCCGCACCGGAACTGCACAGCGGTCACAAGCTCGCGAGACGCTACCGCCTGGAGGAGTGCGTCACCCGTCTGGACGGTTTCAGCAGCTGGCGTGCCGTGGACGAGAAACTGCGCCGCGCCGTCGGCGTGCACCTCCTTCCCGCGGACCACCCACGGGCCCGTTCCGTGCTCGCCGCGGCCCGCTCCGCGGCACTGCTCGGCGACCCCCGCTTCGTCCAGGTCCTGGACGCCGTCGAGGAGAACGACCTCGTCTACGTCGTCCAGGAGTGGCTGCCCGACTCCGTCGAGCTCACCGCGCTGCTCGCCGCGGGCCCCCTGGAGCCCCACGACGCCTATCAGCTCGTCAGCCAGCTCTCCCAGGCCATGGCGGCGGCCCACCGGGAAGGCCTCGCCCATCTGCGGCTGACTCCCGGAGCGGTCCTGCGCACCTCCAGCGGCCAGTACCGCATCCGTGGGCTCGCGGTGAACGCCGCGCTGCGCGGCATCCGCGCCGACCGGCCCCAGCGCACCGACACCGAGGCGATCGGCGCGCTGCTCTACGCCGCGCTGACCCAGCGCTGGCCGTACGACACCGACGCGTACGGGCTCTCCGGGCTCCCGAAGGGCGTCGGGCTGATCGCCCCCGACCAGGTGCGCGCGGGCATCCACCGCGGTCTGTCCGAACTCGCGATGCGGGCCCTGGTCAACGACGGGGCCACGGCCTCCCGCCAGGAGCCGCCCTGCACCACCCCGGACGAACTGGCCGCGGCCGTCGCGGAGATGCCGCGCATCCGGCCGCCCGAGCCGTCGTTCGTGTCGCCGCCGGACTACCAGCGCACCACGTACCAGCAGGGCACGTACGGCCAGCAGGGTGTGTACGGCCAGCAGCCGGGCGGCCCCGGGACCGTTCCCAGCCGGCCCGTGCCGGTCCCGCCACCCCCGCTCCAGGGCCGCACCGGCAAGGCGCTGAAATGGACGGTCGCCGCGCTCCTCATCGCGGCGCTGGGCCTGGGCAGCTGGCAGGTCGCCGACCGGGTCCTCGGGAGCGAGAACAACCGGGACGATCCCGGGACCACCCGCACCACCAACGACACCGGCGACAAGGCACCGCGCCCCGCGAGG
Source organism: Streptomyces sp. SID3212 (assembly GCF_009865405.1). Taxonomy (GTDB): domain Bacteria; phylum Actinomycetota; class Actinomycetes; order Streptomycetales; family Streptomycetaceae; genus Streptomyces. The sequence goes on along the minus strand of NZ_WWJY01000969.1, from coordinate 11,603 downwards.
CCGATCGCCGTCGTCGGCGCCCACGACTTCGACCCGTTCGGCTCGGACAGGTCCGAGAAGCCCGCCGGGATAAGCAACAGCTACGACGGCGACCCCGGCACGTACTGGAACACCGACGGCTACCTGAGCGCGCGGCTGGGCAACCTCAAGCCCGGGGTCGGCATCGTCCTGGACCTCGGCAGCGCGAAGCAGGTCCGGAGCGTGAAGGTCTCCTTCGACGGCGGGGACACCTCCGTGGAGCTGCGCGCCGCGTCCCCCGGGACGACGGAGCAGCCCACCGAACTGACAGGGTTCGGGAAGGTCGCGGAGGGATCCGGTACGGATGTCACGCTCAAGCCCGGCAAGCCGTTCCGGACGCGGTACGTTCTGGTCTGGCTGACCAAGCTCCCGCCGTCCGACGGTTCCTTCTTCCGGGGCAAGGTCTCCGAAATCAAGATCACCGGCTGACCTGGCCGGCCGACCGGACCGGGGGAGGGGGCTCACCGTTGGACGACGCCGCGCTCGGCGACATGGACGACCAGGACCTCCTGGCCGCGCACGTCGCAGGCGACCCCGATGCCTTCGGCGAGCTGGTACGGCGCCATCGCGACCGGCTCTGGGCGGTCGCCCTGCGCACGCTGGGGGACCGCGAGGAGGCGGCCGACGCCGTCCAGGACGCCCTGGTCTCCGCCTTCCGGGCCGCCCACACGTTCCGCGGCCAGTCCGCCGTGACGACCTGGCTGCACCGCATCACCGTGAACGCCTGCCTCGACCGGGCCCGCAAGGCCGCCTCCCGCAAGACCTCTCCCATGGAGGACACCGAGCGGCTGGAGCAGCTCCTCGAACCCCACGAATCCGCGGAGGCACCGGCCGAGCGCCAGGATCTCCACCGTGAGCTGCTGGCGGCCCTGGCCAGGCTCCCCGTCGACCAGCGCGCCGCACTGGTCCTCGTGGACATGCAGGGATACCCCGTGGCGGAGGCCGCACGGGTGCTGGGAGTGCCCACCGGGACGGTGAAGAGCCGGTGCGCCCGCGGCCGGGCCAGACTGCTCCCCCTCCTCACCCATCTGCGGGCGGACCCCGGGGATAGCGGTCAGCCCGCCGGGGGAAGGAACCGGACGCCGGGGACATCCGTCCCACCGGCATCGGAGCCGAAGGATTCAGCACCGAGTGATCCTGTAGTGAAGGGCGGAGGTGGGCGCGCGTGACATCGACGACCGACACAACTCAGCACCCGGACGTCTCGGAGATCTCCGACCTGACGGAGGGGCTGCTCGCACCGTCCCGGGCCGCGGAGGTGCGGGAGCACCTCGACGGCTGTGCGCTGTGCGCCGACGTCCGTGCGTCACTGGAGGAGATCAGGGGACTGCTCGGCACCCTGCCCGGCCCGCCGAGGATGCCGGCGGACATCGCCGGGCGTATCGACGCGGCGCTGGCGGCGGAAGCGCTCCTGGCCGCCACCGCGCCCGGCGACGCGGACGCAGACCTGGACGCGGACGCGGACACAGATACAGACGCCGGCACAGACGCAGACGCAGCAGATGTTTCACGTGAAACAACGTCCCCCGAATCATCTTCGGACGCCTCCCCCGACGTGCCGGGAAAGGTATCGGCCGTCCCGACCGACCGGCCCGCCGGGCGTCCCCGGGCGGCCACCGGCCCCGGCCGGACCGCCCGGAGCCGCCGTCGTCGCCGTAACACCGTCCTCGGTGCCCTCTTCGGCACCGCGGCCGTCGGCGTGAGCGTCTTCCTGCTCCACTCGATCGCGACGTCGTCCCAGGGCGCCAGCTCCGCCGACTCCGCCTCAGCGGCCAAGTCCGCCCCGGTCGGCCCCCACGTGATCTCGGAGGGGGACCTCCAGGAGCGGGTGGATGCCCTGCTCGCCACCGACCCTTCCGCGTCCTCAGGCGAGTCCTCAGGACAGAAGAGCTTCCGGCCGCAGCAGGACAACCCCGGCGCGGACGAGCGGACGACCAACACTCCCCTGTTGCAGTCCGCGCCCCCGGTCCCGGCCTGCGTCCAGCTGGGCACCGGCCGCACCGACCCCGTCCTCGCCATCGAGCAGGGCGTCTACCAGGGCAGCAGCGCCTACCTCGTGATCATGCCGCAGGCGGACGACAGCACCAGGGTCCAGGCGTACGTGATCGACGCGGCCTGCGTCGACACCGCCCCCACCGGCAAGGGCACCGTCCTGCTGACGCACTCCTACCCGCGCCACTGACCACCCCTCCGCGCCGTCACGGGTCCACGGGAATGTAAGACCCGTAGGATCCGTTGCGTGGGTGTAGGTCGTGGATCTGGCCCCAGTAGGCAGTAAGCAGTCTGCAGAGACGAGGAAGAATCCCGTGAGCGACGTCCGTAATGTGATCATCATCGGTTCCGGGCCCGCCGGCTACACCGCGGCGCTGTACACAGCGCGTGCGGCACTGCGGCCGCTGGTCTTCGAGGGAGCGGTGACCGCAGGCGGTGCGCTGATGAACACCACCGATGTGGAGAACTTCCCCGGCTTCCGTGACGGCATCATGGGTCCGGATCTGATGGACAACATGAGGGCACAGGCGGAGCGCTTCGGCGCCGAGCTGGTTCCCGACGATGTGATCGCCGTCGACCTCACCGGTGAGATCAAGACCGTGACCGACACCGCGGGCACGGTCCACCGTGCCAAGGCAGTGATCGTCACGACCGGGTCCCAGCACCGCAAGCTCGGTCTGCCCAACGAGGACACGCTCTCCGGGCGTGGCGTCTCCTGGTGTGCCACCTGTGACGGGTTCTTCTTCAAGGACCAGGACATCGCCGTGATCGGTGGCGGTGACACCGCGATGGAGGAAGCCACCTTCCTGTCGCGGTTCGCCAAGTCCGTCACGATCGTCCACCGCCGCGACACCCTGCGGGCCTCCAAGGCCATGCAGGACCGCGCGTTCGCCGACCCCAAGATCAAGTTCGCTTGGGACAGCGAGGTCGCGGAGATCCACGGCGATCAGAAGCTCTCGGGCCTGACGTTGCGCAACACCACGACGGGCGAGACCTCCGCGCTCGCGGTGACCGGTCTGTTCATCGCGGTGGGCCATGACCCCCGGACCGAGCTCTTCAAGGGCCAGCTCGACCTCGACGACGAGGGCTACCTCACCGTGGCCGCCCCGTCGACGCGGACGAACCTGTCCGGTGTGTTCGGCGCCGGCGACGTCGTCGACCACACCTACCGCCAGGCGATCACCGCCGCGGGCACCGGCTGTTCCGCCGCCCTCGACGCCGAGCGCTTCCTCGCGGCGCTGAGCGACGCGGACAACGCGCACACCGCCGAGCCCGAGAAGACCGCGACCTTCTGACCGGCACGATCCACTTCACCCCTGCCCCACCCACAACCCGAAGGAGGCCGCCGTGGCCGGCGCCCTGAAGCATGTGACCGACGCTTCATTCGAAGAAGACGTTCTCAAGAGTGACAAGCCCGTTCTGGTGGATTTCTGGGCCGAATGGTGCGGACCCTGCCGCCAGATCGCTCCGTCGCTGGAAGCCATCGCTGCTGAGCACGGGGACCAGATCGAGATCGTCAAGCTGAACATCGACGAGAACCCGGCCACCGCAGCGAAGTACGGCGTCATGTCCATCCCGACGCTGAACGTCTACCAGAACGGCGAGGTCGCCAAGACCATCGTCGGCGCGAAGCCCAAGGCCGCGCTGGTGCGCGACTTGGAGGGCTTCATCGGTGAGCAGGTCACCAAGGCCTGACGCCTCGCGATGTTTCACGTGAAACGGGCCCATCCCGCCAGGGTGGGCCCGTTCCGCGTGTACGGGCCGACCGGCCCCCGGCTCACAACGGCCGGAGCGCGGGCTCCTTGTGGACCTTGCCGAGCAGCCGGTCCAGCGCCAGCTCCACGTCTTCCTTCCACGAGAGCATGGTGCGCAGCTCCAGCCTCAACCGCGGGTACGTCGGATGGGGGCGGACGGTCTTGAAGCCGACCGCCAGCAGGTGATCGGCGGGCAACACACAGGCCGGCTCCTTCCAGCGCGCGTTGCCGAACGCCTCGACGGCCTTGAACTCCCGCCGCAGCAAATCCTTCGCCACGGTCTGCACCATCGCGCGGCCCAGTCCCTGCCCCTGGTACTCCGGCACGATCCAGGCGGTCATCAGCTGGACGGCGTCAGGGGAGACCGGGCTCGTCGGAAAGGCCGTGGCCCGTGGCACGTACGCGGGAGGCGCGTACAGCACATAGCCCACGGGCACGTCGTCGACATACGCGAGCCGGCCGCACGATCCCCACTCCAGCAGGACGGCGGAGATCCACGCCTCTTTCTCCGCCTCGGGTGTGCCCGCTTTCACCGCGGCTTCTCCGCTGACCGGATCCAGCTCCCAGAAGACACACGCCCGGCAGCGTGGGGGGAGGTCCGGAAGGTTGTCCAGCGTGAGCGGTACAAGCCGACGCCCCATAGAGGCTGTTCCCCACTTCCCTCGCACGTCGCGGATCACAATGGATGCGCCATACCAGAACGAATCGTATCCACCTCAGGGTTCCTCGCACACCGAGAGACAGCAAAGGGCGGGCTGTGTTCCGGTAACCGGAGAACACAGCCCGCCCCGTGGCCCGTTCACGAGCCTCAGCTCTCGTCGTCCTCCCCGGCGTCCTCGGTGAGGACCTGGTCGAGGATCCGGCCCTCACCGGGGGCCAGCGTGCCAAGGATCCGGTCCAGGTCGTCCATCGAGGCGAACTCGACGACGATCTTTCCCTTCTTCTGCCCCAGGTCGACCTTCACCCGGGTCTCGAAGCGGTCCGACAGGCGCGAGGCGAGATCGCCCAGCGCCGGGGACAGCCGGGCCCCGGCCCGGGGCCCCTTGGCCTTGGGACCGGCCTGCGGCCCCGATTCCATCAGCTTCACGATCTCTTCGATCGACCGCACCGAGAGCCCTTCCGCCACGATGCGGTGAGCCAGCCGGTCCTGCTCCGCGGAGTCCTCCACGGCCAAGAGCGCCCGGGCGTGACCCGCCGACAGGACCCCTGCGGCGACCCGGCGTTGCACGGAGGGAGAGAGCCGCAGCAGGCGCAGCGTGTTGGAGACCTGCGGACGCGAGCGCCCGATCCGGTCGGCCAGCTGGTCGTGCGTGCAGTTGAAGTCCTTGAGCAACTGGTCGTAGGCCGCGGCCTCTTCCAGCGGGTTCAGCTGGGCGCGGTGCAGGTTCTCCAGCAGCGCGTCGAGCAGCAGCTTCTCGTCGTCCGTGGCGCGGACGATCGAGGGAATGCGCTCCAGGCCGGCCTCCCGGCAGGCCCGCCAGCGCCGCTCGCCCATGATCAGCTCGTAGCGCTCAGGACCCACCTGCCGTACGACGACGGGCTGGAGGAGCCCCACCTCCTTGATGGAGGTGACGAGTTCCGCGAGGGCGTCCTCGTCGAACACCTCGCGGGGCTGCCGCGGGTTGGGCGTGATGGAGTCGATCGGCAGCTCGGCGAAGTGCGCGCCGGCCGCCGGGGCGGGCTCGGGCGCCTCGTCCTGCTCCGGGATGATCCTCTCCGCGTCCGGCACCGAAGCCGCCGACGGGAGGGCGGTGACCTTCGCCGCCGCCACACCCCGCTCGGCGGTCAGCATCGGCGTCGCTCCCGGAGACGCCGTGGCCACTCCGGTGGAGGGCACCTGCTTCTCCGGGGGAGCGGCAGGGATCAGCGCACCAAGCCCACGCCCCAACCCTCTACGTCGCTCACTCACTGGATCCCCTCCGACATCTGCTGGTTGTTCTGGCTGCCCACATGGACCTGCTGGGCGTCATAGTGCACCCCGACTCCCCGAAGAGCGATCTCACGGGCGGCTTCGAGGTAGGACAGGGACCCGCTGGATCCCGGATCGTACGTCAGCACCGTCTGGCCGTAGCTCGGCGCCTCCGAGATGCGCACGGACCGAGGGATGCTCGTCCGCAGCACCTCCTTCCCGAAGTGACTGCGTACTTCCTCCGCCACCTGCGAGGCAAGACGGGTCCTGCCGTCGTACATGGTGAGCAGGATCGTCGACACGTGCAGCGTGGGGTTGAGATGGCCACGGACCAGGTCGACGTTACGCAGGAGCTGACCCAGCCCCTCCAGCGCGTAGTACTCGCACTGGATGGGGATCAGCACCTCCGCGCCGGCGACCATCGCGTTGACGGTCAGCAGGCCGAGCGACGGCGGGCAGTCGATGAGGATGTAGTCCAACGGCTGCTCGTACGCGTCGATCGCCCGCTGGAGCCGGCTCTCCCGCGCCACCAGCGACACCAGTTCGATCTCCGCACCGGCGAGATCGATGGTGGCCGGGGCACAGAAGAGGCCTTCGACGTCGGGTACAGGCTGGACCACTTCGGACAGTGGCCTGCTCTCCACCAGGACGTCATAGATCGAGGGGACTTCGGCGTGATGGTCGATCCCGAGCGCCGTGGAGGCGTTCCCCTGGGGATCGAGGTCGATCACCAGAACGCGCGCGCCGTGCAGCGCGAGCGAGGCGGCCAGGTTGACCGTCGTGGTGGTCTTCCCCACCCCGCCCTTCTGATTGGCGACGACCATGACACGCGTCTGCTCCGGGCGGGGCAAGCCCTCGCCGGCGCGGCCGAGAGCCTCCACCGCCAGTTGAGCGGCACGGCCAATGGGGGTGTCGTCCATCGGGGGCGGTGTTTCACGTGAAACATCCTCCCCCGCCGACTCAGTACGGGGACCGGGGACCGGATCGGTCATCGGTCCCGCGATGTTGGCGTCGGACCGCAAGGATTCACTCTCCTCGACTTCAGACTCGCAATGAATAGAGCCTGCCATGCTTTCGGGGTCGTGAACCAGTGAGGCCCGTGGTTCTGTGGATGAATCCACCTCTGTGGACAACCCCATGCCTCGAACGAGGGACTTTCGACCACGCGGCGTCGCTGCCGCGCGGCCACGGCCGATGATTCCCTGAAGCAATGAACGGTGTTTCACGTGAAACACGATGCATCCGCCGCAGGTTCAGACCGTCACGACACTCCGCAATGCGTAGGTATGGCAGCTTGTATGGAGCATCACTGATAGGCACTACGGACTGTACGGCTCAGCGGCGCCGTCGCGTACGGCTGGTCCGCGCGGCCTTCGCCCGCTTCGCTGCGAACCGTACGCCACCGGGGCTCTCCCCGACCTCCACCCGCACCACCGTGGCCAGCGGATCCACCACACCCTCCCCGACCCGCAGCACCGAGGCCTCCAGCACGCCGAGCTTGCTGAGCGCGGCCCTGGCCCCCTTGACCTCTTCCTCGGCGGTGTCGCCCTTCAGGAGCAGCATCTCCCCGTAGGGACGCAGCAGCGGCACTCCCCAGCCCGCCAGGCGGTCCAGCGGGGCCACCGCGCGCGCCGTCACCACATGGACCGGCGGCAGGGTGCCCAGGACCTCCTCGGCCCGCCCACGGACCACCGTGACGTGGTCCAGCCCCAGCAGCTCGACCACTTCCTGGAGAAAGTTGGTACGCCGCAGCAGCGGCTCCAGCAGCGTGATCTTGAGATCCGGCCGCACCAGGGCCAGCGGTATGCCCGGCAGCCCCGCGCCCGAGCCGACGTCGCAGACCGTCACCCCCTCCGGGACGACCTCGGACAGCACCGCGCAGTTCAGCAGATGCCGCTCCCAGAGGCGCGGAACCTCCCGCGGCCCGATCAGGCCGCGCTTGACCCCCGCGTCCGCCAGCAGCTCCGCGTAGCGGACCGCCGAGGAGAAGGACGCGCCGAAAAGAGTCCGCGCCTCGTCCGGCGGAGGGGAAAGCTCTGCTGCCTCTGTCACGGGGACCGTCCTTCCGTACCGAACCACCCCGAGGGCGGCTGACTAACAGGCTGACAAAATTCGGCCCCGCCTGCGAACAGGGCGGGGCCGAAAAGAGAGGTGCGATCAGGCAGGGAGGACCACGACGAAGCGCTGCGGCTCCTCGCCCTCGGACTCACTGCGCAGACCCGCGGCGGCGACCGCGTCGTGCACGACCTTGCGCTCGAAAGGCGTCATGGGATCGAGCTTCACCGGGGCACCGGTGGACTTGACCTCGTCCGCTGCCTTGGCACCCAGCTCGGCGAGCTCGGTGCGCTTCTTCGCCCGGAAGCCGGCGATGTCGAGCATCAGCCGGCTGCGGTCCCCGGTCTCCCGGTGCACCGCGAGCCGCGTCAGCTCCTGGAGCGCCTCCAGAACCTCGCCGTCACGCCCGACGAGCTTCTGGAGATCCCGGCCGCTGTCGCTGATGATCGAAACCGCGGCCCGGTCGGCCTCGACGTCCATGTCGATGTCACCGTCGAGGTCGGCGATGTCGAGCAGGCCTTCGAGGTAGTCGGCCGCGATCTCCCCTTCCTGCTCAAGGCGGGTCAGGGTGTCGCCCCCCTCGGCGGCGGCGGAGATGGTGCCTTCCGTCACGGATGGACTCCTTCGTTACTTCTTGGACGGGTGCTTGGGCCGCTGCTGGCCCTTGCGCTGTCCCGCCTTGGCTTGGCGTGGGGAGGAACCGGCGGCGGGCTTGCCCGACGGCTTGGACGTGGAGTCCCGCGGCTCGTCCTGCTTCTCCAGCGAGGTCTTCGCCACCGGAGCGGCGTCGTCCGCCGCCTTGTTCTCCGGCGCGTGACCGGCCGGCTTCTGGTCCGCCGTCGCCTGGGCGGCCGCCGCCTGGCGCTGCGCCTTGGTCAGGCGCTTCGGCTGCTGCCGCCGGGCCGCGGCGGCGCCCGCCTCGGCCTCGGCCGCCACCGTGTCGCTCTTGACCACCGTGCCGTCGGCCTGGGGCACCAGGCCCGCCTTCGCCAGGTTCAGGAAGAACTTACGCTCGTTGTCGTTGCGGTCGGGCCCCTTGGCCACAATCGCTCCGACGATCGTCCGCTTTCGCTTGGACTTGACCTGCTCGTGCGTCGTGATGTTCTTCAGCAGACGCCCGAGGTACGCGTCCTGCGCCTTGCTGCCCGGTGTCGGGTTCTGGTTGATCACGTACATCTGCTGGCCCATGGTCCACACGTTCGTGGTCAGCCAGTAGACGAGAACACCGACGGGGAAGTTGATGCCCGTGACGGCGAAGATGACCGGGAAGATGTACATCAACATCTTCTGCTGCTGCATGTACGGCGTCTTGACCGTCAGGTCGACGTTCTTCGTCATCAGCTGGCGCTGCGTGTAGAACTGCGACGCCGACATCAGAAGGATCATGATCGCTGTGACGATGCGCACGTTGGTCAGCGACGCGCCCAGCGCCTCGACCTTCGAGCTGCTCTCCAGGAACTTCGACGCCAGCGGGGCGCCGAAGATGTGCGCCTTACGGGCACTGTCCAGCAAGCCCTGGTCGATCACGCCCATCGTCTTGCCGTTGGCGATGCTCGACAGCACGTGGTAGAGCGCGAAGAAGAACGGGGACTGCGCCAAGATCGGAAGACACGAGGAGAGCGGGTTGGTACCCGTCTCCTTGTACAGCTTCATCATCTCTTCGGACTGGCGCTGTTTGTCGTTCTTGTAGCGCTCCTGGATCGCCTTCATCTTGGGCTGGAGGACCTGCATGTTCCGGGTCGACTTGATCTGCTTCACAAAAAGCGGGATCAGACAGATCCGGATCAGTACCACCAGGGACACGATGGACAGGCCCCAGGCCCAGCCCGTGTCGGGCCCGAAGATCGCCCCGTACAGACTGTGGAATTGGACAATGACCCACGAGACTGGCGTGGTGATGAAACTGAAGAATCCGGCAATCGTGTCCACTAATCAGGCTCCTTGAGCTTTGGGCGAGGTCTCTGCGGCCGGACTGGGAGGTTCGGGGGCCGACGCCCCGGAAGGCACGCCGGCGACGGAGTGCCCGCTCTTGCTGCCCCGCCACGCGTTGCGCAGCAGTTCGTGCCAACGCGGGCGCTTGCGCGGCGGGACATGGTCCACACCACCTGGCGACCACGGATTGCACCGCAGAATGCGCCAGGCGGTCAGCGCCGTGCCTTTCACCGCGCCATGCCGGTCGATGGCCGTGTACCCGTAGTGCGAACACGACGGGTAGTACCGGCAGACGGGGCCCAGAAGCGGGCTGATCGTCCACTGGTACAGCTTGATCAGAGCCAGCAGCGGGTACTTCATCGCGTGCCCCCTCCCAGCAGCCGCTGAAGAGCGGCGTCCAGGTCTCGGGCCAGTCGTTCATATTCGGCGTCACCCGCTTCGGGTAGCGCCCGTACGACAACCAGGCTACCGGGGGGCAGCTCAAGCAGTCGGTCGCGTATGAGATGGCGAAGTCTTCGCTTCACCCGGGTCCGCACCACCGCCCCGCCCACAGCCTTGCTTACGACGAAACCCGCACGTACCGGGGAAGCGCTCTCCCCAGGCGCGTGCGGGTCCGTTGCACCGCTGTGCAGATGGACGACAAGAAGCGGGCGTCCGGCCCGGCGTCCTCGGCGTACCGCGGTCGCGAAGTCCTCGCGCCGCCTCAGCCGATTCTCGGAAGGCAGCACGTCATGACCTGTAGGTGATCAGGCGGACAGACGGGCGCGACCCTTGCCACGGCGGGTCGCGAGGATCGCACGACCGGCACGGGTGCGCATGCGCAGACGGAAGCCGTGGGTCTTCGCACGACGACGGTTGTTCGGCTGGAAGGTGCGCTTGCTCACTCGAGGGCTCCAGAAAGTGATAAGTGATGGCGGGGCGTCGCCTGGCTGTCACCGTGCGCCCACGAGAAGCTCGCGTCCACGCCCGAGTGCACCGCTTCACAACCACAGATCGTGATCTTTGCCCATCGGAGGCAGGCGGCAGCAGCCATCGACAACTCGACCTGGTCACGGTACGCGCGGCTACGCCATCCGGTCAAACCAGTGAGCTGCCACCTCCCATTGTGCACAGGCTGTGGACAACGACTTGAACGTCGGACCCCGGCCTGACTACCGTGACGGAACTCCGGCTCTTTTTCCGCCGGTCTTCCCACCCCGTCCCGAGAACCACATATTCGTGGGACCTGTGAGAGAGCGTGCCTTGTGGCTGATGTACCTGCCGATCTTGCCGCAGTGTGGCCACGAGTGCTGGAGCAACTCCTCAGGGAGGGCCAGCAGGGCGTCGAGCCCAAGGACAAGCAGTGGATCGAGCGCTGCCAGCCTCTCGCGCTGGTGGCCGACACGGCGCTGCTCGCCGTCCCGAACGAGTGGGGCAAGCGGGTCCTGGAGGGCCGTCTCGCCCCGTTGATCAGCGAGACCCTGAGCCACGAGTGCGGCCGGCCCATCCGGATCGCGATCACCGTGGACGACTCGGCCGGCGAGCCCGCGCCCGCCCCCGCCGTACCCCAGCAGCACCGCTACCAGTCCTCGCTCCACGACGAGCAGCGGCAGACAGATACATACGACAACTACGGGCACCGCCCGCAGGACGACGGGATGCCGTCGGTACGCCCCGCGTACCCGGACTACCAGCAGCGCCAGCGCCCCGACCCCGGTGTCTGGCCGCAGTCCCAGGACGACCTCGCGTGGCAGCCCCGGCTCGGCGGCTACCAGGACCGTGATCCGTACGCCACCACCCGCCCCCAGCAGCCGCAGCACGACTACCGGCAGCCGCAGGGTCCCGACCGCTCGCAGTACGAGCAGCCGCACGAGCGGCACGACCTCCAGGACCCCCAGGCGCCGCAGCACGGCGGCGGGCCCAGCGGGGGCCGGCACCGGGGCGCGCCGGGACCGCTGGGCGCG